>JAKBES010000329.1 GCA_021833665.1 Acidobacteriota bacterium
ACCTGGATTTTTCAGAACAGCAACATCCCCTCCGGTTCCATGAAGGACACGCTCCTGGTGGGTGACCGGCTCCTCGTGAACTCCTTCATCTACGGCCCCACCCTCTGGGGCTGGGAACGGACGATTCTGCCCATGCGCGAACCCAAGCGGGGGGACATCGTGGTCTTCAAGTTCCCCGGCAACCCCCAGGTTCCCTTCATCAAACGGGTGATCGCCAAGGGCGGAGACACCGTCCAAGTGGTGAACAACCACGTCTTCGTGAACGGGAAGATGCTCGTGGAGGGGTACACCCTCCTCGACGCGGACATCAAGGGGACGTACGTCGAACCACCCAAGTTGCCGGCCGTGGTGCCCGAGCTGCCGGACTACCTGCAGCAGCCCGAGATGTTCGACGTGGAGACCTCGCCGGGCCGCGTGGACGTGACCCTGAAGGACCCCAAGGGGGTGGATGTTATGGGGCGGTCCTACTTCGGGCCCTACCGTATCCCCAAGGGCCACCTATTCATGATGGGCGACAACCGCATGAACAGCGAGGACAGCCGCTACTGGGGGGCTCTCGACGAGAGAATGGTGCTCGGGAAGGCTTGGATCATCTGGTGGTCCTTTAAGGAGGGCGACTACGATTACCTCAAGAACTCGCCGGGGGATATGGTCCGGCGCCTGGCGGACAAGGTGGGACACTTTTTTGGAAAGACCCGTTGGGACCGCATCGGCATGCGGCCTCGATAGAACGCTGGCCCAGGGAGGGATGCGATGCAGTTGACGCAGCAGGTTCGGGAGTATCTGGCCAAGACGGATTCGGACTTCCGGCGCCTCTACGAGAAGCACCAGGAGTTCGAGCAGGAACTGGACGCCTTGGCCAAGAAGGGCTTCCTAAGCGCCGACGAAGAACTGCACGTGGCCGAGGTGAAAAAGAAGAAGCTCACCATCAAGGATCAGATGATGGTGATCGCCAAAAGGTACGAGCACCAGATCAAAGACGTCCAGTAAGCGGCGCGCGCCGGCGGCGAGGTACGAGGGAGAGAGGGAGGTGAAGGGTGGCCGCAAGCCGGTTGCCCTTCGGTGATCCGTTCGCGGAGAACGCGGGCCTGAACGGGCACCTGAGGCAGTTGATCGAAGACTTGGTCCGCTCGGGAATCACCTGGAAGGAAGCCCAGGCCGAGATCGAGCGGCTCTACATTGAGCGCACCCTGTTGGGGTGCGACGGCAACCGCAGCCGCGCCGCCCGGAAGCTGGGCATGCACCGCAATACGCTCAACGCCAAAATCGAGCAGTACGGCCTGAACGGAGACCACCGTTCGTGACTCCCCTCCACAGAAGCGAGCAGGCCTGGATCGAGCACATCCAGGCACTCTGGGGTCGCTCACGGGCCGACGTGGGTCCAGGAGACGACGCCTGCGTCCTTTCGCCAGCGCGGAGGGCCGTGTCCGCGGACATCCTCGTGGAGGGCGTGGACTTTGAGCTGGACTGGGCCCCTCCCGCCGCCGTGGGGTATAAGGCTCTGGCGTCCAACCTCTCCGACCTTGCCGCCATGGGAGCCACGCCCGACGGGCTCCTTCTCACGCTGGGCTGGCCCGAAACGCTGGAGGACACGTACGTGGAGGGCCTCCTCGAAGGCATCCGGGGCCTGGCGCTTCACGAGGGCGTGGACCTCTTGGGCGGGGACCTGACGAGGGCCCCGCGCCTCCTCGTGGCCGTGACCATCTTCGGCCTCCAGGAGCATCCTCCCCTGTTGCGCTCGGGCGGCAAGCCCGGCGATCTCCTCTACGTGTCTGGTACCCTGGGTGGCCCCGCGGCTGCCCTGGAGCGATTCCAATCAGGAGACCGGCTGAGCGCCTTTGACGCCGCGGGCCCATCGGCTCAAGGGGGGCAGGCGGTCCTGGACCGCTTCTTCAGGCCGCCCAGCCAGACGGCCATGGGCCTGTTCCTGGCGGAGCGCGCCCTGGCCACCTGCTGTATGGACGTCTCGGACGGGCTCGCACGGGATCTGAGGCGCGTGTGCGAATCGAGCCGGTGCGGCGCCGAGGTTGAGGAGGCCAAGGTTCCCCTGGACCGGGCCTTGGCGGGGGCGCCGAGGGACGAGGCCATGGCCACCGCCCTCCGGGGCGGCGAGGAGCAGATCCTCCTTTTCGCGGTGGATCCGGGCAGGGTCAACGAGTTGGAAGGGGCGCCGGGTCCCGTCCATCCTTTGGGGCACCTCCAGGGCGAGGGCGGCCTCTGGATTCTTCGAGAGGGAGGGTGCCGTGAAGCTCTGGCCGAACCGGGCTACGACCACTTCCTGGCGTGAAGCCTGGGGCAAACTGGCCGGCACGGGGCAGCCTCCTCTTCGGACGGCCGCCGCCGTGGGGCTCGGCCTGGCCATCGGCTTCCTCCCCGTCATGCCCTTCCAAACCCTCCTGGCACTGGCCTTCGCTTTCGCTTTCCGGTTGAACCGGGTGACCGTTTTCTTGGGAACGCTCATCTGGCAGCCGTTCACGGCGCCCTTCATCCTCGCGGCCGAATACGGCCTTGGCCGGTGGCTCATCGCCACGCCAGCCGCCGCGCCCTCCGGGTCGCTCTGGCAAAGGTGGGGGTGGCCCCTCGCCGTGGGGGCGCCTGTGGTGGCCGCGGCCTGCGGGGCGGCGGGTGCCATGCTGGCCTACCTCATCCTTCGGCGGCGCTCTAGACAGAATGCCTCCCCATCCGTCATGCAAGAAGGTGGGGAGTGACGGCCTCGTTCCTCGCCGGCCTCCTCCATGCGGCCCACAAGGGTGATGAGGCGGCCTTTCGAAAGCTCGTCGAGGCGACGCGAGAGCGGCTTTTCTGGACGGTGAGGCGGATGGTGGGACGGGAAGCCCTGGCGGACGAAATTTTGCAGGACGCGTACTTGGCCCTGTGGTCCCTTCCCGCGCGTTCGGGACCCGACAACCCCGAGGCTTGGCTGAGGCGCACATGCGTGAACCGCGCGCTGGATCACTTGCGGCGCGAGGAGACGAAAGCCCGTCAGGCAGCGGAGGGGACGCTGGACTTCCTTCCTGCCCCCGGGGGCCTCGAGGAGACCATGGGAGTTCTGGAGCTGGAGGCGGCTCTGCACCGCGCGCTGTCCACCCTGCCTCCCCAGGAGAGGGCCGCCTTCGTCCTGAGGGTCATGGAGGGATTGGACTACCCGCAGGTGGCCTCGTCCCTCGACGTCTCCGAGAGCACCGCGCGCAACCAAGTGATGCAGGCCAGGCGAAAGCTCGAAAAGGCCCTGGCGGCCTTGGGGATTGAGGCATGAGAATCGAGGATCTCAGGCACGCCCGACGTCCCGAGGTGGAGTGGGATGGCTTCATGGCCGCCCTCGACGCCCGCCTGAAGCACGAACGGCGCCGCAAGGCCTGGTCCTGGGCCGCCGCAGCGGCCATCTTTTTGGCGGCCCTGGTCAGCTTCTGGTTCCTGCCGCGCACGGAAGGGGGCCGGCCTTCGCTGCGGGCCGACGTTCCCACCCTCTCCTCGCCCCTGTTTACACCCACCACCGGCGACGCTCTGGCCGTCGCCAGCGGGACGGTTCTGGTCATACCGGAGGTCCACACATGAGGCTTCGAACGTGGCTGGCGTGGTCGCTCGTGGCCAGCGTGCCCCTGTGGCTCGCGGCGCAACAGATTGAGAAGCTCACCTACGTCCTCAAACACCGGGATGTCCGCTCCGTGGCCGCACGGGTGGCCGAGGAACTGGGTCCCCGGGGCCAGGTGTGGGTCGACGGAGCCCGAAACCAGGTGACGGTCCAGGACGAGCCGGGGCGGTTGTCCCAGGTCCGCCATCTTCTGTCCGAACTGGACGCGCCG
>JAKBES010000330.1 GCA_021833665.1 Acidobacteriota bacterium
CGGCGACCTTCAGCGCCTCCAGCAGCTCGGGCGCGGCGGCGATCAGGCGGGCATTGGCCCTCTGTTCCTCATCGCTCCCACTGCGAGTGTTGTGGCCGCCAAAGACGATCTCCCGCCCTGTCTCGGCATGCACCGCCTTGCCGCAAGCCTCCCAAGGCCCCGGCGTGTGCTTGACTTCTTTGATCTCGGGCATCTCGTGCCTCCTTTGGTCTGGTGGGTCTCCGCCCACTCCAGTAGCCAACGGTAGGCATGTGGATATAGTCCGTCAAGGGGTAGGTGAAACATTTCTGAAAAAAGTTTCTGCCTCGACCTCCCCAAAGGATCTCCCTTTTAAGGTCAAGAGAAGCTGGTCCCCTCTGTGTAAGTAAGTAAGTAAGATAATATATTCTTTAGTATTTCATATATATTTATCTTCTCTTTCTTCTTTATCTTCTCTCTCTTGAAAAAGAATTTTGGGCTTTGGCGGCTCCAAGGAGCAGGGTCCAGGGCTCAATTCAAAGGAATCTCGGCAACTCCAATCAGGTCACTAGATGGAAAGTAATTGGTGGAAAATGAGTTTCAGAAGTGTTTCAGAGGCACGCATTTTGCAAACACTGTTGCCAACCTTACAGGAACCTTACACCAACCTTACAGCCATGTAAGGTTCGTAAGGAAAGGTGAAAAAGTGTAAGAAAAGTTTACGGCCCTAGATTGCGCTAGAAGGGCCCTAGAACGCGTCGGATGGTCTCCGGGCCACTACCACATACCCAGACCCCCCTTGTTTCGGCTCTGGCCCTCCCCTGTGAGGTGGGGTGGCATCCCTGGCCCAGGGGTAGGACGCGGGTGCGATTTGAGGTCAAATCAGCCCCGACCTGACCCTGACCCGACCCTGACCAGCAGACCTCAGCCAGCTCCTGGAGGCAATCCCTGGAGGCACAGTGGAGGCAGTCCGCGCCCTCGATGATCGAATTGCCCGTGTTTATTGGGTTTCGCTGGTATGACCCCACTGATTACATATCAGATCGCCCTGGTTTCCGATTTTCCTGGGGGGGTACAGCCAGCCGCTCCGGCGATCCCCCCCTAGGCGACCACCAGGGAGGGGCGGAGCGCACCAGCACCGGCAGGCACAGGGCAGGCGATCAGGCACAACCAGGCAGGCGGACCTGGCGACCGCGGGCGGGGCCGACCGGGGCCATCCGCCTCGCCTCCCGCCGCGACCCCCCCCTATGTGGGCCCGCACCCCCCGCCATCTTGAATTTTAAGATCCCCTTCCCTATGCTGGCGAACCAAAAAATCGGGCCTAGGAGGCGGAAAAGGAGGTGAAGCGGCACCCGTGAGGGTGCCAATGCTTTTACTCCTTTCCCTTTCCTTTTCCCTTTCCCTTTCCAGAACGCCCCTGGTGTTTCCAAGGAATCATCATGTATTTCCACCGGAAACATTTATCGCCACCTTAGAAACAACCATGAAAACCACCAATTAAATCAAGGTGTCGGGCTTGAATGTTGGGAGTTTAAGCCGCATGCTTGGGGCTAACCAGTGGGGGTAGAGGCCCCCTAATTTCACAGGAGGGTGTCGAATGGGTTTGCAGGATCTGGCGAGTTTCAAGGAGCGGTTTCCGGGCCGGGGTTTGGGCCGGAAGCAGGTAGCGGGTGAGGTGTCGAAGAACCTGAAGGCTGCGGGGTTCGACATCTCCAGGCCGCGTGCGGAGGAAGTCCTGAACGAGGTTCTGTGGGTGATCGAGGCCGCGGTTCAGGCTGGGAAGCGGGTGGAGCTGCGGGGCTTCGGGACGATCCACGCCCATCGTCGGGCGGTGCGGAAGATCTTCGTCCCGAGCAAGGGGAAGCTCCAGCGGGTGGACGCTCGGTGGATCATCCAGATCGAGACGAGCAAGGATCTGAAAACCCGTCTCATGCAGACCTTGGAGGGTTGATCCACGAGGCTCTGTGAAACATCACTGAAAAGTATTTCACAGTCAAACCTTTCGAAACAAAGAGACCCGGCTTTACAGGCCGGGTTTTTTTACGCACTCTTTGGGGATGATGGACGCTTCCGAAGGGAAGACATCCGCCAAGAAGGGCGGAAGGAAGGGCGGGGCCAGGGCCCAGGACGATGGTATGCACACGCCTACCGTGGACCTACCGCCGCCCATTTCCCGTGGGCCGATGGTGGGGGGTGTCCAGCGGCCGTGGATGGTTCACGGGGAAGCCATGCGGACCCGGACGCTGGTGGAGGATGCCGGCCTGGTGCTGTGGGAGGGTGGGGAGAAGACCACGGCTGAACTCAAGCGGGACATCTTAGACCTGCTGGAGCAGATGGATTCTCTGGTGGCCGTGGTGGACCTGAAGCGGGCGGAGCGGCCCGAGGAACCGCGGTGGTGGCCCAGCCTGGAAGTGGTGCATGCGTGGGTGGAGGAGGATCCGTTCTTTGGGGCGGCCATTGACCGGTGGCGTCATGCCAGGCAGGAGCGGCTGCTGGAAACCATGATCTGGGACCTGAACGCCGGGAAGGAGCTCAGCAAGGCCCAGCTCGAGATCCTGAAGCTCCGGTTGAAGTTCACGAGCACCGTGCTGCCGCGGACTGTGAACAAGGGGCTGCGCGAGAAGGTGGACATCGAGACCACCAACAGCCATCACCACTTCTTCGAGAGCCTGTCGGATGAGGCGCTGCTGGAGAAGATGGCTGCCCTCCGTCGGAACCCGAAGGTGAGGGAACTACTGGTTGTGCCCGACACGGAAGACGGTCTGGTTTTGGATGGGCAGGTGCTTCCCCCGGCGCTTCCTGCTCCGGTTGAGCCGCTCCCGTTCCAGGATCCGGGCGCCCTGGGGGATGAATTGATGGGCCGTGGCGATGCAGGCGGCACGCCATGACGACGACCCAGCGCCCGCAGCCGAAGTTCAAAGAGGCAGAGGTCCTTGACCCACGGGATGAATACCTGGCCCTGGTTGCCGAGAAGGAGCGCCGGGACAGCTTCAGGAAGTGGGAACTCTACACCCCCTACCCCAAGCAGGCCGAGTGGCTGAACTGGAGCGTCCCGGTCAAGACGATCTTCGGCGGGAACCGCGTGGGGAAGACGCTCACGGCGGCCTACGAGATGACCTGCCACCTGACGGGAATGTACCCGGCCTGGTGGACGGGCCGCAGGTTCTACAAGGCGATTAAGGCCCGCTGCGTGGCTGTGAACTACAAGCAGCTGCGTGAGGTGATGCAGGTCGAACTCCTGGGAGACCTGAGAACCGCGCTTGGGAGCGGGATGATTCCCAAGGACCTGATCGTGGACAAGTCCATGACCCAGGGCGTCTCGGATGTGGTGGACAAGGTGTGGGTGCGCCACGTCCCGACCGGCGGAATCAGCGTCCTCGAGTTCATGGTGAACGAGCAGGGGTATGAAGCTTTCATGGGCCCCAGCCGTGATGTGACCTGGATTGACGAGGAGTGCGACCACGCGGTTTTCACGGAATGCCGCCTGCGCGCCATGACCGTGAAGGGCATCATGCTCGTGACCTTCACCCCACTGAAGGGCCTCACGAGCCTGGCGAAGTTCCTTCTGTACGAGAAGGATGGAACGGTGGTCCGGCGGATCGTCATCGGCTGGGATGATGTGCCCCACCTTTCCGAAGAGGACAAGCGGCAGATGTCGGTGGGCCTCTTGCCCCACGAGGTCAAGGCGCGCCGGACGGGTCTGCCATCCATGGCCACCGGCCTGATCTACCCATTCGAGGCCAAGGACATCCTCGTGAAGCCCTTCGAGATCGAGTGGCACAACCCCGGGATCATCGGCCTGGACGTGGCCTACACCTCGCCCACGGCCGGCGCGCTACTCCGCT
>JAKBES010000331.1 GCA_021833665.1 Acidobacteriota bacterium
TCCAACAGGCGTGCCCGAGGAGTCCTGGACGCCAAGATCTTCCGGTTTGTAGCCAGAAGGCCATCACCTTCTTCGCATCCTTGCCCTTGCCCCGTGCCGGGGGCTACCGCGCCAGAGGTCCGGGACGGTAGGGAGTGTACTGTGGATCCCACTGGGCTCTGGCGATGAGCCGTTCATAGGTGCGGTCGTCCACCAGCCGGCCCAGGCCCGAATCGCGCGCCTCGATGGCCACGGCCTTGGCAACGGCGGCGGATACGTGCCGTATGTCCTTCATCTCCGGCAGGAGCTTGCCCTGGGCCTCCTGCTCGGGCGTGATGAGAGCGCTGATGGCCCGGCTCCCGGCAAGGAACATGGCGTCCGTCACCTTCGTCGCCTTGGCCACCAGGGCCCCGAGTCCCAGGCCTGGGAAGATATACATGTTGTTGCACTGGGAGGCGTACAGGGTCCGGCCCTTCCATTCCAGGGGATCGAAGGGGCTTCCCGTGGCTATGAGGCCCCGCCCGTCCGTGGCCTGGGCCACTTCCATGGGGGTGCACTCGGTCTTGGCCGTGGGGTTGGATAGGGCCAGGATGATGGGGCGCTCCGTGTGTTTGGCCACCTCGGCGAGAATCGCTGGACTGAAGAGGCCGCGCTTGGCCGTGACGCCGATGAGCACCGTGGGTTTTGCGTTGCGAACCACGTCCTGGAGGGTGATGGTCCCGGGGGCGTCGAGCGTCCAGCCTTCGACGGAGGCCCGGGGCTGGGCGAAGGGCCGCTGCGGGCCTTCCAGTTTGGGGTCGTCCTCCATCAGGAGGCCCTGCTGCTCCACGGCGAAGATGCGCGCCCGGATGTCCTCCTCGGAGAGGCCCTCCTGCTTCAGGGCTGCGCGGATGTTCAGCCCTATGCCCGTGCCCGCTTGGCCCAAGCCCACGATGACGTACCGCTGCTCCTTGAAGGAGCTCTTCTTGATGCGCATGGCCGTCATGAGCACGCTCAGGGCCGTGGCACCCGTCCCTTGAATGTCGTCGTTGAAGGAAGGAATGCGGCTCCGGTAGCGCTCCAGGTTCTTGAAGGCCGTCTGCTTGGCGAAGTCCTCCCACTGCAGGAGGGCGTCCGGGAAGTTCCTGCGGATCCCCAGGACGAACTTCTCGATGAAATCTTCATACTCCGCGCCCCTCAGGCGCGGATGCCGGTAGCCCAGGTACAGCGGGTCCTTGAGGAGGCGCTCGTTGTTCGTCCCTACATCCAGGGACATGGGCAGGCAAACGGCGGGGTGGAGCCCGCCGGCGGCCACGTAGAGGCTCACCTTGCCCACGGGAATGCCCATGCCGTCCGATCCCAGATCACCCAGCCCGAGGATCCTCTCGCCGTCCGTAACGACGATGAGGTTCACCTGAGGCAAGGAGACGCTCTGGAGGATGTGGTCGATGTTGGCGATGTTCTCGGGATTGATGTAGATGCCCCTGAAGCGCCGCTGAATGTGGCTGAGCTGGAGGCAGGCCTGGCCCACCGTAGGCGTGTAAACGACGGGAACCATCTCGGGCAGGTTGTCCACGAGAAGCCTGTAGAAAAGCGGTTCGCTCCGGTCCTGGAGCCCGATGAGAAAGAGATAGCGCTCCAGGTCGTCGGGCTTGCGCCTGTAGGACTCCAGGCCGCGCTCGAGCTGCGAGTCCATGGAGGACACCCCCGACCGCAGCAGGCCGTCCAGGTCCAGGCTCAACCTCTCCTCCGGCGTGAAAGCCGAACCTTTGTTGAGATGGGGATCGTTCATGAGGGCGCGGCCTCGGAGATAGACCTCGTAATAGTCTTCTCCCGTCAGGGGGTCGACTTTGATCGAAAACGTTTTCATAACCCCTCCTAAAAAAAGGCAGGCCGAAGTATACGCCGAATTGGTGCTTCTTCCGAGGGACCCGGCCGGATCGCCCAGCCCATTCCCTCTGAATGGGCCCTTTCACCCAACACCCGCCTCCCCTTCGCCTGGCGGGAATGGCTAGCGCGCGCAGGCGGTTTGGCCAAATGAAGGAGGGCTCCTTGAAATTCCCCCTGAGCGTGGAAGCGGCCCTCGGTGTCTCCCTCCTGGCCTTGACGGCCCTCTCGGGGCCGTGGGCTCAAAGCGGCGATAAGGAGTCCCCCGTGGCCCAGGCAGAACTCAAGGCCGGCATGCCGGCACCCGATTTCACGGCCCCTTCCTCCGAAGGTGGGACCGTCTCCCTTCACGACTTCAAAGGGAAGGTCGTCGTTCTCTATTTCTACCCCAAGGACAACACGCCGCACTGCACGAAGGAGGCATGCTCTTTCCGGGACGGCCAGGCCCAGCTTCAGGCCTTGGGCGCGGTGGTCCTGGGCGTCAGCAAGGACTCCTTGGACTCCCATCACGCCTTCACCAAGAAATACAGTCTGAACTTTCCGCTCCTGTCCGACCCCGAAGGCAAGATCATCACCGAATACGGATCGTGGAAGAAGGGGAGCCTTTTCGGCAAGACGGCCCTGGGACTTGACCGATCCACGTTCGTGATCGGCCGCGAGGGGATCATCCGGAAGATCTGGCGCGGAGTAGACGTGAGCCACCACGAGGCCGAGGTCCTGGCCTTCGTGAAAACGCTGACGGGGCCAGCCTCCTAACATTGCCTCCTCGGCACCTCAAGGCGCTCGGCACCCCTTTGGCTGGGCGGGGCTTGGGGTCCGTTGCGCCACAGGGCCGCGACCACCCCCGCGAGCACGAACAAGGCCCCCATGTAAAAGCGCGGCCCTGGAATCTCGGCGAAGAGCACGGCGGCCAGTGCGGTGGAAACTACCGGTTCCACCAGGATGGACAGGTTGACGCGATAGGACTCCATGTGACGGATGGCGTAGTTGACGAGGCTGTGCCCCAGAACCGACGGGAAGAGGGCCAGGAAGCCGAACATGATCCAGGTCCGGCCATCGAACCCCGTCATGGGCTCTCCCGCGAAGACCGCCGCGAGACCCAGGAAAAATGCCGAGGCGGCATAGACGGTG
This sequence comes from Acidobacteriota bacterium, assembly GCA_021833665.1. GTDB lineage: Bacteria > Acidobacteriota > UBA4820 > UBA4820 > DSQY01 > JAKAJA01. Next base: position 2,977 of record JAKBES010000331.1, read on the forward strand.
AACAGGTAGTGAAGGAGCGGCAGGCGCCGGCGCAGGTGGCGCCCCACGGTGAGGTAGGCGGCGGCGGCGAGGCCCGAAACCAGCGCCAGACCGTCGCCCAGGAGGCTCGCCGCGCCACGGCCCCCATCCCCCCACGCGATGAGGGCCACCCCGGCCAGCGCCACGCCGATGGCGAAGACCCCTTTCCGGGGCACGGCCTCCTTCAAGAAGAGGTACCCGAGCACGGCGGCCCAGACGGGCTGGATGGACATGACCAGAAGGGCCGAGGCCACGGTGGTGAGCTGGACGGCGCCGATCCAGCAGGCGAAGTGGAGCCCGAGGATGGCCCCCGATCCGAGAGTGTAGGGCAGCAGGCGCTTCTGCACCCCGCCCTCCCAGGGCTCCTGCCTGAGCCTGAGCAGGATCACCGGCAGGAGCACCACGGAGGCCATGAGCTCCCGGTAGAAGCCGATGACCAGGGCGGGAGCGGCGCAGTACCGGACGAGGATGGAGGCGAAGGAGATGCTCGCGAGCCCGAGCGCCAGGAGCCACCTGGCCTTCCCGGGCCCGGAGGCGCTCACGGACCGTCCTGGGAGCCCGCGCACGAGGGACAAACCGATTCGGTCCCGCCAAGAGCCCTCGGGTTTTCGCGAGAGATGCGATGACCGGGGCAGATGATCCGCCCGCAGCCGGCGCAGATTCCCTTGAGGTCCGGCTCGAAGGCGGCCTCGCACAGGTCGCACCGCCAGGGCTGGACGTTGCCCTGCAGGGTGAATTTGTCGCTTTGAAGTCCCATGGACGGAGCCTCCTGAGGGACAGTGTAGCGG
>JAKBES010000332.1 GCA_021833665.1 Acidobacteriota bacterium
GAAAGAAGCACCCTACGCCCACCCCCTAACGGGGGAGGTCTTCAGGTGCAAAATCATCCGGACGGTTCGCATCCATTCCCGGCCAATTTGGAAACTGGCTGATTCGCGTTGCTCATCCTTGTTTCCATTTTGGCCTGCGTTCATTCGGCGAATAAGAAGGAGATCTTGAGCACATGGACCGGCTCACCCCTCCAGGATCGCGCCAGGAAAAGCGTCTGGCACGCTCCCGGAACGCGGGGTGTCCGTGGAAGGATTCGACCCATTCGAGCTTTCAAAGACCGCATGAAACAAGGTGTGTTTCCGGCACGGGTGTCCGATCTGAGCGTCGTTCGCTGAAATCCGAGTTTTAGGCGCACCTGAGCGCACACGGCTCAACCAAATCCGCCCAATTTCGGGTCCCCATCAGCCCGAAGCCGGTGCCGCCGGATAGTTCCAGGGCATCCACTTGGCCGGATCCCGGTCGACCTCCTCAGCGTGCTTCAGCAACTCGATCAGATACTCGAATGGCTCCACCCCATTCAGTTCCGCCGAGTGGATCAGGCTCATGAACGTGTCCCCGGCCCGGGCTCCCGTGGCCGACCGGTAGAACAGGGAGTTCTTCCGGTGCATGATGGCCCGCTTCAGGCTGGCCTCGCATAGGTTGTTGTCCAGCGGGGCGCCGGGTTCACGCAGGAACAGGGTGAGTTCCTTCCAATGCTTGCGCATGTAGGTGATGGCCTGTCCCAGTCCGGAGTTGGGCTCCGTCTTTGCGCCTTCGATCTGGTCCCGCAGCCAGGCTTCCAGTCCCAGCATGATCGGGCCGCTCTCCCGCTGGTGGAAGGCCAGCCGGGCCTGCGGGTCCATCCCCTCCCGCTTAGTCCGGGCATCGTTCTGATAGACCACCTTCAGCCGGCCCAGCAGGTGCTCGACCTCTTCCGGAAATTTGCCCTCGATCTCAACGAACCGGCGGCGGGCGTGGGCCAGGCAGTGGGCCAGGATGGTGTTAAGGTCCCCCGCCTCTCCCACGGTGTTGGCGGCCAGCGCGTCGCACATCTGGATGGGGGCCGAGAGGCACTCGGCCCGGTGCTTCAGGACGGCCTCCAGATTCTCCCCGGCGTGGTGGTGGCCCGTGATGAACAGGGCGATCCGGTAGTCCATGGTCCGGGACAGAATGGAGGTGGTGTAGGTCGCCTTGCGCTCCAGGGGGGCTTTCTCCAGGATGCGCATGCCCGTGTCGTCGTTGAACAGCACTTCGCCCTGGGCGGCCTGCCGGGTGAGCTCCGCGTAGGCCGGGGTCAGCAGGCCCGCCGCCTTGAGCAGGAGTTCCCATTGGGTCGAGGCCGGCAGTGGGATCCCGAACGCAAGCTGGAGCCGCTCCAGACGATTCATGGGCAGGCCAGCCCCATACCGCAGCAGCCCCAGCAGGGCACCCACGCTGACGTCGTATTTCTCGTCGCCCGCGCTCGCCGGCGCCTTGGCGGTGAACACCTGGCCGCAGAGATTGCACCGGCGGCGTTCCAATTCGTAGACGGACGCCTGGATCGGAGCCACCCCCGTGATGCGCAGCAGGGGCGAGGGCTCCTTCAGGGGATAGACCTTGCCGTTGGGGCAGAACGGACAATGCTCCTCGCTGCCCTCGCCTTCCAGGGCCACCGGAATCCGCTTGGCCTTGGGGAAGTCCGCTGCGCCATTGCGCCCATGCCCCTTTGCCTTCTCCCGCTTCTCCTTGGGACGGCCTGCCTGGCTTTCCATGGCCTCCTTGCACACCGCCGCGAACGACTCGGTTTTCGGGCCGAAAAACAGATACTTCAGGCGATCGAGACTGACATCCTTCCTGCCTGCCTCATCACGGGCGACGAGCATGGTTTCGACGAGCATCCGGAAGTCATCGTACATCTCGCCTTCACCCGCAATCTCGCGGAGTTTGACCAAGTCATTGCGCAGTTTCTCCGCAGAGACTTCCCGGAACCAGAGTTCCGGACGCTGGGGAGGCGGTGCCGCCTTCTTGCGCTGCTTGTGCTGGCCCATAACCTAAATTTGAGCCCATCCTGAAATCGTACAAGCGAATTTAAATCGAATTATGACAATATTTTAGATTGATGCGCTTCGGGATGGTGCCCCAGGGGGCGCCAGGCTGGAGGAACCTTGGCACCCCGAGGGTCGCCCCCGCAGATCAGCACCTGCAATTCGTGGGCGAGGAGCTTCGCAGAGGCCGTTCCCGCCTTGGCCGGCCACCACCGGAACCGTCCCTTGGACAGCCGCTTCTGGCAAAGCCAGTAGCCCTGGCCATCAAAGGTCAGCAGCTTGATCGAAGTGCCCGACCGGCCCCGAAAGACGAACACCGTGCCGGAGAAGGGATCTGCCGCCAGGACCTCCCGGCAGACCTGCGCCAGGCCGTCGATCCCGCGCCGGAAGTCCACCGGCTCGACCGCCACCAGAATCCGCATCTGCGGGGTGATCTGGATCAACCGCGGCTCCCCAGGAAGGCGGCCACGATGCTGGCGGCCTCCATGCCGCGCCCGGCCTCCAGGTGGATAAGCATCCGCGCACCGTCACGGGCCGAGATCTCGATGGTGGTGGGCGGTGGTGCCGCCGGCGCCATGGTTGCGGGCAACTGGACGAAGGTGGGCTTCACCAGGCCGGTTTCGGGGTGCTTTTCGACCCGCTTGCGCAGGGAGGTGTAGTCGAGCGGCAGGGCCCGGGCGATGGGACATACACCGAACGCCTTGGCCAGACCCACCGCACCGGACCAGAGTTCCTCGGGCATCGGCCCGGGACCCTTCCGTTCCTTTCGCCATTCCTGGATCTGTTGGCGCAACGGTTCCAGTTGCTCCGGAGAGAGGTCCTTCTGCGGCTTCCTCATGGGGTCTCCACTGATCCCACGAGGCTATCGATCGTCAGACTACGCAGTCACGCACGCTTGCCGGAAACACACGAAACAAGCGGGTCGCTTGCGCCCGGTCATGAGCCCCCGTGCTCACGGGGGGGCTCACGACCGGGACAAACGGCAGGGAGAAAGAACAGAAAAGGGGCCGGAGCCCCTTTCGATTACTGCCGGAAAGCGGGAGGGTCTTCAACCGAACTCCGACAGACGTGGATGAAAAACCAGAAAGAAGCCTAGGTCAAACCCTGTTATCAAAGTGTTTAATATTGGCCGTCAACGCCCACCTAAGAGCCCAATAGCTTGTAAACAACACTACGAGAGCATAAACCGACGAATGAATCCACCTGGGGGGAGTTGGTGTCCGGAAAACCCAGGAAGCGAAAGAATCATAAAAAAAATCGAGGAGAAAAGTATTAAAAAAAGTCCAAAGAACAAACCGCCAAGCGAATGAAAGCCATATTTTCCGAGCGAGAGATGGGGTCATGGAGTGGTGCTCAACACAAACAAAACAATTTGTGAAATTGATTTAGTGAATCATTATCCTTCACCCACATGATTAAGATGGATTCGAGGAGACCTTTTTAGCCAATTGTTTAAGGTCATCTAATGGCATTCCCCCCAAAGCGGAAAGCTTATTGTTGGAATATGAGGTTGCATAACGCATCTCCGCTGGCGAACCAACCAGGAAAGCAATTTGGCCATCTCCATAAACGCAATCCTTTTCCTGCATCATGCTGAGTTCTGGGAATTCATCACCAATTTTATAATAAAATTTGGTGTCGGCATTTTGTTTGATTACCTCTCGAATAATAGATTTGTACCTATTGCCATCCTTTTGATACTCCATTCGCAATACTAGAGTGGCAGTCCGAAGCTGTTTCTCTAGCGGCCAGGAATGAAAATTTTCATAAGGAT
>JAKBES010000055.1 GCA_021833665.1 Acidobacteriota bacterium
GGTGCTCTTGTAGACTCCCTGAAGCAGGAAGGTGGAAGAGTCTTGGATGGCGGCGTACAGGGTCGAGGTCTGGGAGGCGGCGAGGGCGACGGAGATGCGCCCCAAGTTGGTGGAGGGGAAGCCGGTGAGCCTGGAGAAGGACGCGCCGCCGTCGGTGCTTTTATACAGGCCGTTGTTGGCGCTGCCCCGGATGTTGCCCAGGGCCGCGTAGACGGTGTTCGGCGTTGAAGGATCCACGAGGACCTCGGTTCCCACTCCCGCGGGGATCCCCGAGGCCGGGGCCCACGTGGCCCCGCTGTCGGTGGAGCGGAAGATGCCGTAGCCGCCCGCCGCGAAGAGAATGGAGGGGGTGTCGGGCTTCACGGCCAAGCCGCGCAGGTCTCCCATGGTATGGGTCACGGTGGTCCACGTGGCTCCGCCGTCGGTGGTGTGGTAGAGGTACCCGCCCGGATAGTTGTCAACGGCAAAATTGCCCTCGCCGGTGCCGGCCCACACCTCGGACGGGTTCTTGGGATTCATGGCGATGCTGCCGATGGAGAGGGTGTGGAGGCCGTCGGAGAGGGACGTCCACGTGGTTCCGGCGTCGGTCGTCTTCCAGACGCCGCCGTCGGCGGCGCCGACATAGAGCGTCTTGGGATCGGAGGGATGGCGCACCAGGGCCGTCATGCGTCCGGGGATGTTGGTGGGTCCCACGAAGGACCAGACGGAGGACGACTCGGGGCGCCTCGCCCCCGCCACGGCCACGGCGGGCCTGGGCTGAAACGGATGGTCAAAGGGAAAAAGCCGCGGGTACAGGCGCTCGTAAAGCCGGATGAGCGGCTTCTGCGCGTAGCCCCCGCGGATCATCTTGGCCAGGTCCTTGATCCCTTGCTGGTTCCCGGCAAAGACGGGGTCCGTGTCGGGGATGAAGGGCACGCGGCCCTGCGTGTTCCCTTCCTCGTCGGCAGCCCCTTTGAGAACGGAAGCGGGCGGCTTCTGGTCGTTGGCGGCGGCGGGGAAGGAGGCGAAGGCCAGGGCGAACACGGTTGCTGCGAGGAATGAGCGTCGGAACGTTGACTCCATGAGACCCTCCTGGACGGTACGTCCTAAGCCCGCTATCATACCACCCTTGAGCCTGGAGAGGGTGGGCGCAGGATGGATGGGGGTCCCTCATGAAGCACCGGATGAAGAAACGCTCCAAGAAGGCCGGCCTGCCGCCGGGGTCCCTCGTCCTCATCGGAGACCAGCATCACGAGCCCGTACAGATCATCGGGCTGGACTATGACGAGGCGTCGTGCCGGGAGGCGAGGAACCTGAGCGTGGAGGGTGCCGTGGGGCTCAAGGACACCCCCGCGGTCTCGTGGATTCACGTGGAAGGCCTGGACGTGGACGTGGTGAGGCGCCTGGGCGAGGGCTTCGGCCTCCATCCCCTCACGCAGGAAGACTTGCTCAACACGGACCAGCGGCCCAAGTTCGAGGACTACGGCGCCTACCTGTTCGTCGTCCTCAAGATGTTTCTACCCAACGGACAGGCCGGTGAGGCGGTTTCGGAGCAGGTGAGCCTGGTGGTGGGGAACAACTGGGTCCTCTCCTTCGTGGAGAAGGGTCTGCCCCTCTTCGACGGAGTGCGCGAGCGCCTCCGCGCGGGCACGGGACGCACGCGGAAGATGGGGGCCGACTACCTGGCCTACTCCCTCATCGACACGGTCGTGGACAACTACTTCGTGACCCTCGAGACCACGGGCGAAGCCGTGGAGTCGCTGGAGGAGCAGCTCGTGCTCAATCCGGGCCCCGAGGTCCTGCGCGAGGTGTACAAGCTCAAGCACGCTCTCATCTTCCTCCGAAAGTCCGTGTGGCCCCTGCGAGAGGTGGTGTCAGCCCTCAGCCGGAGCGAGTCGCCCCTGGTTCAGGACGCGACCAAGCTCTACCTGCGGGACGTGTACGACCACACGATCCAGGTCATTGACATCATCGAGACCTTCAGGGACATGGCTTCGGGCATGCTGGACATGTACCTGAGCAGCCTCTCCAACCGCATGAACGAGGTCATGAAGGTCCTCACCATCATCGCCACCATCTTCATTCCCCTCACCTTCATCGCGGGCCTCTACGGCATGAACTTCAACACCGAGGCCTCCCCCTGGAACATGCCCGAACTGCGGTGGCGCTTCGGGTACCTCGCCGCCCTCGTGGTGATGGCCGCCACGGCCCTGGGCATGCTCCTCTTTTTCAGGCGCAAGAAGTGGCTGTAAGGGGGCGTCCGCTGCACCAGGAATAAGGGCGGAGTTCGGGAAGTTAGGAACCAGTGTCGGAAGGGTTCCTAACATGCAAGGTCATTCACTGCAACGGCATCTCATTCTGGATTTTCTTCGAAGCACGGGCGAGCACCCGACGGCGGAGCGAATCGCCGAAGCTCTCTCCCGCAGCGGCCACGCCGCCAGCACGTCCAACTTGTACAGGAACCTGACGATCCTTGTGGCCGGAGGGCAGGTGCGGCGCCTGAGCCTGGACGGCGGTCCTGATCGCTTTGACGCCAACTTGGACCCGCATTACCATGTGACGTGTAACCGGTGCAATCGTGTCTGGGACGTGGCCATCCAGGAAGGGGACCGCTGTGATCTAGCCCTCCCGGAGGGATTTCGTCCCGGCGTTTGGGAGATTACTGTCCGGGGGATCTGCGCCGCCTGCGCCAGGGGCCCCCATCCGTTTGAGTCCTAGACAAGGAGGATCGCCATGCCCAAGCTTCAAGGAACCAAGACCCACGACAACCTGCTCCACGCCTTCTCCGGAGAATCCCAGGCCAATCGCCGCTACCTCTACTTCGCCCGTCAGGCGGACGTGGAGGGCTTCCCCGACGTGGCCGCCGTCTTCCGGTCCACGGGAGAGGGTGAGACGGGCCACGCCTTCGGCCACATGGATTACATCGCGGAAGTGGGCGATCCCGCCACGGGCAAGCCCGTGGGCGACACCAAATCCAACCTCGTGGCGGCGGTGGCCGGTGAAACCTACGAGTACACGGAAATGTACCCGGGCTTCGCCCGCACCGCCCGAGAAGAAGGATTCGGCGAGGTGGCCGACTGGTTCGAAACCTTGGCCAAGGCCGAACGTGCCCATGCGGGGCGATTTCAGAAGGCGCTGGACGAGGTTAAGTGAGGCGTGATGTGATCGGGTGACAGGTGATCAGGCTGCGGGATTTGATTGCCTGATCACCTGGCCGCCCCTCACCCGAACTCGTGATCACCATGCAGGGGGATGCGAGATGTCAGTCCATGGCCTCGGTGGAATCAAGGAGTACGTCTTCAATCCCTCCTCGCCGTCCTTTTACGATGAAGCGGACTTGGCGGCGGAGGAGCGGCGGGTGTTCGACGTGTGCAACGGGTGCCGGCTCTGCGCCGCCCTCTGCCCCTCCTTCGACTTCCTCTTCAGCCGCATCGACGAGCGGGACGTCACCGCCCACGACCTGGCCGAGGGGGAGATGCACGAAGTGATGGACGCCTGCTACTACTGCAAGCTGTGCTACTCCAAATGCCCCTACACGCCGCCCCATGAGTTCCACCTCGACTTCCCCCACCTGGCCCTCCGCCACAAAGCGGTGCACTTTAAAAAGGGCGGGGCCGGGATGGCGAAAAGGATCCTCGCCGATCCCGCGGCCCTCAATCGCCGGTCCAGACCGCTGGCGCCCTTGGCCAACGCCGTCAACCGCTTCAAGCCGGCCCGCCACGTTCTCTCCTGGGCACTGGGCATCCATCCCGAGGCGCCCCTTCCGCCCGTGGCCTCCCGATCCTTCGGCCAGCTCTTCAAGAAAATGCCCAAGATCGAAACTCCCTCGGATCGGGCGGTCCTCTTCACCACGTGCCTGGTGGACGGCAACTATCCTGGACTGGGGGAGGCCCTCGTGGCGTTTCTCGCCGCGTGCGGGGTTGAGGTGGTTCTGCCCGAAGGCCAGGAGTGCTGCGGCATTCCCGCGTTTGACATCGGAGACATCCAGGCTTCGGCCGCCAAGGCGAGGAAGAACGTGGCGCTCCTGGCACCTTACGCCAAGCAGGGGCTGCCTATCCTCGCGCCTGTTTCCTCGTGCGCCATGATGATGGCCACGGAGTATCCCCTTTTGGTTCCCGGAGACGAGGCCAAGGCCGTGGCCTCGGCCACGAAGGATCTTTTCGACTACCTGGCGTCCCTCAAGAAGCGTGGGCTCTGGCCCAAGAGCGAGCCCGAGGCCCTGGGCGACGTGGCCTACCACCTGCCCTGCCACCTGAAGCAGATGGGCGTGGGATTCAAGGGGCGCGACCTCCTGGCCGCCCTGCCGGGGACCCAGGTCAAACTGATGGATGCCTGCTCGGGCCACGACGGCACGTACGGCATCCGCACCGAAACCTACGAAGCTTCCATGAAATCGGGCCGCAAGCTCTTCGGCAAGGTCAGGGAAGCGGAGGGCCTCATCGCCACGGAGTGTCCTCTCTCCGCCCTTCAAATCGAGCATGCCACGGGCAAGCGCCCCGAGCATCCCATCGTGCTCCTGGCAAGGGCGTATGGGATAGTGGGAAGTGAAAAGTAAAAAGTGAAAAGTGAAAAGCAAAGGACAGGCCGGAAGCCTTGCCAGTCCCCATGTCCCCCATTCGGAGCCGCCCCAATGAAATCCCTTGAACTGTCCGATCTCCTCGACTTGGTCCAATACGAGAAGCAGCGCCAGGCTGTCCGCGCCGAAATGATGGAGATCAAAGCCCGCCGGCGCCTGCCCCTCAACGGGTTCCTCACCCTCCTGTTTGAAAACAGGCGCACCGTCTGGTATCAAGTGCAGGAAATGGCGCGTGCCGAGCGCATGGTGGAAGATGCGGCCCTTCAGGGCGAACTCGACACGTATGGGCCTCTGGTCCCCAGCGGGAGCGAGTGGAAAGCCACCCTCTACATCGAGATCCCCGAAGAGGGACTGCTGAAGAAGATGCTTCCCACCCTCGTGGGTGTGGAGCACAGCATTTTCGCCAGGATTGGCGGCCTCGAAGTCCGGGCCGCGGGCGAGGAGGGCCGCAGCCGCGAGGACTACACCAGCACCGTGCACTACCTGACGTTCACGCTGCCCGCGGAGGCCGTACGGCGGCTCAGGGCCGGCGAGCCCCTGTACTTCGGGTCCAAGCACGCCGCGGCGGCCTGCGAGGTGGAGACACCGGGCCTCCTGCGTGAAGAGCTGTCGGGCGACCTGGACGGTTAACGATCGTAGGCCTTGATGGCAAGGGCGTTGCCCGGGTAGTCGAAGAACACCTGGAAATTATCCAGGATGTCCCTCCCCACGATGCCATAGCAGGGCATGGCGTCGTTCTGGCCGAGAGACGTCACCAGAACCGTGGGGAGCTGAAAGCGCGCGGCTCCCAGTTGGATCTCCACCTGTTCGGCGGTACCGCTGGAGAACCCGCCGGACATCCCTTGGGAGTACTGGTTCGCATACTTGCCCGAGTTGACTTTGACGCCCAGCGTCTGGGCGAACTCGGCGGCCAGGTAAGTGGAGGACGCCCCCGTGTCCACGAGGCACGGGAGATTGGGCCGGCCTTTGATCTGCGCCAGGACGAAGGGCTGGCCGTTGAACCAGAGCGACTTGAGGGAAAAGAACGTGCCGCCCAGGACCGATTCGGGTTTGGTGCCCGCGGGGTAGAGGGTGAGCTTTTCGTGGCGGCGGTCGTAGAGAATGGCGTGGCGGCGGAACATGGAGAGGGGCAGGATGCCCCCCAGCTCTTTCCAGAAGTCCGTATCCTTGTCGATGATCATGGCGGGAACGTTCTTGAACTCCAGCTCTCCCACTTTCAGCGCGGGTATCACCACCCACCCGGATTTCATGGCGCCCTTGTAGCCCAGGCCCAGATACTCGGCCGTGGCCACGGGTTTGAGCCCGAGATCTCTGGCGAAGGCGCTCGTGAGGAGGACCACGTCCGAGCCGGAATCCAGAAGCATCCACTGCTTTTTGCCGCCCGCGGTCACGGGCACGGTCACGCGGGAACCGGAGGAAAGGGTGACGGCGCTGGCGTACTGGTCCTCCGTTCCCCAGGCTGGAATGTTGATGCGTTCGCTCTTTTCCTTGATGGGAATCACGAGGGGGGCCGCTCCCGCGGGAGACTCCGCGAAGAGACCGCCTTGGACCGAAGCCATGATCGTCTTGAGGGCGCTCCAGTCGTCTTTGTTTTCGGGGGAGGAGGCGATGACGCGGTCGATGGTGCCCAGGGCCGAAGCCGCGTCAGGGGCCGTTTCGAGGGCGAGGCGCGCCAGGGGCAAGGAGGGAGCCGCCCCTTTGGCCATGGCCTCCGCCACGAGATTCCTTGCCTCCGCCACCTTGCCCACGGCCAGAAGTGCTTGAGCGCTGGCCCGGTAGCCGAGCAGGGACCAGGCCGGGTCGGGATTGGAACGGAGGGCGCTCCAAACCTGCACGGCCTGGGGGACCATGCCCTCCTGGAAGGCCGCCTGTCCCGCCAGAAAGCGGAACTGGGGCCGCTCGGGATGCTGGCCCGATAAGGGCACGGCGAAGCGAAGAGCCTCCATGGTTCGTCCGAGGCCCAGCAGCGCCTGGATCTTCACGGCGGCCTGGTCCAAGTTGCCGGGCTCCTTCTGCAAGATGAGCTCGGCCGCCGCCAGGGCTTCCGCATATTTGCGGCTCGCCAGGAGATCCGCCGAGGGCGCGGAGGCGGGAGCCGCCACAGGGGCGGGCCCGGGGGCTCCGGGAGTTCCAGTGACCTGTCCCCACGCGGTGCCCGCCACGGCCATCGCCATCACCGCCAAGCACCTCTTCACCGCGCTCCGCATTTTTTCCTCCTGATGGTGGATTCAACCCCGTTCGCGGGCGCCAAGGTCAGTCCTTCACTCCCGGGTGCCGCTCGATGAACCGGTAGAGGGTGCGTCTGGGAAGGCCGCTCAGCCGCGCGGCCTCGGTCACGTTTCCCGCCGCCCGATCCAGGACGGCCCTGAGGTAAAGCTCCTCGAACCGCTCCAGGGCCTGCTTGTAAGGGAGCCCTTCCACATCGGGAGGCGGCGCCAGCGAGGTCCGGTCGGCGGCGCCCAGGAGCCGTCTCACGTCGGCCTCATCAATGAGCGCTCCCAAAGCGCTGGCCGACAGGTGGTTCACGGCGCTCTGGAGCTGCCGGACGTTGCCCGGCCAGGAGAACTCCTTCAATGCCATGAGGGCACCCGGGGAGAACCCCGCGGCCGTGCCCGGCTTCTTGAAGGCTTTGGCCAGGAAGGCGCTGACGAGGACGGGGATATCGGCGGGGCGCTGGCGCAAAGGCGGCAGGGGGATTTCAAACGTCGTGAGGCGATAGAAGAGATCCTCCCTGAAGGCCTTGCCGGCGATGGCCTCTCTCAGGTTGCGGTGGGTGGCGGCGATGAGGCGCACGTCCACCTGGCGCTCCTTGTCATCTCCGACGCGCTTGATGACGCCAAACTGGAGAGCGCGAAGGACCTTGGCCTGGAGAAGGAGGTCCATGTCGCCGATCTCGTCCAGGAAGAGGGTGCCCCCTTCGGCCTGTTCAAAGACCCCCGAGTGGTCCCGTTCGGCTCCCGTGAACGCGCCGCGCCGGTGCCCGAAGATCTCGCTCTCCGCGGTCCCCGCGGGCACAGCAGCGCAGTTGAGGGCGATGAAGGGCGCCGAGGCCCTCGCGCTGTGCAGATGGATCCACCGGGCGAAGATCTCCTTGCCTACCCCCGTTTCCCCAAGAAGGAGGATGGGGTAGGGCGAGGGCGCGGCGTCCGCCGCGGAGGCCAGGGCCGCTTTCAGCGCGGCCGAATCTCCAAGAATCTCCCCCGGGTCGATGCGCCGCCGGAATGCCTCCGATATGGCCTGTTGGTGCCGGGCCTCCAGGTCCGCGCGGTTGGACGCCGACCGGCGGTCCCACAAGGCCTCAAGGAGGACGGTGGCCCAGGTGGGCCAGGAGCCGAGGACGGTCATGGGGCCCACGGGATCGTGGCACGGCTTGCCCCAGTCCACGTAGATCAGGGCGGCGATCCTTTTCCCCGCGAAGAGCGGATAGACGAGGATCTGGGCCCCCGAAAGGCCCTTCAGGCTCTGCCCCGGTTTGAGGACGTCCATGGGCGACCAGACGGGGCTGCAGAGCTTGATGGCCTCCTTGATGGTGCTCTGGCTCAGGAGCGTGGAACCCTCCTCCTCCGAGGACGCCTCATAGCGGCAGGACGTCTCCACGCGAGTCTGGAGGTGGCCCGCTTCGAGTTCAGACGTGGAGAAGAAAAAGACGCCCTCGGCCTCGAATTGGGTGCGCAGAGCCTGGGCGAGGCGCTGGTCCAGATCCTCCATGCGAGGGTCCAGGCGGATGGCGTCCTCGATCAGGTTGGGGATGCCCAGCTTGTTGCCGCACGTGGCGCAGGCGCTGTGCGCCACGAAGGGCACGGCGGCCATGGAGAGGGTCTCATCCGAATCCTCTTCGTTGGGGTCTGGAGACGGCTCCAGCCGGAGGGCCACGTCTCCGAGCTTGATCACATCCCCCGGAGCGAGGAGCACTTCTTCGTGCTTGACACCGTTTGCGAAGAGGCCGTTGCGGCTCTGCAGATCCCGTATGCGCCACCCCTCCTGGGATAGAAAGATGCGGGCGTGATGGCGGGAGACGGTGGGGGAATTCAGGACGAGGTCGTTGTCCGGGTCGCGCCCAATGAGACAAATGGGCTTGTTCAGGGGAAAGGCGAGGGGCTCCTTTCCCACCACCGTAAGCTGCATGGGCCCGGTCTGCGCCATGATGTCGTCCTCCTCGGGCCTTCGGTGATCCGCTCCCCCGAGGGGGCGGATGCGCGTCACGGAACGTCCCGCCTAGGGCAGGATGGGGCCTGCCGGCGGTTGGGCCGGAGGCCTCTTCCTACCGGCGTGCCCCCGCCTCGCTTTGCCGCGGTGCGCGTGGCGCCCTCTGGGAGGCGGTGCGTGCTTGAGAATCTCATCGAGGTCCTGCGAACTGGGGTCGATGAGGACCTGGCCCACGGCACCCGAATCGGGAGGGGCGAGGTAGGGGATGGCAGCGCGGGCGAGGGGCGGCTGGCCGAAGGGAGAGGTCCCCGTCTGGCCCAGGGGAAGCACCGCGGGCGTCCAAGCCGGATAACGAAGGTGAAAGTCGAGAAAGGCCAGCGTCCTGGCCCAGGAATCCTCCGCCGCGAAGGCATCGGGCCCTGGAAGGCTGTTGAGATTGAAGCCGTGGACGGCGCCGGGGTAAATGATCAGATCCGCGGGGTGCCCCGCATCCCGCAGGTGCCGCAGCGTCTCTATGGAGCGCCGCACGGGGACGATGCGGTCCGCCGTGCCGTGGAACAGGAGGGTGGGGGGCATATCCTCCTCGGCCTGGGGGAAGAACCCGGGAGAGAGTCCCCCGTAGTAGGCCACCACGGCTCTGATACGGCGGTCGGAGGGGGCGTCGTTGAGGGCCAGAAACGCGCCCTGCGAGTACCCTATGAGAGCCATCCGGTCCGGGTCCGCTTCCGGAAGGGCAGCGGCAAAGGTGAGGGTATCCCCGATGGTTTTGGCCCACTGGGCCCGGCTGCCTTTCCCCCTGCGGCCCCGGTCGTAGTACCTCACGAAAAGTCCGATGTAGCCGTGGCGAGCCAGATCCTCCGAAAGGCGGAGATAGTACTTCTCAGCCCGCCCCGGGCCATGAGTCCCGTGGAGGATGACGACGGCCGCGTGGGGTCCCGGCGAGGGGGGACGAAACACGTCCACCGCCACCCTGTCCCGCCCCGAGGGCAGGCGGTCTTTCAGGACGATGAACTCCTCCGTGTGAATGGGCTCCGCGCCCAGCGGCATCACTTCGGCGCCCCGCCGGAACGCCGGGGGAGCGAAGGGAGCCGGAGGCAGGGGCACGGCACTCGCGGACGGCGCCGTCACGGGGGGAAGGGGCGATACGCCCCCGGGGCCGGTCTCGGGCGGACGGGTTCCGGCGAAGGCAAGGGCGGGTAACAGGAGGAGGGCGAACGCGAAGGACGCTCGTCGGATCAAAGGGCGGCCTCCCTGAAAAGAAAGACCCGGCGCGAAGCCGGGTCCGGTTTGGTGGCGGGGGAAGGATTTGAACCTTCGACCTCTGGGTTATGAGCCCAGCGAGCTACCGGACTGCTCCACCCCGCGTCAAGTAAACAGTCTACGCGCATGGGGTGGCCCTGTCAAGGAAGAGGAGTCTCATGAGAAAGAAGTCCTCACTCAGGCCGGGTCTCGATCTCGTCGATGCGCAGGGAGAGAACCGGACCGTGGACCTCCTGGCCCGTTTCGGCATCCGTCCAGGTGATGCTGCCGCGGTCCAGATCGGCCGTGTCGTAGCTCGTGCGGAGGAGCTCCTGGAAGGCCCCTTCGGCGAGGGCTCGGAAGGCAGGAAGCTCGTTCGTATGGATCGTGACCAGAAACCGGTCGTCGGTGGTCTGCCCGATAACCCCCGCCGCCGCTACGGCGTGGAGCTTTTCGTAGAGGAGCCACGCCCAGCGGTGGATGAAGTCCTTGGCCCGGGCCTGGCCGAACTTGGTGGAGAAGGCGCTCATGGCCTCCTGGGGCAAGGAGAGGTCGAGGAGGATGGAGGGGGCGCCCACTTCGAGGCGCTCCCGGTGTTCCGCCTCCACCCGGGAGGCCACGGGCAGTCCCGTCCATGCGGTGGTCTTGAGGCCCGTCTCCGTCTCCTTGATGAGCTGGTCCACGAGGATTTCGAGCTGGCGCGGGTCGTAGGGCTTGGTCATGTAGGCGTCGGCGCCGCTGTCGTAGCCCCAGTACACGTCCTCTTTCAGGTTCTTGGCCGTGAGGAGGATGATGGGCACCTTGCTCGTGTCGGGGTCCAGTTTGAGGTTCCGGCAGACCTTGTACCCGTTCTTCTTGGGCATCATCACGTCGAGGATGAGGACGTCGGGCCGGAGGGTCCTGCACTTGCGCTCCGCCTCCTCGCCGTCGGAGGCCACCTGCACATCGTAGCCCAGAAGGCTGAAGTTGAGCTGCAAGACCTCCGTGATGGCGCGGTTGTCGTCGGCGATCAGAATCTTTTTCCGCATCACATCCCCCTGACAGTTCACCCTCGGGCGGATTTCAGCGAACCAATGGTAGTTCCACCTGGAATGATGTGCCCCGGGCGGCGTGCTTCACCTGGCCCAGGAAGGCCGCATCCTCCGCCGTGATGGGCGAGACACCCTTGAGGGTGCCGCCCAGACGCTCCACGATGTTCCGCGAGATGACCAGGCCCAGTCCCGTGCCCGCCACCTGCTCCTTCACGTTACTCGCCCTGAAGAACGGTGTGAAGAGGCGGTCCAGCTCTTCGGGAGGCACGCCGGGGCCGTCGTCCATGACCCGAAGTTTGGCCCAGCCCCCGTCGGCCCACAGCTTCACGCCCACGTGCCCCCCGATGCCCGTGTACTTGATGGCGTTGCCGATGAGGTTGACGAGGAGGCTTTCCAGCATGGGACCCTCGCCGCCCACGGTGACCTCCTCCAGGCTCTCGGTCCATCCCATGAGCTTGCCCTTGAGGGTGGGCGAGGTGCGGGCGTGGATGGCCTGGATCATGGGAGCGACGGGGACGGGCTCGTGCTTCACGTTCAGGTGGTACACGCGGCTGAGGCGGACCACGTCGTCCAGGAGGCTCTTCATCTGCTGGCTGTTGTCCTGAATGAGTTCGGCCACCCGGGCCTGAGACTCGTTCAGGGGGCCCGTTCTCTCCGAGGCGAGGAGGTGGGTCGCGTTGAGAATGGCCGTGAGCGGGTTTTTGACCTCGTGGGAGATGATCGAGATGAGGTCCTCCTTGAGGCGGTTGAGCTGGTGCCAGTCGTGGACGTCCTGGGTCACCACGAGGAACTGCTCGCCTCCCGGCCAGGGCACCACCTGAATCTGGAACCAGCGCCCCTCCATCTCGTAGGGGGTGGACACCGTTTTCCCTTCCGCCTGGGTCTTGCGGATGAGCCCCTGGATGGTCCGCCCCGCCTGGCGGGCGCTGAACATCTTCTTTTCCCGGAGCTCCACGTCCGTGAGGCCCAGGGCTCGGCCCGCCACGTCGTTGGCCAGGGAGATGACCCCTTCGGCGTCCGTGAGGAGGAGGCCCACGGGGACGCTCCGCATGATGTATTCGAGGCGCTCCTTTTCCTGGGCCAGGAGCACGAAGATGTCGGGCTGCCGGAGGGCGCGGGCGGCGCCCGAGCCGCTCCGCTCCCACCGCACGAGGCTCGCGAAGACGAAATCGGCCATGCGCGAGAGGAGGTTCTGGTCCGTCTCGGAAAAGGCCTCCGGCCCCCCCGACACCACGAGCAGTCCATAGGGATGGGCGGGGTCCCCCACCCGCTCCACCATGCCCGCCTCGGGCGCTCCGCCCACGACCGCCGCGGCGGACCGGGCCCGCGGGTCCGAGTGCCGCCACGACTCCCTGTGGGCCGGAAACGCCTTCAGCCAGTCACGGGCCGACGCGGGGGAGGATTCCGCCTTTTCATCCGAGGCGCGGTACCACCGGCTGCCGTCCAGCCCCACGAGGGCCAGGTGGGTGGACTCGGCGTCGAAAACCCGCCGGGCGGCCCGGTGGAGGGCTTCCACCATTTCAGCCGGGCCCTTGGCCGACGCCACCGCTTCGCCCAGCGTCAGGACCGCCATGAGGCTGCCGTTCATGATTTCGAGCCGGGCCACCGTGTCGCCGCGGTGGAGCTGCTCAAGGAGCGGGAGGAGCTGTGGGATCGCGTCGCGTGCCGCGAGGGCGTGGTCCCGGGTCACGACCCAGTATCCCCAGAGGGTCCCGTCCTCCAGTTCCAGGGGCAGCACTTCATCGGCGGGCGAGTAGGAGAGCCGCGCGGCCTGGCTGTCGCCGTGGCCGCCGCCGGGGGCCCCCACCACCACCTCGGCTCCCTGGTCGTCCCACAGAGCCAGGCCATCGGGGGGCACGAGGCGGTAGAGGCGTCCCTGGCTTGGTCCCAGAGCAACCGCGGTCTGAGCGATGGCCGTGCGGAGGGCGGCCATGTCCCGCGCGGCCGCCGTCTCCTCCCTCAGTGCCATGAACCATCTCCTCGCGACGCCGGTGCGCCATGCTCTCACCCGGAAGGCCGGGTTGCCCGATGCGTCTTCCCGCCGAGTATAATGCGGTTTCACCCGGAGCTCCAAGGGGCGCCGGGGTCCAGGCAAAGCGGCCCAGCCGGGAAAAGGCGCCTCAAAGCAGGCCATGGTATGGCCAGTGTTGGGAAGGGCCATATGCCCCACCGAGGGGAGGCGGCCTGCCCCCGTCCTTGCCCGTCGCGGGCTCCAACCGCTACGATTTCGTCTCAGGAGTCCTCCATGTCCCCGCGATTCCAAGTTTTCGTGGTCAATCCCGGCTCCACGAGCACCAAGCTCGCCCTCTACAGCGAAGAGGGGCCTCTCGTGGAGGAGAGCGCGCCTGTCCCCAAGGCGGCCGGGGGCGTCCTGGACCAGCTTGCCTCGCAGACGGCCGCGGTGGATGCCTTTCTCGCCCGGCACGCCATGTCCCGCCTCGACGCGGCGGTGGGCCGAGGGGGCCTCATCCGCCCCGTCGCCTCAGGCACCCTCAAGGTCAATGACGCCATGATGGAGGACGCGCGGAGCGGGTATCAGGGCGAGCACATCTCCAACCTGGGATGCCTCATCGCCCACGACGTGGCTAGCCGTTTCGGGGCGCCCGCCTTCGTGGTGGACCCGGTGGCCGTGGACGAGATGACCTCTCTGGCCCGCTACTGTGGTCTGCCGCAGCTCAGGCGCCAGTCCCTCCTTCACGCGCTCAACCTGCACGCGGCGGCCCGGAAGGCCTGCGAACTCACGGGGCGCGCATTGGCCGAAAGCCGCTGGGTCGTGGCCCACCTGGGCGGAGGGTTCTCCATCGTTCCCATGGACGGCGGGCGCATGACGGACGTGAACAACGCCAATTCGGGAGGGCCCTTCTCTCCCACCCGGGCGGGCAGTCTGCCCACCCAGCCCCTCATCAAAGTCTGTTTCTCGGGCCAGCACACGGCCGCCGATCTCAAGCGCATGACCACCAAAGAGGGGGGCCTGCTGGCCCACCTGGGGACCGATGACGCCAGAGAGGTGGAGCGCCGGATCGCCGCGGGCGACACCCATGCCCGGGAGGTTTACGAGGCCATGGCCTATCAGGTCGCCAAGGAGATCGGCGCCATGGCGGCGGTGCTGGGCAGCCGCCCGGACGGGATCGTCCTCACGGGCGGCCTGGCTCATTCCGACATGTTCTGCCGGTGGGTGGAAGGCCGGGTGGCGTTTCTCGCCCCGGTGTTCCGGTTCCCCGGCGAGTTCGAGATGGAAGCCCTCGCGGCGGGAGCCCTGCGGGTCCTGCGCGGCGAGGAGAACGCCATGGACTACCCTGGAGGAACACCATGCCAAAGCTGATGCTCGGGAACGAGGCGGTGGCGCGCGGGGCCTGGGAGGCCCGGGCCGCCTTCGGCTCGGGGTATCCCGGCACCCCCAGCACCGAGATCCTGGAAGCGCTGTCCACCTATCCCGATGTGACCGTGCAGTGGGCTCCCAACGAGAAGGTGGGCTACGAAGTGTGCATGGGCGCCAGCCTGGCCGGCGTGCGCGCCCTGGTCACCATGAAGCACGTGGGCCTCAACGTGGCGGCCGACCCGTTCTTTTCCTCGTCGTACATGGGCGTCAACGGCGGCCTCGTGGTCGTTTCCGCCGACGATCCGGGCATGGCCAGCAGCCAGGACGAGCAGGACAACCGCTCCATGGCCCGGGCCGCCAAGGTCCTCATGGTGGAGCCCTACGACGCGGAAGAGGCCCGGTGGATGACGCGGGAGGCCTTCGCCCTCAGCGAACGGTTCGATTCGCCCGTCCTGGTTCGGATGACCACCCGCGTGTGCCATCACACGGGCGTGGTGCACCCCGCGGAGCGCTCCGAGTGGGCGTCCAAGGGGTTCCTCAAGGACATCCCCAAATACGTTCTTCTGCCCAGCCACGCCCGCTTGCGGCGGGCCAAGGTGGGAGAGCGCCTCGAAAAGGCCCTGGCCTTCGCCGAGCAAAGCGACCTGTGGAATCCCATCTTCAAGGGCTCGTCCGAGATCGGCGTGATCACCTCCGGCGTGAGCTTCGGGTACGTCCGCGAGACCATGCCCGACGCCTCGGTCCTCAAGCTCGGCATCACGAACCCCCTTCCCGTGGAGCGCATCCGGGCCTTCGCCAAGACGGTCAAGCGGCTCATCGTGGTGGAGGAGCTGGAGCCCTACGTCGAGGAGGCCGTCCGCGCCGCGGGGCTGGCCGTGGAGGGGAGGAGCCTCCTGCCCGACACGGGCGAGCTGAACCTCCCCCTCGTGGAGAAGGCCCTCCTGGGCAGCGCTCAGGACCAGGTCACCGTGGACATGGCCGGCGTCAAGGTTCCCGGCAGGCCGCCGACCCTCTGCCCCGGGTGCAGCCACCGCGGCATCTTCACCCTCTTCCGCGACATGAAGCTCCGGGTCATGGGCGACATCGGGTGCTACACCCTCGGGGCGCTCAAGCCCCTGGCGGCCATGGACGCGTGCATGTGCATGGGCGCCAGCGTGGGCATGGCCGAAGGCCTCGAGATGTTCGGCGGGCCCAAGGAGAAGGGCAAGACCGTGGGCGTCATCGGCGACTCCACCTTCTTCCATTCGGGGATTCCGGGCCTCATCGACATGATCATCCACGGCAGCCACGCCACCCTCGTCATCCTGGACAACCGGTGGACGGCCATGACCGGAGGCCAGCCTCACCCCGGCACGGGCAAGGATATCCACGGCGCCGACGCCCCCCG
>JAKBES010000056.1 GCA_021833665.1 Acidobacteriota bacterium
CATGCTCGACGAGGAGAGGGTGTTGTCGGCAAACCTTGCAGGCTACAAGGAGTACCTGCTGAAGGTTCGCTATCGGCTGGTGCCGTTCGTATGGTAGGGTAGGGCCAATACGTGAACGGGGTGGCACCTCTACCTTGCCATCATGGGGGTGATAGGAAGCCACCAAAGGCTGGCGGAGGGCCGTGCTACAATGCAAGATGTGACCCCAATATTTTTCTTCAGCGGGTAGACGCTCGCCGCTTCGCGGTTCGGGTCCACGCTACCACGCCCCGAGTAATTGCCGGCAAGCGAAAGTGTCCCACGGCACGTCTCGGAGTCCACCCTAAAGAAACGCTCAACCACAATGGGCCCGGCCTTTAGCGCTGGAAGTGTTTCTCTTCGATCGTCCTCGATGGGCTCAGCTCAGCCGCAAACCCGCCGTTGTCAAGCCACGTTTTGGCCGCCGTGCCACCCTTGAGGTAGGCGTCCCAAAAGGCGGTGGTGGCGGCGCAGACGAGGCGCAAGGAGTGGAGCACGGAGGCGTCGCTGCCGGGGTGTTGCACCGGGATGCTCACGTAGCCTCGGCTGGCCCAGCACTCGCCCAGGAAGCGGTAGCCGTCGTGCGAGCCGCCCAGGCCGCGGGAGAAGAGGATCACGGGAAAGGGGCCTGGGCCGTCGGGATAGTAGATGCGCACGGGGATCGTCCGGTTCCGCGCCTCGTCCCTCCACCACGGCGAGCGGCAGGCGCAAGCGCTGACGAGGAGGAGGGTGGCCCCGCCGTGCCGAGAATGTTGCCGCCGGCCTTGTCGCCCTCACAGCACCGCGCAGGCCTCGTCGAAATCCAGGCGCGGGCTGCGCGGGAAGAGCTTGGCGGGATCGCCGTAGCCGAGATTGCAGAGGAAATTGGACTTCACGGTGCCCGAGGGGCCGCCAAAGAACTCCGCGTCCACCTTGGCGCCGTCGAAGCCCGACATGGGCCCGCAGTCCAGCCCCAGGGAGCGGGCGGCCAGGATGAGATAGGCGCCCTGGAGAGTGCCGTTGCGGAAGGCCGTCACCTGAGCCAGGTCAGCCGAGTTCGAGAACCACTCCCTCGCTCCGGGCTGGTGCGGGAAGAGTTTGGGCAGCTTGTCGTAGAAGGTGAGGTCGTGGGCGACGATGACCGTCACGGGGGCCGTTATGGTCTTCTCCACGTTGCCCTGCATGAGGGCAGGCCGCAGCCGTTCCTTGGCCGCCTTGCTCCGCAGGAAGACGAAGCGCGCCGGGCTGCCGTTCGCGCTCGTGGGACCCCATTTCGTAAGGTTGTACAACTCATGCAGGACGGCGTCGCTCACCGGCTGGTCAAGCCAGCCGTTGTGGGTCCTGGCGCTTCGAAACAGAACGTCGAGGGATTCGTCACCGAGGGAACGGCTCATGGCTCTCTCCTTGTCTTTCCTTGCGGGGCATTGCCGCATTCGCGGGGAGGGGTTCACTTCAATTCCGTGAAGCCGGCCAACCGCCGACGCGCCGCATCACCAGCAAACATTCAGTAAACGAGCGCAGGGGCCAAGGTATTCGCCTTGCCTCGCCGAGCGAAGGAGGCTAATGGCCAAGATAGCCCTTATGGACAAGACGATCCGCTCGGGTCGAGATGCCTTGGGCCAGCGGTCGCATTTCCGGCCGTGCCGTCTCCAGCAGCGTTATATCCTCTCACCACGTACCAATAAAAAGACCCGCTGGCAAGGGTGTCGGAAGATAGGTTGATACTCGTGCCGTTCTGGTCGGCCAGCAGGCAGGAATCGACATTTCCATTAAGCAGGTTGGGAAGGTCCGCCGGGATGCCGCGGTAAAGCCGGTAGCCGGTAGCCGCTAAATCCGACGGCCAGCTCTGCGTCGTCTTGTCCGGTGACCAGGATTGGATGGCGTCAGAGCTGGTGCCGGGTGCAATTTCGCCCGGCACGCCAGAGGCGACGAAGGCTTTGATGCAGACGTTCGTGTTGGCGTATAGATTTGTGAGGTCCGACCACGCGGTTCCGTCGTAGCTGTAGAAGCTTTGTCCTGCCGCCGCCGTAGCGCTGGAGCTGTACCCGGAGAGGGGGTATTCCATGGGGACAGGGAATCCATATCCGGGAGTATTCAGTTTGAATACAATAGAAAAGCGCTGGCCGCTGACCAAGGCGACGGGACTCGGCAGGATGACCGTATGGTAGCCGGCGCTCACGATGCACCCACTGCTTGAATAGGCACGGGTGCCGCTTCTGGGAGAAGAGGCGCTGCACCCCGTATAAATGTAAAGCTCGTAGGAGGTATTGTTGGCGAAGAAGTAGGTGCTCACCGCCGCGATACTCTGAGGCGCCACCATCGTAAAGATGTTGGCGGCCCAAGCCGGAACGTCTACTCCGTATCCGAGAGATGACGTGGCGCCCAGTGGGTCGTACTGGTAGGCGTAGGAGTAGCCGCTTGTGGGTTGTGCCATGAAGACGGTGCTTTCATACCTTGCCGCGCACGTGTCGTAATAGGAAATCCAGAAATATCCGGCATTTCCCCAGTAAGAGCCCCAGCTGTTCCTAATCAGAAACGCGCCGTTGCCCTCGGGCGGCGTGTTGAATTTGCTTGCGGCGAAGTCGTCGTCCCAGCCGATCACGGCCACCATGTGGTTAGAGGTTAAGGTGCCATTGTAATAGAAGGCATAGTTGGCTGAGTTATAGGCTCCGTCCACCCAGTTCATGCTGATGGCCACGGCGCCATAAGTCATGACCGCTTCCTTGATGCCATCGTTGTCCAGAGAGCCGGAACGGCCTGGAAGGGTGATCACGTCCTGGACATGTGATGAAATCGGCACGCTGTCTGGTGAAGCGCAAGAGCCCTGATCATAGGGATCATCGCCCTCGTTTGCCGGACCTCCCCACCGGGCGAGGTAGGCGGTGGACATATCAGCATTTCCTCCGGCGCAGCAGGTCCAATCGAATCCGTGCTTGTCTTTCAGGTTGTTCTCGGAAAAGTCGGCCGTGTCCCCATCAAGAAGATAGGATTCCAATGACGCCATGGTTCCGAAAGTCCAGCACGAGCCGCAGCTTCCCTGGTTGCGCACGGCCGTCACCTTGCCGTACGTACGCAAGTCGTAGGATGAAGGGAGGGTCAGCGCTTCGCCGCGGCTTCCCTCCCGGCGCGTCCTGAGGTGTGAATAGTCCATGGGAGACGAAACGTAGCCCAGGCCAAATTCGCCTGGAGCGCTTTCAGTCAGCCCCGCCGCGGCCTTCTCTTGATACTCAAGGAATGCAGGGTTTACGGGCGCCGCCGAAGGCAGAGACGCTTGTTGCGCCAGAGAGCTCAAGGGCACGAGCAGGCAGAGGGCCGCGGCCGCCACTGCGGCCGTGAATAGAAGCACTCTTCCACTACATGAAAACCAACGACCGATGGCCCCCTCCATGGTTCACCTCCGCATGAGTTCAAGACTGAATTGGCCTGAAACCCCGGTCCACAAAGGTTCTGCGACGTGAACGCCAGCATGCGCGTCCTGTATCACGCCATGGAGGGCTGATCGTCTGATCGTATGAAACCCTCATCCCTGCGTCCCGAACCGCTCGCACAATTCTCTCATTGGCTCTAAGGATATGGCTGGAGAGCCACGCGGGTCAAGGGAATGAAAGCGGGATCCAAGATAGGCGAGTGAGGATGCGGAATGCACGAGGATAGGAGGCTGTCTTCCTCCCTTCCTAACCACCCCACTTTCCAGCTCCGTCCCCGTGCTACGATAACCGCACGGCAGGCGGTCGGGCTGCCGCAAGACCCTAGGGGAGACTTCATGCGCAAAGGAATGTGGCTTCTGTTGGTGTTGACGGCGGCCGGGTGGGCCAGGCTCGCCCTCGGCTGCACGAACATCCTGGTGACCAAGGGGGCATCGGCGGACGGCTCAGTGATCATTTCGTACTCGGTGGACGGCGAGTTCCACCCGGTCCTGCGCGCCATACCGGCGGCGGACCATAAGCCGGGGGACACGTACGAGATCAAGGATTGGCACGGGACCGTGAGGGCGACCATCCCGCAGGTACCGCACACGTACGCGGTGTGCGGCATCATGAACGAGCACCAGCTCGCCATCGGCGAGACGACCTTCGACGGCCGGCTGGAGCTGCGCGACAAGCGGGAGGGCATCTCCTACTGGCCGCTCATGGAAATTACGCTCCAGCGGGCGCGCACGGCGCGCGAGGCCATCAAGGTCATGACGGACCTCGTGGCACAGTACGGCTATGCCTCCACGGGGGAGACCCTCTCCATCGCCGACCCGAACGAGGCTTGGATCCTGGAGATGATCGGCCGCGGGGACGGCGTGAAGGGCGCCCTGTGGGTCGCGCGACGGGTGCCCGACGGGATGATCGCGGCCCACGCGAACAAAGCGCGCATCGGCACTTTCCCCTTGCACGACCCGGACACCTGCCTCTACTCGCCCGACGTCATCGACTTCGCCGTCGCCAAGGGCTATTACAACCCCAGGACGGACGGCCCCTTCCGCTTCTGCGACGCCTACTGCCCGGCCACGCCGGAGAAGCTGCGCTACACATCCACGCGCGTCTGGTCCATCTTCAGGCGCGCCGCGCCGTCCCTGAACCTCTCCATGGATCGAAGCCGCGGCGCCAAGGGCGCGGAGCCTTACCCGCTCTGGATCAAGGCCGACACGAAGCTCTCCGTGCAGGACGTGATGGCGCTCATGCGAGACCACTACGAGGGCACGCCGCTGGACATGACGAAGGGAATCGACGCGGGCCCCTTCGGCTCGCCCCTGCGCGCCAGGCCCATTACCTTCACCCTCGACGGGACGACCTACGCCTGGGAGCGGCCCATTTCCACGCAGCAGACGGGCTGCTCTTACGTGGCCGAGATGCGCTCGTTCCTGCCCGACCCCGTGGGGGGTGTCCTCTGGTACGGCGTGGACGACACGTACACGAGCTGCTATTTCCCCCTTTACGCCGGGATCACCGCGGTGCCGCCCTCCTTCGCCCGGGGCAGCCTGCACCGCTTCTCGTGGGATTCGGCGTGGTGGGTCTTCAACGTGGTGGCCAACTACGCTCAGCTCAAGTTCTCCTACATGGTGAAGGACATCGTGAAAGTCCAACAGGAGCTGGAAGGGAACTTCTTCGCCCTCCAGCCTGCCGTGGAGAAGACCGCCGTGGATATGCTCAAGACGGACCCGGCGAGGGCCCGGCAGCTGCTGACGGACTACAGCGTCTCATCGGGCGAGCGGGTTTACGCCCGCTGGAAGGACCTGGCGGAGACGCTCTTCACGAAGTACAATGACGGGTATGTGCAGGATGACAAGGGCGAGCCGCAGGAGCTGGGCTACCCGGAGGAGTGGCTGCGGGACGTGGTCAAGGCCAGGCCGGAGCAGTTCAAACTGCCCGCGCAGAGCAGCGCCCAGAGCCCGAAGAGCTATTAGCAGGCTGTTCGCGAGAGCAGTAACACCTTGGCGTGCTCCAGCTCTGTGAGGCGAGTGTAGCTCACCGGGACAGGATCAAGACGGACATTCGCACGAACAAAAAAGACCGGAGCGCGGTGTACCGCGCTCCGGTCCTTTGTAGCGGATGGGTGATTTCGGTCAGCGGCGCTTGTGGCCTCCGTGTCCGCCGTAGTGCGCGGCGGGTGCGTGTCCACCGCCGCCGAATCCGCGAGGAGCGAACGAGGGGGCCCGTTGCGCGGGCCTCGCGTAAGAGCGGTTGTAGCTTGGCCGAGCGTAGTTGGCGGGAGCGCGGAAGGCCTGGCGGTTGTACTGCGGCCTTGAGTAGCCCCTCGGGGCGCTTGCCGCCGGCCGGTTGTAAGCGCGGCCCGCATAACCTGAAGGTCCGTGCATCGCCGGGCGGCTGTAAGCGCGCTGCGTGTAACCCGTGGGTCCATGGGCGGCCGGGCGGGAGTAGGCGCGCTGCGCATACCTCCCCCCCGTGGGTCCATGCACCGCCGGGCGGCCGTAGTTGCGCCCAGCATAGCCTGTGGGGCCATGCACGGCCGTGCGGTTCTGGCCGCGTCCGGCATAGCCAGTCGGTCCGTGTACCGCGGGCCGGCCGGCGCCGCGTGCGGCATAGCCAGTCGGTCCGTGCACCGCGGCGCGATCTAGACCGCCGCGGGTGTAGGCACCGGGGCCGTGTGCAGTGGTCCGATCAAAGTTGCGGCCCGTGAAGGCACCGGGGCCATGTGCGGCGGCGCGCTCCAAGCCGCCGCCGGAGAGGCGGGCGGGGACTCCGTGGACGCGCCCATAGCTCCTGCCGCCGTAGGGCGCGCCGCCTCCGCGGGCGTAGTTGATGTTGTCGCCGCGATGGGTCCAGGGCTGGCGGTCGTATCCGCCTTGCCAGTACCCCCCGCGGTAGTAGGGGCTGTTGTGGTAGATGGTGTTGTTCATGATGACGGTGTTATTCACGTAGACGCTGTTGTTGTTCCAGTCGCACCCGCCGAAGAGGACGTTGCCCACGGCGAAGCCGAGGCCCCATGCGAAGCCGTTGACGAAGGAATATCCGGGCCACGGAGCCCACACCGACGGGTAGTAGTAGGTGGGGTAGCTCCAAAGCGGCCCGTAGACGACCGCGGGCTCATAGGCAGGGACGTAGATCACGTCCGGCGTGTAGGGCTGAATCACGATGTCCGGGCCCTGTACCACCACGCGTTGCTGGGGAGTGGTCCTGAGGTGGCCGTTTTGGTAGGCCGCGCTGCGCAGCGTCTGCACGGCATCCATCACGTTGGCCTTCTGGCTCAGGAAGGCGTTGCCCAGATCGGTGGTCCACTGGATGTTCTGAGCCATCCTGTCCAGGACAGTGGGGAACTTGCATAGGGCGATGACGCTGGGATCCCAGGTGGCCGTGGCCAGAGCGTCGTCGAGCGCGCTTCCCGTAAGGCCGGGGTTGGCCTGGACCCACTGGTCGGCCTCCGTCACCTGATCGGGAAAGGTCGCGGCCATCAGGACCTGGCTCATGAGCGCATCGGGATAGAGGGCGATGGGTGCCACCATCTGGCTGATCTGGTCGGATGTATAGGTTCTGCTCTGCGCTTGGAACGACAGACCTCCCGCCAGAAGAAGAGAGACCAGCAGGGGTATGAGAACCAACCGAAGGTGTCGCATGTGCATTTCTCCTTTCCTTCCGCCCTCTCACGAGCAAGGGCCAGGCGCAGGGAATGCAATCATCATGCCGCCGGCCGTGGCGCCCTCTGAAAGCAGGGGGATGAAGGCGCAAGGTGTGTAGCAGCAGGGAGTTAGGTGAAGGTGGTGCGGCCCTTGAGCGGGCTGTGGCGGCCTTCCTCGATGTCCGGCATTCAGGACATTTCTTCCCAGGTGCCCGTCGCCGCAAGTCAGTCTTTCACGCTCAAAGTGATGACGGTGACCGGCTGGCTCTCAACTCTCAACCCTCAAGTCACATACATGGAGTCGATGAGGCCGGCGTAGCGGGTGGCGATGACGCGGCGTTTAACTTTGAGGGTGGGTGTGAGTTCGCCCTCTTCCTGGGAGAGTTCCCTGCTCAGGAGCCGGCATTTCTGGATCTGTTCGTGGTGGCTGAGGTGGGCGTTGGCCCGGGCCAGGACGTTGCTGTACAGGTGCATGATCTGCGGATGATCCCGGAACTGCGAGGGGTCGGTGAGGTTCAGCCCCTTGGCGTGGGCGTATTCTTTCAGATTGTCCCAGTTCGGGACGATGAGCGCCGTGAGGTAAGGCCGCCGGTCCCCGATGAGGACCGCCTGCGTCACGTACTTGTTCAGCTTGAGCATATTCTCGATGGGCTGCGGGGCGACGTTCTTGCCGCCCGCGGTGACGAGAAGCTCCTTCTTCCTGTCCGTGATGAAATAGTAGCCCTCCTCGTCCACCCTGGCGATGTCCCCCGTCATGAACCAGCCGTCTTCCGTAAAGACCTCCGCGGTGGCTTCGGGGCGCTTGTAATAGCCCTTCATGATGTTCGGCCCTTTGGCGAGCAGTTCCCCGTCGGCGCCGATCTTGAGCTCGACGTTGGGCGCCCGGCGCCCGATGGAGCCGAACTTGGGGCGCTCTTCGCTGTTTCCCGTGAGCCCCGGGCTCGTTTCGGTCAGCCCGTAGGCTTCGCAGATGGTAATGCCCATGCCGTAGAAGACCAGCCCCAGCTCCTTGAGCAGCGGGGCGCCTCCGGAGATGAAAAAGCGAAGGCGGCCGCCCATTTTGGCTCGGAGTTTCTTGTAAAGGATCACGTTTCCCAGGCCGTGCTTGAGCGTGAGCCACGGCCCCGCCTTTCTCCCGTCGGCCCAGGCCCGGGCCCAGTCGTCGGCGGCCTTGATGGACCAGTGCATGAGCACCTTCTTGAGGTAAGGCGCGTGGGCGGCCTGTTCGAGAATTCGCGCGTAGACTTTCTCGTAGAAGCGGGGCACGGCGGCGCCCACGGTGGGCCTCACCTCCGCCATGTTCTCGGCCACCTTCTCGACGGACTCCGCGTAGGCCAGCGCGGCGCCGCTCCAGAAGTAGCAGTAGTCGGCCGTGCGCTCGAAGACGTGGCTCAGAGGAAGAAAGACGATGGCCAAATCGCCGGGGCCGAAGGTGAGCACTTGCATGTCGCCTCGTGCGTTTTCGACGAAGTTGCGGTGGGTGAGCATGGCGCCCTTGGGCACCCCCGTCGTGCCCGAGGTATAGACGATGGAGGCCAGATCCTCCGGAAGGACCGCTGCCGCGGTCTTGCGGTGCAAGCCCTCGTGGCTCCGTGAAAACTCGTCGCCCCTGGCGAGCACGTCCGTCCATGCCAGAACTCCCGGTTGGGGCGCCTCCACGGGGTCCATCACGATGATGTCGCGAAGCTTGGGCATGGCGGCGCGGGAGGAGAGGAGTTTGGCGGCTTGGGCGGAGGTGGAGACGATGGCCACTTCGGCGTCCGAATCGTTCACGATGAACGAGGCGTCCTTGGCGTTCAAGGTGGGGTAGACGGGCACGTCCGCGGCTCCGGCGGTGAGGATGGCGAAATCGGACATGGCCCATTCGGGCCGGTTTTCGGACAAGAGGGCGACCTTGTCTCCGGGCCTGACTCCTAAGGACATGAGGCCGTTGGACAGGCGCTCGACGGCGCCGCTGAACTCCCCCGTGGAGATCAGCCGCCACGTTCCGTTGGACTTGGCGCGGAGCAGATCCGGGCGGTCGTGGACGACCAACAGGTTGAAGAACAGGTCGCAGAGCGTTCGGACTTCGGTCACCGCTGCCCCCCTTTGCCGGCGCAAGAATAACCCCGATTCGGAGGCTGTCCTCGCCTCTTCCTCCTATGCTACCACCCCGGCTGGCGATCCGGGATGAAGAGGGGAACAGGCGGGGAGCAAGGGGCCGGGAGCGAGGTGCCGAGAAATCAATTCCCGCCGGCGCCGGTGATAGAATAACCATAAGGGGGGATCGCCATGAATGCCGCAGGCCTATCCGTTCTGATGCTGGCCGCCATCGGGATCGGCTGGCTCATCTTGAGCTTGGCCGCCAAGGAGCGGGCGAGGGGCCGGGCCCGCGAACAATTCGCGGCAGAGCGCGGCTGGACCTACCTGAGGGGCGGAAAGCCCGGCCGTCTTTACCTCATCGAAGGCTCGGAAGGCGGAACGCCGTGGACTCTGGAGGCGTTCCAGGGGGGCAAGAGGAAGGCGGCCCTGACGGTCTGGAGATGTTCCGATCCGCCCATGAGGGAGGGCGTCGTTTTCATCGGATCCAAGGGAATGGCGGCCATGCTGAAGAACCCTCTGGGGCATAAAATCATAAAATGGGGCCTGCAATTCGCCGGCGGCGATGATGATGTCTCCAGGACCTTGACGCGCCTTATGGATGGGTACCAGGAAGTGGAGACGGGCGATCCAGAGTTTGCGGCGGTCTATGCCGTTCTGGCCACGGACCCAGGCCAAGCCGCGAAACTCCTCAACGGCGAAACGCGCCGGGCCATGCTCGAGTGGGACCTGGCCCACAAGATCGGCCGAGCCTCCCAGGGTCCCCTCGGCGCGACCTGGAGCGACGCCGGGCTTTCCCTCACCTGGGGAGCAGGTGCCATCGAGAGCCCCGAGGATGTGTCCGCGTTCCTGGCGCTGGCCCAGCGCCTGCGGTCTGCCACCAAGAGCGCGTGGTAGCCGGCGGAGGCCATGAATACTCCGCCGCTTCCCGTCCTCATCGCGTCATCTCCCCATCACGCCATCCCCTCATCTCGTCATCTCTGCATGTCCTCGTTCCCTCGCCCCGCTTGCTCGGCCCTTCTGCAAGCCTCCCTGTTGCCAGCCTCCGTGTTTGGGTGGAATATACTCACATTTTAGGCTTTCACTAGGTGAAGGGCCCGCGGGCCCCGGGCGCCTTCAAGGCCGGTGGAGAGCTTTTCTCCCCACGGCCCAGGTGCCTAATGCCTTGCGGCCACCCCTTTGAAGGAGACCCCTCCATGGCGCGGATCGAAAACATGGCCACGGCTTTGCCGCCCTACGTTGTGGAGCAATCCTTGGCCCGGGACGCCTACACCATGCTCTTCGCCGGAACTCCTTCGGCGGAACGCCTGGCGGCCCTCTTCGACCGATGCGGCGTGGAGCGGCGTCACTTCGCGTTTCCGCCTAGCTACTACCTCTCCGGAAAGAGCTTCGACGACCGCAACCAGGATTATGTGGACAAGGCCCTGGATCTGGCCGAGCAGGCTTCGAGCGCGTGCTTGGACCGGGCAGGCGTGTCGCCGGGGCAGATAGACCACCTGATCCTGGCCACCACGACCGGCCTCGCCACTCCCAGCCTCGACGCGCTCCTCGTCCCACGCCTCGGCCTTCGCGCGGACGTGCGCCGCTGGCCCCTTTTCGGGCTCGGCTGCGCGGGCGGAGCGGGGGCCCTGATCAGGGCCGACGAAGTGCTGTGCGGCCACCCGGACCAGCGTGCGCTCGTCATCTCGGTGGAGCTGTGCGGGCAGAGCTTTACGCCGCGCGCCACGGACCCCGTGGACGCGGTGGGAGGCGCCCTCTTCGGCGACGGGGCCGCGGCGGTGCTCGTGGCGGGGGATGCCACGGGGGCGCCCGGCCCCCAGGTCGTAGCCACGGGCAGCGTTCTTTTCGAGGACAGCAAACACATCATGGGGTGGCGATTCACGTCGGACGGTATGCGTCTCGTGCTCTCCCCGGATGTGACCGACCTCCTCCGGCAGAAGTTCAGGCCGGTGACCGAGGAGTTCCTCGCCGCGAACGGGCTCCGGGTCGCCGACATCACGCATTGGGTGTTGCATCCCGGTGGGCGCCGCATCATCGAAGCCTACGAGGAGGCGTTGGGGTGTCTGGACGGGGAGCTTTCCTGGACGCGCGGCTCCCTGGCGAAGGTGGGCAACCTCTCCAGCGCCTCGGTGCTCTTCGTGCTCGATGAAGTGCTCCAACGCGCCGCACCGAAGGCGGGGGACCGGGCGTTCGTGGCGGCACCGGGGCCGGGCTTCGGGATCGAGATGATGGTGCTTAGGTGGTGAATCCCGACGTTCTCGTCGTGGGGGGCGGGATAGCTGGTTCAACCGCGGCCATCGAACTCGGCCGCCGGGGGCTGAGGGTCGTCCTCCTGGAGAAGGCTCGCCATCCCCGTCCCAAACCCTGCGGCGAGGGCGTCCTCCCCCACGGAGTCGCGGCGCTCCGGGCCCTGGGCCTGGATTTCCCCGGCGTTCCCGTGAAGGGCCTTCGCTACGTTTCGCCGGGGGGCCGCGTCGCGGAGGCGGAGTTTCCCGCGGGGCACGGCATGGTCGTGCGCCGCGAGCGGTTTGACGCCTATCTCTTCGAGCAGGCGGCGGGCACGGTGAACGTGCAGGCCCTGCCCGGGACGCCCTACGACGCCGGCCGGTGGAAGGCTCGGTGGATCGTGGGCGCGGACGGCCTGCACTCGCGGTTCCACGCCGACCCCGCCTTCGGAGCGATGAGGCCGGCCCTTCACCGCGCCGGCTTGAGCACCCACGTGCAGGGCCTGGACATCGACCGGGACCGGGTGGAGGTGCTGTTTCATGAGGGAGGCGAGGTCTATCTGGCGCCCTCGGAAGGGCAAGACGCCCTCGTCGCGTGCCTCTATCGCAGGGAGGCCCTGCCTCGGGGCGCGGACAACGAGGCGCGCGTGCTCGCCACCCTTCGCTCCCTCCCGGCGCTCCGCCACCGATGCGGGGCCATCGAGTTCACCACGCCCGTGCTGGGGGCGGGTCCGTTGGGGCTTACGGTGAAAACCGCCGTTTCGGCGCCTGTTGTTCTCGCGGGAGACGCCGCGGGGGCGCCCGATCCGGTGACGGGAGAGGGGATGTCCCTGGCCCTCCTCTCCGCAGGGCCTCTGGCCGATGCCCTCGCCTCGGGCCATCCGGAAGTCTACAGCGCGAAGCGTCGCAAGCTAGGAGAAAACGCGGGCTGGCTCGCCGGATGGATTCTCCGGGGGTCGGGCCGCGACGGCGTTGCGGACCGCGTCATCGGATCTCTTGCGGATCACCCGGATCTCTTCCAAAAGCTTATGAAGGTCGGCGCGGGCGCTCTGCGGCCGAGGGACCTGAGCGTGGGCGACCTCGTGCGGCTGGTGCTATGAAGGGCCGTTCGAGCCGCCTCGAACGCCTCGATGTGGAGACGCCGCCGAGGGAGGAGCTGGCTCGCGTCGTCCGATATCTCGCCTTCGTCAGCCGATGGCTGGGCGGAACGCGGGCGGTGGCGCGGCGCCTCGCGGGCGTCCGCGGCCCCATCACGGTGCTGGACGTGGGCGGGGGAGGCGGGGACGTTTCACGGTCTCTGGCCAGAAAGCACCCCAACGTGACGGCGGTAGTGCTGGACCAATCCGAAGCCATGCTGTCCTTCGCCGAAGGGCTCAGGAGGGTCCGGGGAGACGGCCGCCGCCTGCCGTTTCGGGACCGGAGCGTGGACTACGTGACGGCGACGCACTTGTTCCACCACCTCACCGATGAAGAAGCGCTGTCCGCGCTTCGCGAGTTCGACCGCGTGGCCAGGCGCGGCATCATCGTCAACGACCTGCTGCGCCGCCGCCGGGCCTTGATCTGGATCCGCCTCTTCACCCTTTTCGCCAACCCCTACGTCAAGGCGGACGGGCCACTTTCGGTCCTGAGGGGCTTCACCCCGGCCGAGGCGCGGGACCTGGCGGCCCGTTCGGGCCTCGATTGGCTCAAGGTCCGGGTACACTTCGGCCACCGGTTCACCCTCTCCGGCGAGCGGCCCGATTGAGGGCGGGGCCGGCGGCCCCTTGTCGCGCTTGTCAGCCGGCGCCAAACTCCCGTGCACGATAAGATAGGGTGTGACGACATGATAGCCGTTCGGGATGGGCTTGGCTTGAACGGGCATGGCGACCTCCTTGAGGGGTGAGTGCGCCCTGCGGCCATGGGTGTGCCCCCTCCGCCAGGGAGCAGCTTGCCGTGTGAGAACCAACGCCACGGCTCGCGTCGCATATTGCATGTCCATGGTTCGAGGAGGCGAGGGTGTTTCGGGCGGGAAGAGGCCAGGCCCCTTCCCGCCCGGAGAATCACGGCGCAGGGGGTGGAAGGACGGGGTGGTAGTCGGGGTAGGGAGGCCGCGCATAGCGGGGCGCGGGATGCGCCTTCAGTTCCTCCATCACCACGTCGACGGCCTTTTCGAGCTGAGGATCGTGGCCTTCTCGGACCAGTTTCGGATCCTGCCAGACCTCGATGTCGGGGGCGATGCCCTCGTTCTCCACGTCCCAGTGTCCCGAGAGGCCGTAGATGGCCCAGCGCGGCGCCGTAACGGTGCCGCCGTCCATGAGAACCGGATACCCGCCGATGCCCACGAGCCCGCCCCACGTCCGCGTGCCGATGAGCTTGCCGATGTGGGCCTTTCTGAAATACCAGGGCATGGCGTCGCCGCCCGATCCTGAGAACTGGTTGATGATCATGGCCTTGGGGCCGAAGATCGCCTCCGTGGGCTCGGTGTAGTCCTCGCCTTCGCGGGTCATGACGCGGCTCATGGGGGTGCGGTCCAGGCAGTCGATGATGTAGTCGGCGAGCTGGCCGCCGTGGTTGTAGCGCTCGTCGATGACCGCGCCTTCCTTGCCCACCTGGGCGAAGTAGTAGCGGTTGAAGCTCGTGAACCCGCCGTGCTGCGTGTCGGGGAGGTAGACATAGGCCAGTTTGCCCCCGCTTAGGGCGTCCACCTTCCGGCGGTTGCCCTCGACCCAGTCTTCATGGCGCAGCTCGAACTCGTCTCCCACGGGAACCACCGTCACGTCGCGCGCGCCCGTGCCGTCGGGGTTAGGCCCGACCCGGAGGACGGTCTGCTTTCCCGCCGTCTCCTGGAAGAAGCTGTAGAGGTTGTCCTCCGTCGTGAGGTTGCGGCCGTTGACCGCCAGGAGGTAGTCGCCCGCCTTCACGTTGACGCCGGGCTGGGTGAGGGGCGCCTGGAGTTTGGGGTTCCAGTTCTCGCCGCTGAAGATCTTGGCGAAGCGGTACCGGCCGTGATCGGCGGTGTAGTCGGCACCCAGCAAGCCCACGCTGATCTTCTTGACATCGGGTTCCGTGCCGCCGCGGACGAACATGTGTCCCACCG
This sequence comes from Acidobacteriota bacterium, assembly GCA_021833665.1. GTDB lineage: Bacteria > Acidobacteriota > UBA4820 > UBA4820 > DSQY01 > JAKAJA01. The sequence continues at coordinate 14,440 of JAKBES010000056.1, forward strand.
ACATGTAGGAGAGCATCCTTCGGAACAGGAAGGTCAGATCGTCCCGGCTGGCGATGCCGGCCAGGTACGGGGCGAAGGTCTTCTCGGCCGCGGCCAGGTCCAGGCCGTGAAAATGGGGATCGTAGAAAAAGTCCCGCTCAATTCGCCACACCTCGCCGTACATCTGGCGCCACTCCTGGCGAGGCACGACGTAGACCTGCATGGCCTCGGTCTTGAGCTGGCCTTCTCCTGCCTTGGGCGGGGCGTCGCTCTTGCCGATAAACCAGTCGCCCTTCATTTGGTAGAGCATCTTCTCGCCGTTGAACGAGGGTACGAAGGCAGCCGCGCCCTCGAGGAGATCCTCCGTCTTGCGCTTCTCCAGGTCGAACTTCTTCACCGTTAGGCTCGGCGGGCCCTCGCTCATGTCCACGACGGGGGCCTCCACGAGAAAGAGCTCTCCCGCCTTCCCCGCAAAGAGGCCGGCGTAATTGGCGGCGGGGATGGGCAAGGCCAGGGTGCGCTGGAGGATCCCGGTGAAGTCGACGCGCACCTCGGGCGGCTTCTCGGGGGCCTTGGCGGTCTCGGCCTTCGTTTCTTTCCCATCCTTCGCCTCGCCTTTCGCTCCGGCCGTCTCCTTTTTGGCTTCATCCTTTCCGGCCTTGCCCGGGGCCGTCTCGTCGTCGCTCTGGGGCGCGAGAGGGGAAGGGAGGTCGGCGCGGAGGACCGCCACGTAGACGCTGCTGGTGACGGGGCGTGCCTCGCTGGTCATGTCGAGCCAGCCCGCGGCCAGGCCCGTGTTGGTGCTGGCAGTGAAGAAGAGATACTTGCCGCTGCGGTCGAAGACGGGGTAGAGGCAGTCGCTCATGCCGTCGGTGACCTGGGTGGCCTTGCCCGTCGCCAGCGAGTAGACGAAGACGGCGTGCAGGTAGTTGGGGAGCTGCTTGGTGTAGGTGATCCACCGGCTGTCGGGCGACCACGCCTGATTGAACTGGTGCATGGGCGAGTCGAACAGGTCCGTGTCCACCTTCACGGGAGACGGATGGTCCAGGTCCACGACCCAAAGGTTGAGGCGCTTGTCGCTGTACGTGATCCTCTTGCTGTCGGGAGACCACACGGGGCTGTAATAGAAAGAGGCCGGTTTGCCCAGGTCGATGGTGCGTACGGGCCCGATCCCGTCCTGTCCCCGGATGCAGAGGGCGTACTCGCCAGAGGCATCGGAAAAATAGGCGATGGACTGGCCGTCGGGCGAC
>JAKBES010000057.1 GCA_021833665.1 Acidobacteriota bacterium
GCCGACCCGCGAAAGGAGCCACACGGCGGGCACGTTTTCCGATCCCGCGAGGGCCTGCCTCGCCCGCATGGGTCCCCGGAAAACGCCGTCGTAATTGCGCGGGCTGTAAAGGACGCCCGCCTCCGCCGTGGGAAAATGGCTCGGGATATCAGGCAGGATCGAGGCCGGATCGAACCCCTTGTCGAAGGCGAGGGCGTAGGTGAAGGGCTTGAGGGCCGAGCCCGGCTGGCGAGGCGTGACGACCCCGTCGATGGCACCGCCGTGGGAAGGGTCAAAGTAGTCCCCGGACCCTTCCCACGCGAGCCAGTCACCGGTGGCGTTGTCCATGACGGCCACGGCCACGTTGTGGGCCCCGTGCCGGTCCAGGTCACTTCGCCGCGCCTGGATGATCCCTTCCACGTCCATCTGCAGGCCGCCGTCCAAGGTCGTGCGAAGGGCGCCTGAGCTGCCTTCCTCATTCCGAGCCAGGACCAGCTGGACGAAATGAGGGGCGAGGAACGGTTTGGCCGCGTGTCTGAACGCGAGCCGCTCCTGGCACGCCCGCGTGTAAGCCTCTGAATCGAGGAGCCCCAGCTCGCGCATCCGCCGCAGAACCTCCTTTTGGCGCGCGAGGGCGCTCTTGAGGTTCTGGTACGGGTCCAGCGCCGAGGGCCGCTGCGGGAGGCCCGCCAGGAAGGCGGCCTGGGCCTCCGTGAGATTCGAAGCCGGGCAGCCGAAGTACCCCTCCGCGGCGGCCCTGACTCCCGCGTACTGATTCCCGTAGGGGGCGAGGTTGAGGTAGAGGGCGAGGATCTCCCGCTTGGACCGCCGGTGCTCCAGCCGCAGGGCGTAGACCATCTCCTTCAGCTTGCCTCCCCACGACCTGCGCCGGATCATGAGCTGCTTCACGGCCTGCTGGGTGAGGGTGGAGCCGCCCTCCCGAATGCGGCCCGCGCGAAGATCCACCCACGCGGCCCTGGCCAGGGCCACCGGGTCGATGCCGGGGTGGCGGAAAAAGCGGTGGTCTTCCGCCGCGAGGGTGGCGCTGACCATGGGTGACGGGAGGGCCTCCGCGGTGATCCAGGCACTTCTCGCGGATCGATCTGAAAGCGATTCGTACAGGACCGCGCCGTGCCTGTCCAGCACCCGCACCGACCGGTGCGGCGCCGGGTCCAGGAACCCGGCGGGGAGGGGCCCGCACCTGATCCACGCCCCCAGCCCGAACAGCACGGCGCCCGCCGTCATCCACGTTATCCACGGCGCGCCGGGCCACCGGCGCTTGACCCCCTTGCGCTCCATGGCTACAAGATAGCAAACTATCCTCAAGCGAGGGCCGAACCTGTTGGACGGGGAACGTGGCGAAGCGCTGCACGTGGGAGGGAACCTCATGTTCGAGACGGCCGAGGTTGGAAACAAGATCGACAAGGCGGGCTATGAGAAGGCCCTCCCAGCGCTGCGCGAGGCCCTCCTGTCCGCCCAGCGGGCCCTCGCCGTGTCCAAGTCGGCCGTGGTGCTGCTCGTGGGAGGCGTAGAAGGGGCCGGGAAGGCGGAGGCCGTAAGCCGGCTCCTGGAGTGGATGGACGCGAGGGGCATCGAGACTCACGTCATGGGAGATCCCACCGACGAGGAGCGCGAGCGCCCCTCCATGTGGCGCTTCTGGAGGACCCTGCCCGCCAAGGGCCACATGGGCATCTACATCGGCACCTGGTACACGGAACCCATCGTGGACAGGGCTTTCGGGCGCATCGGCGAGGGCAGGTTCAACCTCCTCATGGACCGCAACGTGGCCTTCGAATACATGCTCGCGAAGGAGGGCGTCCTCGTCATCAAGGTCTGGCTGCACCTCAAGGAGGACGCTCTGCGCAAGCGCCTCAAGAAGCTGGCGTCAGACCCCACGAAGCGATGGCGGGTCAACGAGCGGGATTGGAAGTATCTGAAAAAGTACGAGCGGTTCCGGAGTGTCTCCGAACGAGCCCTGCGCCGGACGGGCACGGGCAAGGCGCCGTGGTTCATCGTGGAGGCCACGGACCAGCGGTACCGGGACCTCACGGTGGGGCGGCACGTGGCCGCCGCCATTGATGACCGCCTCGCGGAAGACGCCGCCGCCCCGCCCGTGAAGCTCGTGCCGGACAGGCCCAAGCCACACCGCATCAACATCATCAGGAACCTGGACTTGGCGCAGAAGCTCATCGAGGATGCGTACGAGCGGCGGCTGGCCAAAGGCATGGCCCACATCAACGTGCTCACGCGAAAGCTCTACGACAAGCAGCGGTCTCTCATCCTCGTCTTCGAGGGGCCCGACGCGGCGGGAAAAGGGGGATCCATCCGCCGCCTCACCGCCGCCATGGACGCTCGCAATTACCAGCACATCGCCATCTCCGCGCCCACGGACGAGGAGCGGGCCCATCCCTACCTGTGGCGCTTCTGGCGCCCCCTTCCCCGGCGGGGGCGCGTCACCATCTACGACCGTTCCTGGTACGGAAGGGTCCTCGTGGAACGCATCGAGGGGTTCTGCTCCCGCGAGGAATGGGAACGGGCCTACGCGGAAATCAACGCCTTCGAAGAGGAGCTCACGGAGTTCGGCACGATCGTAGTCAAATTCTGGCTCGCCATCAGCCCCCAGGAGCAGCTCCGCCGGTTCAAGGACCGGCAGGTCACACCGTACAAGCAGTACAAGATCACCGAGGAGGATTGGCGGAACCGGGCCAAGTGGGAGGCCTACGAAGCCGCCGCCGTAGACATGGTGGACCGGACGAGCTGTGAGAACGCTCCCTGGGTTTTGGTGGAGGCGGAGGACAAAAACTGGGCCCGGATCAAGGTCATGGAGACCGTGATCCATCACCTCAAGAACGCCCTCGGGTAATCCTTCGGACCCGGCGGAAACGCTCCGGGGGAAGTGCCATCGCCCTCCTTCCCTAGTGTGGCGTCTCAGAACGAACTTGAATAAGTTGGGCAGGCTGTTACCCTGAAAGAGCGGGGAAGTGCCTTCCCCGCACCCCTTCGTGTCCTGTCAGACCGTCCGGACTTATTCGGCGAACCGCTGTTACAGGACACTGGCATGCGGCTGAGAAACTCGCGTGGCCGCGAGGGTTTTTATGGGCCCTTGCCGCCTTCGTGCTTGGACCATGTCAATGCGCCGGCAAGGCCACCCGTCTGCCTCATCCTCGGTTTACACGACCGGCACACGTTTCGCGCGCGTTGCAACCAATGAAACACCCATGGGCGTGCACCTCGAAGAGGTCGGCCTTTCCACAGATTCTGTGGAAAAGCCTGTTGAAATCCCTGTGCGTTCTTCTTAAACTCCCGGTAATACAAGGAGATGCCGCAGGTTGCACACGGATTCAGCGCGTCCACATCATAGCATTGTATTGTATAGCTATTCCACCTACTGCCTAGAATTATAAGGGCCTTGAACGAAGGCCGTGAACTCCCTTGCGCCAGAAGGCTTTTCCTGTGCAAATCAGCCAGACCTCCCACTGGGCAAGGGCTGGCGGGGGGAGGTCCGGGAACCGCCATCTTCAAACCGGGCCTCGGCGCAGCAGCCCTGGCCGCACGCAGCAGCCCTGGCCGCGCGTGGCGCGGCGGTGTACTCTGAGCGTTGAGGTGCCCATGCATCCGAGACTCAAAGCGTTTCTCTTTCCTTCCCTCAAGCCTGAATTCGTTCTGCGGGTGGTCCTGGTGGCGGTGTGCGCCTACCTCTTTTTCGGGCACGCGTGCACGCCCTTCTTCGCGCGCGGCCAGAGCATGGAGCCCACCTACAGGGACGGATCCTTCGACTTCATTTGGAAGCCCAAGTATTGGTTTTCGCCTCCGGTTCGAGGCGACGTGGTCACGGTGCGCCTGGCGGGCGAGCGCGTGGTCTACCTGAAGCGGGTGGTGGCCCTGGCCGGTGACAAGGTGGAGTTTCGGCAGGGGATCCTCTTCGTCAACGGGGGCCCCGTGAATGAGCCCTACGTGAAGGGGCCGTGTGATTGGAACCTGCCTCCGCGAGAGGTGGACCCGGGCAACGTCTATCTCGTGGGGGATAACAGGAGCATGCCTATGGAACAGCACGACTTCGGGCAGACGTCTCTTCGCCGCATCGTGGGGGCGCCCCTGTGGTGACGCGGAACAGGATCTTTGCGGCACTGGGCGTGATCCTCCTCGCCTGGGGCCTCTGGTATGCCTTCCCCACCCGCGAGCGCCAAGTGCGCCGCCAGTTCAAGGCGCTGGCCTCCTGGGCCGGGAAAGATGGAGACGAAGGCGCCCTGGCCACGGCGCAAACGGCGCGTGAGGCGGGACGCTTTTTCGCCGACCCCTGCGAGTGGAACGCCGAGGCCTACAACCTTTCGGGGCGGGTCTCCCTGGAGGACATCACAAGGTACGTGTTCGCGGCGCGCACCCGCGTGGACAGGCTCACGGTGAAGTTCTATGACCTGGCCGTGGAGTTTCCCGCGGACGGCACGGCGCACGCCACGGCCACCGTCCGCGTGCAGGGCACGTCTAAGGACGGGGACGCCATCAACGAAACTCACGAGTTGAAGTGCGAACTGATCAAACGAGACGGGCGATGGCTCCTGAGCCGGATCACCCTGGTTCAGGTTCTGAAGCGATAGCTCCATCCGCATCCGCGGCCAGAAGGAGAAGGGCCGAGAGCGCCCCTACGGCGCCGGCCAAGAGCCATAGGGCCTGTCCGCCCCAGCTCTCCAAGATGCGGGTCCCCACCCAGGGCCCCGAAATAAGGGCGAGGCTGAAGGTCCCCTGGTAGAGCCCCATGTACTCCCCCCGCCTGCCCACCGGTGCCAGGTCGGCCACGAAGGCCGCGCTGGACGGGAGGAGGATCATCTCCCCGAAGGTCCACACCACCACCGTGGCCGCCATGGTCCAGAAGTCTCGCGCGAACGCCATGGCCCCGAACCCCGCTCCCACGAGCCCGGCCCCGAGGGCAAGCGTCCGCCCGTGGCGCCACCGCGCCATGGCCGAGTTGAGAGGCACTTCCACGAAGATGATGATGCCCGTGTTGATGGTCAGGAGGAAGCCGAAGGCCGATTCGGAGAGCCCCAGACCGCTCACGAGGAAGAGCGGCATGGTGGACATAAGTTGGAAAAACACCAGGGCGGCGGGGAAAAAAGCGGCAAGAAAATAAAGGAAGCGGACGTTCGCGAACGCGCTCAGATCCGCGTCCGAACGGCCTGAAGCCTCGGCCGGAGATGCCTGGAGGCCGGCCCTGCTCGCGCGGAGCGCCACGGCCAGCACGGCCGCCGAGAGCAGCGTCGTGGTTCCGTTCACCATGAAGAGCGCCGGGAAGGAGGCGGCGGCCAGCAGCCCTCCCGCCGCCGGTCCCACGCTCATGCCTAGATTGATGGCGAGGCGGTTGAGGGCGAAGGCCGCCCGGCGCTGTTCGGGCAGTGCGAAATCGGACAAGCTCGCCAGGTTGGCCGGACGGAAGGCTTCGGTGATCATGGCCCAGGCCAGGACGAGCGCGAGGATGGCACCGTAGGACCTCACCCACGGAAAGGGCAGAAGCAGAAGGCCTGAGAAGAAGAGGGACACTTTCATGACTCTGAGGGAGCCCAGGCGGTCGCACAAGAGCCCCGAGAGGGGTCCGCTCGCCAGGGCCCCCACCCCGTAGACGGAAAGAGCCACGCTGGCCTGCGCCGGGCTGTAGCCGAGGTGCTGGGTCAGGTAGAGCATGAGGAAGGGCAGGACCATGGTGCCGGCCCGGTTGATGAGGGTCGAGATGCATAGAACCCAGATTTCCCTTCTGAGCCCTCCCAAAGACGCCCAAGGATTCATGGCTTTCCCATTCCCCCAACGCGACACATCCTACACCCGCCCGAGGACGGCGGGGACGAGGTCGTGCACTGGCTGGCCTGGCACCATCACCACGAGGGCCTTCCCTTTCAGCTCCACCGTGAGCACCCGCCCAGAGAGCTCGTACTGTCCCGCGAGGACCGGCACGTCGCCCGCCAAGCCGGGCAGCGCCAGGAGTGCGAACAGCACGGCCACGAGGAGCAGCCGGCCCGTTCCGCGATGCATCGTCGTCCGCGTGTCCATCATGATCCCCTCCTTCGTGTGAACTCTCGGCCCGCTCGGGGCCCCACCCCCGAGATTCATGGGACGGCCGAGGCGAAAACAAAGTTTCAGCCGGAGTCCGATCCAGAACTCGTCTCCCGCCTTTGAACGAGCCCGGGGCTATGCCCTCCCGTCTTCATGCGGCAGAATGGTCCCGAGGAGTTGCCCATGCCCGACCTGCTCGTGAAACTCTACGATCTTCCCGACCCGGCGCCCCGCTTAGAAAACCTCAGGGATCGCGGCGTGCGCATCCGCAGGGCCATGGCCTACGAGAAGCACCTCGTCACCGATTGGGTGAGGGTCCGTTTCGGCGAAGGGTGGGCCAGCGAGTGCGAGACGGCCTTTGCACGGGCACCCATCGCGTGCCAGATCGCCACGCGCGAGGGCGCGATCCTCGGCTTCGCCTGCACCGACGCCACCGCCCTCGGCCTCTTCGGGCCGACAGGCGTGGACGAGGCAGAGCGGGGGAAGGGCATCGGCGCCGCCCTCCTGCTCGCCGCCCTGGCCGATATGGCCTCCCGTGGCTACGCCTATGCCGTCATCGGAGGAGCCGGTTCCGTAGCGTTCTACGCGGACGTGGCCGGCGCCGTGGAGATCGCGGGATCGGTGCCGGGACTCTATCGCGACCGCCTGAAACGCCAGTGACGTGTCGGGGCCCTGCCCCATCCGCTGGCCATCCCTGTGCGCTCAGCCACACCCCCGCTTACCGGTGCGCCTCGCGCCATACCATGACCGCGAGCACGCCGGCAAATACGGCGCCCGCCACGCTCATCCAAACGGGGATCGCCGTCTGCCCCACCGTGACGGGCAGGGCCATGACGACTCGAACCGCATGGAGGATGCAGATCACCGCCAACAGTGCCGCCGCGAGCTTGGAAAAGGGCCTGCCCTTCTTTTTCTTCGAGGTCATCTTCCCCCCCCTAAATTCTTGTGCCCTTGGTGCCCTTGGTGTCTTGGTGGTGCGTCTTCCTCCCTACGGCTTCACCTCGATGACGGCTGTGGCCGTCCTTCCGAAGACCTCGGGCTCGTACATCTCTTCGGCGTGGGCCGGCGCGGTGGTGAAGGTCCCGGCGGTGGTGGCCCGGCAGACGTAGTTGAAGGCGTGGCGGCCCTCGCCGAGCCGTGTGGCGAAGAGGAGGACGCGGTCGTCGTGGCGCTCCACGTGGTCGAAGCCGCCCTTCTGCCACCACTGGGTCCAGTCCCCTCCCTCCTCCGCCGCTTCCTGGTCGCCGGCCAGGTCGCGGGCCGTCGTGGCGAACCACGACTCCACGGGCTCAAATCCGGCGGGGAGGGGGTCGGTGACGGCCACCCAGCGCCGCTCCTTGGTGAGGTCGAAGTCGAGAACCACGCGGACCATTTCTCCCGCTTTGAAGGTGGTGCCGGAGGGCCCTCCCGCCATGGGCTCGTAGTGCCGCTTCACGGTGATGCCCGCGTCCAAAGGCTGGAGCACCGGCGCGGCGGACGCGACCTTCAGGCGCGCCGTGTAGAAGAGGGTGCCGGTTCCCTCACGCTTGAACGCGAGGGGGAGCGACTCGTTCCCCTTCCCCATCCGAAGGAGATCGGCCATGGGCGTGTCCAGAACCCGCGCCTTGGCCTCGCGGCCCTTGAAGGTCCCGGTTATGAGCGTCTGGAGGCCGAGGCTCGCCGCGGCGGTGAAGTCGGGAGCCTCCTTCTCATAGGCACGGTAGTAGTCCACCAAGGCCTCCATGGCCATGGCGTTTTCCTGCGTGTTGCTCCACCGGCCGTCCCTTCGCGCCGCCAAGAGCCACCGCACCATACCGGAGACGAGGGCGGGGTCACCCCCCTCCCGGACCACGGTGCCCAGCGCGATGGCCGTGGAACGAACGGTGCTGTTCCAGAACCACAGGAGATAGGGATCGCTCAGCTCTTCCACGTGCGCCGAGCCGCCCTCGGGGAGAATGGAGTTCTTGATCCTGCGCTCCAGATCCCTGGGCCGCGCGCCCTTGTCTTTCGCGGCCGCCATGGCGTCCCACAGGTCGCAGAGGCCGAAGACGGGCATCCGGTCCCGGTAGCCGTAAAGGCGGGTGAGGTGGCTGTCCACGGTGCGGCCCTCTTCCGCCAGGACCTTCACGGCGAAGGCCTGCCAGGCCGTGTAGGCGGGCATGTAGGCCTCGTTGGGCTTGGGCGCTTCCCCCACGGACTGGTCGAGAAAATCGCAGGCTTTGGAAAGGACGCCGCCGTTCACGGTGTAGCCCAGCTTCCGGGCGCGCTGGCAGACGTGGATCACGTAGCTCGTGAGGTAGGGCGAGGCGAAGCGGCAATCCCCCCCTTTCCAGTAGACGAAGCCGCCGCTGCCGCACTGGAAATCCTCAAGCTCCTTCAGCGCCTTCTGGGCTGCGGCCTTGAGGTCGCCCGGGTTCAGTCCGGGGAGGCTGAAGGCGCCGCCCAGATCCGCGGCGAGCATGACGGCCAGGGCGCACGAAGCGCGCTGTTCGGCGCAGCCGTAGGGGTAGTCCACAAGGTAGCGGGCCCCTTCACCCAGGCCCACCATGGCCGTGGAGGATAATTCGAGATGCAGCCCTCCCAGGTCGGGCACCACGTCCCGGGGCAAGGCCAGCGTTTCCTTTCCATCGGGGGGTACGGTTCCATAGGCCGCCACCACCTCGGGCGGCGCGAGGAGGCGCACGGGAAGCGGCATCTCGAAGGCATCCTCCTCACCGTTCATCTTGACCGTCACCAGGAGGCTCGCGGTCCCTACGCCCTTCGCCGCGGCGTGGAATCTCGCCTCCGCGGCTCCCTTGGCGGGGACGGACACGGTCTGGACGCCGTCCGCCACCTCGATGATCCCGGGGGTGAGGCTCTTCATGGTTACAAGAGCCGTGCCCGCGTCCTTCAGCAGGCTGTGCACCACGGCACCGAAGTAGGCCCGGTCCCCCAGGGCGAGGAAGCGCGGGAAGGCGGGCGTCATGAGGAGAGGTTTGCTCAGGCGGATCTCGCGCTCGCCCCAGCCGAAGCGATGGGATTTGTCTTGCACCACGGCCATGACGCGGTAGGTGGTCATGGACTCGGGCATCTTCTCGGATACGGACAGGTGCCCCTTGGCGTCGGTCACGGCCGAGCCCAGCCAGAAGGCCAGGACGCGGAAGTCCTTCCGGGCCTTGTTCTCGGCCCCTTCGTCAAACCCGCCGCCGCCGCCCTCCTCGGCGCCTTTGGGCGTGATGACGCGCCGGCTCACGATGTTCTGCCGCGAGTCCTCGTTCATGACCTGGAGTGATTTCTCCACCCACACGCTGTCCAGCACGTCGGGGGTCTTATAGCCCGTGAGGGAGAGGACGCCGTAATCCACGGCCCAGAGGGTCACTTCGGCCACGGCGGGCCTGCCTTCGGCGTCCGCCACCTGAACCGACACACGCGCCGTGTCCAGGGGCCTGTACTCCTCCTTGTCCGTGGACACCTGCACGGTCAGACGCTTTCGGGCGTTCTCCACCTTGAGCTGGCAGTAGCCGAGGCGGAAGGCGGGCTTGCCCGGATCCGAACCGTCCTTGCCCAGAGCGGCGCTCGTGCGGCCTTTCACGAGGAGGACGGAGACGAAGACGTTGGGAATCTCCCCCTCCGTGATGGGGACGGACACGGTCTGCTGGGTGGAGGTGAGCTGGAACTCCCGGTGGGTTCGGATGCCTTCGCGCTCCGTGGTGAGGAGGGCGGTGGCTTTCTCCCAGGGGGACTTGATCATGATGCGGGCCGTCTCTCCGGGCTGATAGGTCTGCTTCTCGGGAACCAGGTCGATGCGGTTATGGTCGTACCGTGCCCAGGCCGTATAGCCGTCTCCGAGGCAGTAAAAATCCACCTCGGTGGTGGTGCACCTGCCCTGGTCGTCCCCGGCCGTGACGGAGAGGATGTAGTACCCGCCCTCGGCCAGGGGTACCTGGACCGGAACGGGCGCGGCGCCCGTGGTGATGTCCCCCTTCCAGCGCTCCTTCTCGACCCGCCGGCTCTCCCAGGTATACATGCCGTCGCCTTCGGCCCGGCGCACGCTGTTCCACTGGACCTGGAGGAGGGTCACCGCGGCCTTGACACCGGGGGCAATCTCGCCGCGGGGCGTCACGGCGACCACCTCCGTGGCCAGGCCGTCCTTCATGTCCACGAAGTAGGAGGGGCGTTTGAGGCCCAGGTACCACGGAGCGGGGTGGACGGGGAAAGAGGCGCGCCCCGCGATGGTCTGGCGGGACACGTCCGTGACTTCGCCTTCAAGGGTGTAGGTGTAGGGCTTGCCCGCCTTGAGCTCGGTGGGGAGCTCCAGCCGAAGGATACCCTCCTCGTCCAGGGCCAGGTCCCGCTGGAAAATTCGGGTCTCCCCTTCCACTTCACCGTTGCGCCAGACGTCGCTCAGGAAGGCGTAGCGCTGGGCGGGGAACTTCTCCCGCAGGGCCTTGGGGACGTCGTTGAGGGGCGATTTGGAGAAGGTGGCTTTCACGGGCCGGCCCGACATGGCGGCGCCGAAGAGGTACCTCCCCGTCACGGTGCCGGCCAAGTTGCCGCCGGCCACGTCGTCGGTGCCGCCCAGAGTCACGTCCACCCTGAAGTCGGGCTTGCGATAGGCCGCCACGAGGAACCGCTGGTAGGCGTTCCCGTTCTGGCCCTTCACGGAGACGCTCATGGAGTAGGTCCCGAGACTTCCGTCCTCGGGGATTTTCACGGCCCAGTCGGCGCCGGACCACTCGGAGAGAGGGAGAGTCCGCTTGTCCACCTCGCGGTCGCGGCTGTCCCTCAGGACCGCCTCGGCCGCCGCGCCGGCGGGCAGCAGAGCCATGCCTCGGGCCGTGTCGGAGCGCAGGATGGCCTTGAAGTGGACCTCCTCGCCCGGCTTGTAAACGCCCCGGTCGGGGAAGACGGTCCCTCGAAGAACGGGCCTCGCCTCCTCCAGGCTGAAGGGCATGCCGAAATCCCAGTTGCGGATGCCGTCGTTCCAGTCGCTGCACACGTAGGCCAGGTCCGATCCCTTCCGGGCCGTCACCACGAAGGCGAGATTCCACGCCGCCTCCCAGGGCTCCACGCCGGCTTTGAGACGGAGGTCTGTGTTCGGGGCCACGACCACGCCGCTCTTGTCCGTCATCCCCCGCCAGAACACCTTGTTGTCCACCGTCCTGATCTCTACCTCGGCGCCCGCAACGGGCGCGCCGTCATCGAGCCGGGTCACCATGACGAGGGTATTGAGGGGGCTGTCCTTGACGCTGATGCCCAGGTTGGTCACTTGAACCAGCGTGGCGGCGGCATCCTGGGTGACGGGATAGCTCAGGGGAATGGGGTCTTTGCCTTGCAGGGCCGCCCAGGCCAGACCCTCGCCTTCCGAGTTCAGAACCTTGGAAAGGTTCAATCCATAGGTGGCCAGCACATCGGGCTGGACGGCGAGGGTTCGCGAGGAGGGCGCCACGTCGGGAAGGCGGTTGGTCCTGGCCCGCTCCAGCGATCCGTCTTCTTTCAGAACCCACCCGTCCATGCGCAGGACCGCGGGGACGAGGGCATCGGGCGGCACGGGCGCGAGCCACTCGCTCAGGCTTGTGAGATTCCGCGAGTAGAAGGGCAGCTGAGGCCCGCCCGAGGCTTCCCACACGCCGTGCCCCGTGCCGAAGCTTGTGAGGGCGCTCTTGTGCCAGTAGACCGCCTGGCCGTACCAGTCGTACCCGAGGGTCTGGCCGTCCCTGGCTTGAAGGCCGCCCTTGAGGACGAACAGGTAGGTGCGCGCGGGCTGAAGTTTGAGCCCCAGCGTGTCCAGACTCAGGACCGTGCCGAACCGGCCCTGATCCTCCTCTTCGGTATCGTTACCTGCGGCGCCTTCCCCGGCCTGAGCGGCCTGGCCCTTGTCCAGGACCACGGGGACGGCTTTGGCTGCATCGCTCACGTCGAACACGGTCAGGCGCTGGGCCACCTGGCTGTACGCCACCGGCGCGCTGAAGACGATGCCGTTGTAGAACTCCACGCTGCACTGCTTGGAGCAGCGCAGCCCGTCCACGAAGAGGGCGGGCTCCATGAAGAACTCGTGCGTTTGCGGCTCGCCAGGAGTGGCCGTCCCCTGAACGCCCGGCACGCTCCCGTCCAGTTCCAGGAGGAGGCGGGCCTGGGGCGGCGGCGGCGTCGAGGTTTCCAGCACCACGAGATCGTCGCCGGGCTCGAAGCGCTTTGTGTCCCAGTCCTTCGCCACCTTGAAGGGCACCGGGGCGGTGGCGTTGACGACGGACATGGTCTGCGCCACTTTTTTCTGAAACGCCACGAAGGCCCCGGGGTTCTCCTCGGCCATCCTGCCCATGACGTCCTTCTGCATCTCGGGCGGCTTCCACTCATAGCGCCCGTATCGCAGGCCGGCGTGGGCGGCCACGGCGGCGGGAGACACGGGCTGGTTGAAGCGCAGGGCCAGCACCGCCAGAGAATCGGCCCGTCCCGATTTTCTGTATTCATCGGCTCGCAGGAGCTTCACGGTGGGCGTCATAAATTTGAAGGTATATGGCTCGTCCAGCCTGGCACCCGAGGGGGAGACGGCCGCGGCGCTTACGGTCACCTGGTACCGGGTGCAATAGGGAAGCGCGGCCGACGGATCAACGGTGAATATGAGAAGGCGCGTGCCCGACCAGCGGAACGTCCCTTTCATGGGCGGAACGATGCTGACGAAGGGCGCCTGGACCCGATCGGGGATCCGGCCCAGCTCCACCATGGGCTCGGAGAACTGGATCCGGATCTCTTGGCACTCTTCGAGTTTGGCGGTCTCTCCTACGGGACCCGCGTTCGTGATCTGGAGGCCGCGGCCGGCTCCCCATGCGCTCGCGCTCAGGCCAAGTGCCACGCCGAAAACCAACCCGGCCCATTTCCCCCGGTGCCACATGAGCAGCTCCTAAAGAGTATTCGCATGGACGAAGAGCAACAGTAACACCGTGAATCTACCACGCCGTCCATGCCCCGGCAAGAGAACGCGCCCCCCGCGCACTGCGCTTGGACTTGGTTATATGGATACTCGGTACACGCTTTGTCTGCGCACTTGACAATACCCCATTTGGACCTTATTTTTGCTTTGGGAGTAGGAGTTGTCCGCGTCTGTTCCAGAGGCTATTTAAAAATGCCGTGAACTGGGTCCTCACTTGAGACCCGTTCAAGGTTTTCGCCTGGACACAGCGCGCCACTTAACGGGGGAGGTAGATCCATGAACAAAAAGGGATGGGGTTGCTCGCATGGGGGCGCTGTGCCGGCCTGTCTGGTTCTTCTTGTGCTCGCGGGCCTTGCCCTTCCGGCGGCCGCGCAGAAAGTCAAGGAAGGCAGGTCCACGCTGGACGATCTGGCTTTCAGCCAGCCAGAGCTCCGTGCGGTCCAGCAGCCCGAGGAACGGGACCAGATCACCGCGACCACTTCCCCGCAGGAGATGTTCGCCGTTAACGGCGTCCTGGCGGCCTACGACTCCTTCGTGGCCAGGACCGGGGGCCGCTGGTCCCTCCAGGTGGACCGCGTCACGGGCCGCCCGGCCCTCATCGAGGGAAGCATGCCCTGGATTCCCGGGTCGGGGAACGGCAACACCCTCACGCCCGCCGACCTGGGCCTGGCCGGCGCGGAGCGAGGCGGAACAGCCATTCCCGTGGCCCTCGTGGCGCGAAAGGCCCTGGACTTCCTCCGCTCCAACCCCGACCTTCTCGGCGTGGATCCGAACGCCCTCCAGCTCGTGGAGGCTTCCTCCGGGCCCGTGCTGGACTACCTCTACTTTCTGCATTTTCAATGGACCTACGCGGGCCTGCCCGTGGACGGGGCGTACGTCGTATTTCGCCTGAACCACGGCAACCTGGTCCAGTTCGGAGAGGAAAACATCGCCGACGCCATCTACTCCCTTGATCCTACCCCGTCCATCGCCCTGGACACGGCGTGGGCGAACTTGTCCGCTTATATCGGCGGCATGGCTCCCGATGACAGGGTTTTGGACCCGGGGCATCTGCTGGTGATTCCTGTTTCCGGTCCCTCAGCCCTCGCGGGAGCCGCCGCCGTGCCCGGCAAGGGGCTGGCCTACCGCCTCGTCTACGAGGTCCATTTCAGGCGCCCCGGCGTGGTGGGCACCTGGCAGGCGCGCATCGACGCCCACACGGGCGAAGTGTTGAGCTTTCTGGACACCAACAGATACGGCTCCATCAAAGGCGGGGTCTACAAAACGGACCAGCCCGCCACGGAAGTGAGCGTGCCCTTCCCCTACGCCGATTACGGCGGTACGGCCTGGGCGGACATCGTAGGGAATTTCACGGGGACCTCGGGAACCTCCACCATGACGGGCCGAACGGGCGGCACGGGCATGGTGGGCGGCGTGGACATCGTGGACGACTGCGGGACCATTTCTCTCGCCTCGGACGCCGCGGGCCTCATCAACTTCGGCACGAGCGCCGCCACGGACTGCAGCAGCCCGGGA
Source organism: Acidobacteriota bacterium (assembly GCA_021833665.1). Lineage (GTDB taxonomy): Bacteria > Acidobacteriota > UBA4820 > UBA4820 > DSQY01 > JAKAJA01. The sequence goes on from JAKBES010000057.1 coordinate 14,423, forward strand.
GGCGGGCCGGGGAACACGCGGGCCGCCCGGACCCAGTACTACAACATCAGCATGATCAAGATCAAAGCCTACACGTACCTGCCCACCAACACCTGGCTGCAAGGCCGCATCACCGATACGGTGAACATCCAGGACACGTGCAATGCCTATTGGGACGGCACGGGCGTCAACTTCTTCCGGTCCGGGGGGGGCTGTTGGAACACGGGCGAGCTTCCGGGAGTCTCCCTCCACGAGTGGGCCCACGGCCTGGACGCCAACGACGGATCTCCCGCGGGCGACAAGGGTACCGGTGAGACCTACGGCGACTTCTCCGGCGTCCTCCAAACCCACGGCTCCTGCGCGGGCAACGGATTTTTCCTCACCTATAACTCGGGCTGCGGCACCACGACTCCCGGTTACAACTGCGGCGGCTACGGTGATTGCTGCATCCAATGTTCGGGCATCAGACAACTCGATTACGCGAAACACGCGGCGGCCAAGCCCCACTTCGCGGAAGACCTCACCAGCAACACGTGCACGGGATGCACGGCCTACGCCTGCTCCACCAGCCGGACCTACGCGGGGCCTTGCGGCTACGAAGGCCACTGCGAGTCGCTCGTCTCCTCGGAAGCCATGTGGGATCTCCCCGTCCGGGATCTGGTCACGTGGGGCATGGACGCCGCCAGCGCCTGGCAGCTCATGGACCGCCTGTGGTACGCCAGCCGCTCTACCTCCGGGAGTGTCTACGCGTGCCCGAGCCTCACCACCACCAACGGATGCGGCACGAGCAACTACTTCACGACCTTCAGGGTGGTGGACGACTGCGACGGCGACCTCAGCAACGGCACGCCCCACGCCAGCGCCATCTACAATGCTTTCAACCGGCACAAAATCGCCTGCACCACGGTGGTCAACACGGACCAGACCAACTGCTGCCCCTCCCTGGCGGCCCCGGTTCTTTCCGGCACGGCGGGCAACATGCAGGTGTCGCTCTCCTGGGCTTCCGTGACCAACGCGGTGACGTATTACGTCTACCGCAACGAGACGGGCTGCGATGCTGGCTACACGAAGGTGGGCACCGTCACGGCTCCCACCCTCACCTTCGCGGACAGCCCCCTGTCCAACGGGGTGGCGTACTACTACCGCCTCCAGGCCGTCGGATCGAGCGACGCCTGCGCGAGCCCCATGAGTAACTGTGTGACGGTGACCCCCGTGTCCTGCACCCTGCCCGC
>JAKBES010000058.1 GCA_021833665.1 Acidobacteriota bacterium
CCACGGGAGGGCAAGTGGTCCTACAGGCTCTACTGGCTTCGGCGCGCCCTCCTCGCCGCGGTCTTTGCTACCATTGCCGTGACGGTGTATGTGGGGTAGGGAACGGGAGCGGGGAGCAGGGAGAAAAGGGACGCGCCCGGCTCGCAGTTCGCCGCTAAGGGGGTGCTCATGAAGGCCATCGTGGTCAAAAGGCACGGGGATGTGGGCCAGATGGAGGTGCAGGACCTCCAGGCGCCCGCACCCCAAGATGGAGAGCTCCTCGTGGCCGTGAAGGCGGCGGGGGTAAACTTCGCCGACGTTCTGTCCCGATTGGGCATCTACAAGGCGGCCCCCCAGCCTCCCTTCGTGCCCGGCATTGAGGTGGCCGGCGTGGTGGAGGCCTTCGGCGGCGGCGTCTCGGCCTTCGCCAAGGGAGACAGGGTCATGGGCTTCTGCACCTTCGGCGGTTACGCCGAACGGGTGGTTCTCCCCGCGGCCTACGCCATGAAAGTCCCCCAGGACATGACCTTCAATGAGGCCGCCGCGTTTCCGGTCCAGTACCTCACCGCCTACCACGGGCTGATCCAGCTCGCCCACGTTCGGCAGAGGGACACGGTGCTGGTCCACGCCGCTGCCGGCGGGGTGGGCATCGCGTGCCTGCAAATCCTGAACGCCGTGGGGGCCAAGGTCTACGCCACGGTGAGCACGGAGGCAAAGGGCAAGGTGGTGCTGGAGGAGTGCCCGAGGGCCCGGGTCGTGAACTACGCGGCGGAGGACTTTGCCGCAGCCATACGGGCAGAGACGGGAGGACGCGGGGTGGACGTGGTCATGGACTCGGTGGGCGGAGACACGTTCAAGCGGTCATGGGACCTTCTTGCGCCCTTTGGCCGCCACATCCTCTTCGGGGCCGCCGCCGCCGTCAGGCCGGGTGCCATCGCCCGCCTCGGAGCGCTCTGGCGGCTGCGACGAATGCTCCTGGTTTCTCCCCTGGCTATGATTGACAGGAATCGCACCTTGTCGGCGTTCAACTTGTACCACCTGCCGGACCGGGCCGATCTCATGGATGAAGCGGTGCGCGCCCTTCTGGACCTTAGGTCCAAGGGCGTCGTCAAGCCCAGGGTGGGGCTCTCCCTTCCTCTGGAGAAGGCCTCGGAGGCCCACCGGCGCATGCAGGACAGGCAAACCGTGGGCAAGGTGGTTCTGACCCTGTAGCCCCTCGCCCGGGCCCGGGGCCGATCCGCGGCAAGGCCGGTGGGCGCAAGCTCACACGGGCCGTTCGTGCTTGATGTTCGTCCCCTCGGCCATGAAGACCACGTCCTCGGCCAAGTTCGTGCACAGGTCCGCGATGCGCTCGAACTCCTTCGCGGCGAAGACCATGGCAATGGCCGTCTCCCGTTCGGGCCGGCTTCGCCACGTTTCCGAGAGGACCGTTTCCACGCTTTCCCGGAGGAGGTCGTCGGCCTCGTCGTCCCGGGCGATGACGCTCTTGGCCAGGACCGCGTCCCCGGAAATGAAGGCGCCGATGGCGTCTCCGAGCATGCCGAGGGCCAGGTCGGCCATACGGCGAAACCGGTCCGCGGGGATCGGAACGGGGAAGGCCGCGATGGCTTCGGCGCGTTCGGCGATGTTCAGGGCGTGGTCCCCGATGCGCTCCAGGTCGTTGTTGATCTTCAGCGCCATGAAGACGGTCCGGAGGTCGTCCGCCGCGGGCTGGTACAAAGCCAGAATGCGCAGGCACCTGGCGTCATTGGCGTTCTCCATCTGGTCGATCTCTTCGTCCCTGGCGTGGAGGCGGGGGAGGGCGTCCGCGTCCCTGTTGACGAAGGCCTCCGCGGCGTCGCGAAGGAACTTGCCCACCTCGTCCGCCATGGAGACGATGCTGGCCATCAGGCCTCTGATTTCCTCTCGTTCTCTGCTCATGGTCGCTCCGGTCCTCAGCCAAACCTGCCCGTGAGGTAGTCCCGGGTTCGGGCTTGCCTCGGCGTTGTGAACAATTTTTCCGTCTCTCCGAATTCGACCAGCTCGCCCAGGTAGAGGAAGGCCGTGTAGCCCGCCACGCGCGCGGCTTGCTGCATGTTGTGCGTGACGATGACGATGGTGTAGCGCTCCTTGAGCTGCTCCACCAGTTCCTCGATGCGCGCCGTGGCGATGGGGTCAAGGGCCGAGGCCGGCTCATCCATGAGGATGACCTCGGGTTCCACGGCGATGGCCCTGGCGATGCACAGGCGCTGTTGCTGTCCTCCCGAGAGGCTCATGCCGCTGTGTTTGAGCTTGTCCTTCACTTCGTCCCAGAGGGCCGCCCGGTGGAGGGCCTGCTCCACCCGCTCCCGAAGGATGGAGCGGGAGACCTTCTCGTGAAGCTGGATGCCAAAAGCCACGTTGTCGAAAATCGACATGGGAAAGGGCGTCGGCTTCTGGAACACCATGCCCACCCGGGCCCGCAGGGACGTCACGTCGATGTCACGATCCAGGAGATTCTGTCCGTCCAGGAGGATTTCACCCGTGGCGCGCTGGCCCCGGTAGAGGTCGTACATCCTGTTGAAACACCGGATGAGAGTGGACTTGCCGCACCCCGAAGGCCCGATGAAGGCGGTCACCTCCTTGGACACGATAGGCAGGGAGATGTCCTTCAGGGCCAGGTTGGTGCCGTAATAGAAATGGAGGGAGCGCACCTCGATGCGGAGCGCCTTCCCCGACAGGTCGCAGCCCTGCATGGCGGAGTCTCTGGCCGGAGTTGCCTCCGTGAGAGATTCGCTTCGCGTGATCTCGGGAGGGGGCGATGTGAGGGTCAGATTCATGTCAGCTCCTTCCTATCTGGGTTCGGGACACCACGAGCCGGGCGATGACCGTGGTGCAGAGAACTCCCAGGGTGATGAGGAGGGCCGCGCCCCAGGCTTTGGATCGCCAGTCGTCGTACGGCGACATGGCGTAGTTGAAGAGCGTGACGTTGAGGGTCCCCATGGGTTTGGTGAAGTCGAAGTTCCAGTAGGGGTTATTCAGGGACGTGAAGAGGAGGGGCGCCGTCTCGCCGCTCACCCTGGCGATGGCCAGGAGAATCCCCGTGGTGAGGCCGCCGAAAACGCGCCTGTAACAGATCCGGAAGACCACTTTCCAGTAAGGAGCTCCCAGGGCCAGGGCCGACTCCCGGAGGGAGTTCGGGACGAGCTTGAGCATCTCCTCCGTGGTTCGGACCACCACCGGGATCATGATGACCGCAAGGGCCACGGCTCCCGCGAATCCGGAGAACCCCCGCATGGGCTGGACCAGGACCGCGTAGACGAAGACGCCGATCACGATGGAAGGCGCGCTGGTCATGACATCGGCCACGAACCGGACCACGCGGCCCAGCGCGGTCTGCCGGCCGAACTCGGCCAGATAGGTGCCGGCCATGAGGCCCACGGGTACTCCCATGGCCGTCGCCAGAACGGTGAGCATCAGGGTGCCCACGATGGCGTTGGCCAAGCCCCCGCCCGCCATTCCCGGGGGGGTGGGGAGCTGGGTGAAGAAGGCCCAATTCAGGGCAGGAGCCCCTCGGAGGATCAGGATCCCCAGAATCCAGAAGAGCCAGAAGAGACCGAAAGCGGCCGAGGCGCCGGAGAGGACCAGCATGGCCACGTTCACGGCCTTGCGTCTCATGTATCGGCCGCCCGAAATCTTTCCCGCGCTCATCTCGGCGCTCCCTTTACCTGGGCCTCGATGCGCCAGAGCATGAACTTGGCGAGGGCCAGGATGGTGGTGGTGATGAGGAACAGGATCAGCCCCAACTCGATGAGGCTGGAGATGTACAAGGGGGACGTGGCCTCGCTGAATTCGTTGGCGAGGGTGGAGGCGATCGTATTGGAGGGGTTCAACAGGCTCGCGGAGATTCTGTGGGCGTTGCCGATGACGAAGGTCACGGCCATGGTCTCGCCCAGGGCGCGGCCCAGGCCCAGGAACACCGCGCCCACGAGGCCGGACCGGGTGTGGGGAATGACCACCCCGCGGATGACCTCCCAGGTGGTGGCCCCCAGCCCGTAGGCGGATTCCTTGGCCATGGCCGGGACGAGGCTGAAGACGTCCCTGGACACCGAGGCGATGAAGGGAATGATCATGATGGCCAGAATGATGGCCGCCGTGAGCATGCCAATCCCCATGGGAATGCCTTGAAAGAGGGGGAGGAAGCCCAGGGTGGACTTGAGCCAGGGCTGCACGGTCCTGGCCATGATGGGGGCGAAAATGAACAGGCCCCACATACCGTAGATGATGCTCGGGACCGCGGCCAGCATCTCCACGCCCAGCCCCACGGGCTTCTGGAGCCAAGGCGGGGCCATCTCCGTGAGGAAGACGGCGATGCCAATGCTGATGGGGGTGGCGATGAGGATGGCCAGCAGGGAGGAGACGACCGTGCCGAAGATGGAGGGCAGGGCGCCGAAATCCTCTCGGACCGGGTCCCAGGCCGTGTTCCACAGGAACTTGAAGCCGAAGGTGCTGATGGCCAAGTGGCCCTTGGAGTACAGGACAACGCAGATCGTTCCGATGAGCGCCAGCACCAGGAACGCGAAGGCCGTGGTCGACCCTTTAAACACGATGTCGCCCCAAGGCGCAGGGGCTTTGCGGGAGGCGCGCCGGTTTTCGGCGGGTGCCGGCGAAGGCTCAGCCATGGTTCATTTCACCTTGGGAACCGGCCCGCCCGCCGGTTTCCAAAGGGCCTTGCCCCCGCTTTTGAGCTGGGTGGCCCACACCTCCTCCACGCGGCGAACCGCTCCTTCCGGAAGGGGAACATAACCCAGTTCCGCGGCCACCGGAGCCCCGTCGTGCAGGCACCAGTCGAAGAAGGACAGCAAGCCCGCCGCCTTTTCGGATTCGGTCTGATCCCGGTAGACGAGGACGTAGGATGCCCCCGTGATGGGCCAGGTCCCCTCACCCGGGAGGTCCAGGAGGAGGGCCGCCTCGCCCGGAGCGCGAGACCAATCGGCCTGATCCGCGGCGGCTTTGAACGCGGAAGGCGACGGGGTGACGAAGGTGCCATCGCGGTTTTTGAGCGCGAGGGTGAGGAGCTTGCTCTGCTCCGCATAGGCGGCCTGAACGTATCCCAGGGCTCCCGGGAGGGTTTTGACGAAGGCGGAGACCCCTTCGCTGCCCTTGGCACCCGCGCCCACGGGCCAGCGAACCGACGTTGCCGCCCCCACGCTTCGCGCCCACTCGGGAGAAACCATGCAGAGGTAGTGGGTGAAGAGCCAGGTGCTTCCCGAGCCGTCGGCGCGCTGGACCACGGTGATGGGCAGATCGGGAAGCTTGAGGCCGGGATTGAGGGCGCGGATGGAGGCGTCGTTCCACGCGGTGATTTTTCCCAGGTAGATGCGGGCCACCACGTCACCCGTGAGTCTGAGTTCTCCCGGTTTCAGGTTCTCAAGGTTGGCCGCCAGGACCACGGCGCCGGCCACCATGGGAAACTGGACCAGGCGCTCCGCCTCCAGAGCCTTCTCTGGGAGCGGCGCCTCCGAGGCGCCGAAGTCCACGGTACGTGCGCTGATTTGCTCCAGCCCACCACCGGACCCGATGGAGATATAATTGACCACAAATCCGGTTTTGGCCTTATAAAGGTAGGCCCACTTCGCGTACAGAGGAAACGGAAATGTGGCCCCCCCTCCATGGACGGGGTGCTGCGCCCACGGGACTTGCGAGGCCAGGGCCATGAAGAGACCCACCGCCAGGAATCGGTATTTCTTCACTCGCGCCCCCAAGGAACGGCCTCCACGGCCGAAAGTTCAAATCAATTATATGACAGGGGAAGCGTGTCGCGGACCTTGCGCAGATGTTGCGAAAAAGAAATGATGCCCGCCCTGGAGGACTCCCATGTGCCGCAGGACCCCCCGCAGGACCCTCCCTTGACAGGCGATGGCCCTCAACGGTATCCTTTTCACTTGGCCGAAGTGGCGGAATTGGTAGACGCGCTGGGTTCAGGGTCCAGTGATCTCACGGTCGTGGGGGTTCGAGTCCCCCCTTCGGCACCAAGGCTCGAAAACGGAGAGGGGTGACCCTCTCCGTTCTGCGTTAGCGGAGGTTCTACGGAAGGGGACGAGAAGGGCGGGAGACCCGCGGGCGGCGGTTACGAGAACGCGAGCGAGGAGCGAGCGTTCGCAATTACGCCGCCGCGGGAGGGCCCCGCCCCGGGAACCGTGGGCGGCCTTGAAACGCAAGCCGCGAGACGCGAGACGCGAAATGCTAAAGGCGATATGCAAGACGCCTAAACCTTGTCATGGTGTGCGGTGGAGGCACGTAGCCAACAACCTTGAATGGCCCTGGAGGGGATGCGCCCGCCCGTTCCCGCCATCGTTGTGCGCCGCACGGTTTGCTCCGGGCCGGGCCTCAGGCTATCCTTGATTCATGGCGGCATTGCTGGATGTGCAAGACCTTCGCGTCGAATTCCCCTCTGCGTCGGGGTCGGTCACGGCGGTGGAAGAGGCTTCATTCCGGGTGGAGGAGGGCGAGACCGTGGCCCTCGTGGGCGAGTCCGGTTCGGGCAAGACCCTCTCCGCCTTGGCCATTCTCCGCTTGATCCCCCCGCCCGGCCGCATGGCCGGAGGGCGAATTTTCTTCAGAGGCAAGGACGTGCCGGGTCTGGGGGAAGAGGCGCTCAGGGCCTTCCGGGGCAAGGAGGCGGCGATGATTTTCCAGGAGCCGCAGTCCGCCTTGGACCCCGTCATGACGGTGGGCTTCCAGATCGCCGAGGCGGTTCTGGCGCACGAGAAGGTGCCCAAGAAAGAGGCGTGGACCCGGGCGAGGGACCTTCTGGCCAAGGTCCGGATGGCAGATCCCGGACGGTGTCTGGCGAGCTATCCGCACCAGCTCAGCGGAGGCATGCGCCAGCGAGCCATGATCGCCATGGCTCTGGCCTGCAAGCCCGCCCTCCTCATCGCCGACGAACCCACGACGGCTCTGGACGTGACCGTTCAGGCCCAGATCCTCGATCTGCTGGCGGAACTGGGAGAGACCATGGGGATGGCGCTGCTTCTCATCACGCACGACCTGGGCGTGGTGGCGCGCGCCGCCCGGCGGGTCTATGTCATGTACGCCGGAAGAATCGTGGAGGAGGCTCCCGTGCGGAGCCTCTTCTCCGCGCCTGGACACCCCTACACCCGCGGGCTACTCCGGTCTCTGCCCCGCATGGACAGGCGTGAGCGCCGCCTGCCGGCCATCCCTGGCGTCGTGGCTCCCCCAGGATCCTTCGATCATTCCTGCGCCTTCGCCCCCCGCTGCGCCCTTGCCGTCGAGGCGTGCCGGCGCCGGGTCCCTGACTGGCGCGACCTGGCCCCGGGGCACGCCGCGCGGTGCATCCTCGCGGCGGGAGAGGACGCTTTCCGGAAGGGGACGCCGTGAGGGAAGGAGACCGGCCCCTCCTGGAGGCCCGTGACCTTGTCTGCCGTTTTCCCCTACGCCGCGGCCTTTGGGGAAAACCCGTGGCCTACGTGCATGCCGTGGACGGCGTGAGCTTCACCGTGGGGGCAGGGGAGACACTGGGCCTGGTCGGAGAGACGGGTTCGGGCAAGACGACCGTGGGACGGATCCTCGTACGCCTCCAGGAGCCCGATTCGGGCCAGGTTCTCTTCGGCGGCCAGGATCTCCTGGCCCTGAAGGGAAAAGACCTTCGCCAGCGCCGCCGCCAGTTTCAGATCGTGTTTCAAGATCCCATGGGAAGCCTGAACCCCCGCATGCGCGTCGGGGACATCGTCGCGGAGCCCCTGGTGATCCACGAGCTAGGAACCCCGCGTGAACGCAAGGACCGGGCGGCGGCCCTCCTGGACAGAGTAGGTCTGAGCGCCTCGGCGGCGGACAAATACCCCCATGAGTTCTCGGGGGGGCAGCGCCAGCGCATCGGCATCGCCAGAGCCCTGGCCCTGGACCCGAAGTTCATCGTCCTGGATGAGCCGGTATCGGCTCTGGACGTTTCGGTGCAGGCCCAGGTCGTAAACCTTCTTCAGGATCTCCAGGAGGAGCGAGGCCTGGCCTATCTGTTCATCGCCCACGGCCTCCAGGTCGTGGCGCACGTGAGCGGGCGGGTGGCGGTCATGTACCTCGGGCGCATTGTGGAGCTCGGCCCCACCGAAGACGTCTTCAAGCGGCCCCTCCATCCCTACACCCGTGCCCTACTGGCCTCGGTTCCCAAACCTGATCCGGATTGCCCAAGGACCTCCGTCCCCATCCAAGGTGAACTGACGGAGGAGCCGGGCCTCCACGGAGGCTGCCGCTTCGCGCCGCGGTGCCCCCTGGCCGACGAGAGGTGCCGGTTGGAGGAGCCTCTTCTCCGGGACTTCGGCCGTCAGCAGGCCGCCTGCCATCGGGCGGGGGAGTGAAGGAAGCAGGAAGCAGGAAGCAGGAAGATGACCGCGCGGGTGCCCTGCCCACCTGTCCATGTAACCAGCCCGAGGCAAAAAAAAGGGCGGCCCGGAGGCCGCCCTTTTTGGCGAAGCAAAACAGCGCCTAGTAGTGGAAGTCGTAGGTGGTCTCGCCGCCGTCGGGATTCTCGAAGCGGAAGTGCGTGGTCTGGCCCTTGGGCACCAGAGCCTTGAGCGACTTGCCGCCCGCGATCTTGATTTTGGCGGTGGTCTTGTACTGCACGTTGGTCCACTGCGTTTCGTTGATGTACACCTTCATGTTGGCTTGCAGGTTGCTCCCCGTCACGATGAGGGTGAAGGCGGCGGGGGGAGCGGCCTTTTTCATGAGGGTCACCACGGGCGGAGCAGCAGCCGTGACGGTGATGGCGAGGTGGGTGTCCGTGGCCGTGGCGCTGGTGCTGTCGGTTACGGTGAGGGTGACGTGGTAGGTTCCCGCGTCGGCGTATGTGTGGGTGGGGTTCTGGTCCGTGGAGGCGGTGCTGTCATCGCCGAAGTTCCAGGAGTAAGTGTAGGGAGCCGTGCCGCCCGATGCGGAGCCCGTGAAGGCGACGGCCAGGGGCTTGGATCCCGAGGTCTTGTTCGCCGAGGCGGTGGCCGTGAGGGCTGCGGCGCCGGGAGTGATAGTGACCTGATCGGTGGCCGTGGCGTTGGTCGAATCCTTCACTGTCAAAACGGCGTTGAAGGTGCCAGCCACCGTGTAAGTGTGAGAAGGGTTCTGGTCCGTAGACGCGGCGCTGCCGTCACCGAAGTTCCAGGAGTAGGTGTAAGGGCCCGTTCCGCCCGAGGCAGAACCCGTGAACTGGACGGCCAGCGGGGTGGCGCCGCCCGTCTTGTCGGCGGACGCATGAGCGGCCAGGGGGCTGGGGCCGCCGCCGAGGTTGGCGATGTCGAGACGGTCCTCGAGGAATCCGTAGCTGTTGCCGTCGTCACCTCCCACCTGGTAGAGGAGGCCGTTGAGGACGCAGATCTTGTGATTGGCACGGCTATAGAGACCCTGGGCCGAGGTGAAGGCGTCCGCGGCGGGATCGTACACTTGGATGAAGGGAGCCAACCGGTAGTAGTTGGTGACGCCCTGGTTGTAAAGGTTTCGGCCGCCGGAGATGATGATGTGGTTGTTGTAGACCGTCGCCGCCGCTTCGTAAATGGGAATGGGGAAAGCGGCTCCAGCTGTGAAGGTATTTCCCGCCGGGTCGTAGATGATGACGTTTTCGTTCAGGTTGGACGCCGTTGCGGAGCCGACGTACCCGCCGAAGATGTAGATTTTGCCGTTGTAAGCGACGGCGGTGCCGGCCTCCATGGGGTTGGGCAGGTTGGCCTTCGTGCTCCAGGTGTTGGCGCTGAGGTCCAGTGCCCGGACGACTGCCACGTCGGCCGTGCCGTTGTAGCCGCCGAAGACGTAAAGGGCATTCCCCACTACGGCGCCACAGGCCACGTTGGTGGCGTTGGGGTCGGTGGCCATGGCGGTGAAGGTGCCGGCGGCCGGATCGTAAATCTGGGCGCTCCCGTCCACGCCTGAACTGGTGGATCCATCGGCCATGGCGATCTTGCCATTCCAGACGTCCGCGACGGGGCTGAAGAGGGGCTTGGGATTGGCGGCGCTGGCCGTAGTCCAGGTGCCCGAGGCGGTGTCGTAGACGTAGACGGCGCTGTTCATGCCGCCCCCGTTGCCGCCGCCGATGACGTAGATCTTGCCGTTGACGGCCTGGGCGGCAGCGGAGCCCACGTAATTGGGTACGGGCTTGTTGGGCTCGAAGAAGGCTCCCGTGGCCGGGTCGAATACGTCCACGACGCGGAAACCAGAAGCGCCGCCGATGACGTAGATTTTGCCGCCAACGTTGATGGCGCCCGCTTCGTTGCGGACGAGGGGACTTGGGGAATGGCCGGTAAAGGCCGTCATGGTTCCGGCGGCGGGGTCCAGGATTTGGATGACGCCTGAATACCCGTTGTCGGCGGGCGGGCTGACCGAAGTGTTCCACTTGCTGCCGGGGAAGACGTAGACCTTGCCGTCGTCTCCGAGGGCGGCGCCGAAGTTGGAGGTGAACTCGCCCGAGACCATGGGGATGGTAGCGGAGTCCCACGTGTTGCCCGCGGGATCATAGGAGATGGCGTTGCCGATGTACTTGGAGGCCGTGGTCCCGCCGTTGTCGCCGCCGATGACGTAGATGCGGTTCTTGGAAGGCACCGCCACGGCCGCGCCGTAGGCGCGCACCACGGGCATGCTGGCGCCGGTGCTCCATGCGTTGGAGGCCGGGTCGTAAATGTTCACGGTCTTCTGGTAGGTGCCCGTGTTGCCTCCAAACAGGTAGATCTTGTTGTTCCATACCGCCGGCATCTGGCCCCGGATGGGGGAGGGCGTGTTCTTGGCCGTGGTCCACGTGTTGGTGGCCGGGTCATAGACCTCGTTCACGTCCACGGGGCCGCCCGCGCCAGACGAGTCGATGGTCCGGCCGCCCATGACGTAGATCTTGCCCCCGACGACCGCAGCAGTGCATAAGTACCGCGCCGTGGGCATGGCGGCGCCGGCGGTCCACGTGTCGGACGTTGGGTCGTATATCTGGGTCGTGTTGAGGGTGAGGGAGTTCTCCGTCTCGGTGCCCGTGAGGCCGCCGAAGACGTAAATCTTGCCGTTCACCGTGGCCACTCCCGACCAGCCGGCGCTTTGCGGCAAGGGCGCCTTGACCCCTTGCCAGGTGATGGGGAACGGGGGTGCCGCGGCCAGGACGGCCATGCCGAGCGCCAGGCCTAAGACGGCCAGAAGGGTGAACCTCGCTAAACGAGAGACCTTGACCATGCGTTCCTCCCTGAAAGTGTGCTACGGAAGCCCTTTGCAGAATCTGTCCATTCATGCCAGATCGAAGCTTATACCAGCCCCTGAACGGGAGCAATCCCCCCCGAGAAAACGGGCCTCGTGGGACAGCCTTAGGTGTCAGTCGTTCCGCGCCCATGCCTTGACCGCCACGGCACCATGAAGCTATGGTTAGGCGGACGCGGCGGCGTCCGCAGGGGAGGGGTCATGGCCAAGGCAAGGCATCCTAAAGGCTTGTACGTTTTGTTCTTCACCGAGATGTGGGAGCGGTTCGGCTTCTACACCATGCTGTTCATCTTCACCCTTTACCTGGACGAGTATTTCCATTTTCGGCACCCGGGAACCATCTACGGCGCCTACCTCGCCCTCGTCTACTTCACCCCCATCGCGGGAGGCTGGGTGGCGGACCGGGTGCTGGGTTTCCGCAAGACCATCGTCCTGGGCGCCATGCTCCTGGCGGCGGGTTACGCCATCATGGCCGTGAAGGTGCCCAACTCTCCTCAGGTGGAGCAGCAGGTGGTGGCCGCGGAAAAGGCCCAGGCGCAGGCCTTTGCTGACTGGCAGAAGCGGGGAGAGGCGGCCGAGGCGCAAGGCCAGCCCTTCAGCGAAGCCCAGCCCCGGTACGATGGCCCCGAGCGGACGGCGGGCCAGCCGCTCCTCTTCCTGTCCCTTCTGGTCCTGGTCCTCGGGAACGGCCTTTTCAAGCCCAACATCTCGGTGATGGTGGGCAATCTCTACGCGGAGGACGACCCGCTCAAGGATTCGGCCTTCAATATTTTCTACATGGGCATCAATATCGGAGCCTTTTTCGCCCCGCTGGCGGCGGCGTTCTTGCGCAACAAGCTCGGTTGGTGGTGGGCCTTCGGGGCCGCCGCCGTGGGCATGCTCATCGGGCTGGCCATCTTCCTCCTCTTCCAACGCTTCATCGCTCACGCGGAGATCAGCAACCACTCCGGTTCCGTGGTGAAGGGCGAGGCGCTGACGAAGAAACAGGAATGGAACCGCATTTTCGCGCTCCTGGCCATTTACGCCATCGTCGTCCTCTTCTGGATGGCGTTCCACCAGAATGGATTCACCATGACCTTATGGGCGCGAGACTCCACGGGGCCCATCTTCGGGTTTCAGATCCCTCCTGAGGCTTTCGGGGCGGCCAACGCATTCTTTGTTGTGACGCTCACGCCCCTGGTGGTCTGGTTCTGGGGCAGGCTTCGGGGGCGCGGACTGGAGCCTTCCACCCCCGCCAAGATGGGCATCGGCATGATCCTGACGGCTGGGGCCTTCGGTGTCATGGGCTTGGCGGGCCGCATGGGAGGAGACGTGGGACGGGTTTCCCCCCTCTGGCTCGTGGCGGCCTACTGCGTGGTGACCTTGGGTGAACTCAATCTCAGTCCCATGGGGCTGGCCTTCTGCTCCAAGGTGGCTCCGCCCCGCTTCAGGGGCCTCATGATGGGCCTCTGGTTCGGCGCCACGGCGTGCGGCAATTATTTGGCGGGAGGCATCGAATTCCTGTGGGACCGCTGGCCTCACAGCGGGTTCTTCTTCTTCCTGGTCGCATCGAGTCTCTTCGCGGCGCTCTTGCTGGGGTTGGTTTTGCGCAAGGTGAACGCGGCGGTGGAGAGTTAGGGAGCGGGGAGCGGGAGAGCGGCCCCCCCCCACTGGCCCCACGGAACGAGGAAAACGCAGAAAAAGAGGCGGGTACGCGCCCGCCTCTTTCGTCGTGTGGCCGCTGGCTAGTCGCTGAAAGCCAAGTACCCCGGAATGATGAGGTTGAGCAGGGGAATGATCATGAGGATGCCCAGCCACGAGGGCTTCCCTCTGCGCTCGGAGATACTCATCCAGATGAGGATGCCGAAGACGATGTTGAGGAGCGGGATGAAGAGCATGATGATCCACCACCACTCTTTTCCCGCGCACTGGACGAGGGTCCAGAGGTTGACGATGGGGATCCACGCGAGCCAGGCGTTTTCAACGCCCAGCTTCTGTGCGATCTTCATCAGGCACATGGAAAAATAGACGTAGACGACGAGAGCAAAACAGCAGGAGGCTCCCATCGTTCCCGCGAGTAAGCCCCCCCCCAACGATTGCCTTGCCGCTTCTTCCATGGCTCGCCTCCTCCCCTGTGGTCCCCCCCCGGCCGGGCCTCGCGCCCGCTGGGCGAGGAATTTGGCCCCAGGATCGCCCGGGAACGGCTTCAAGTCAAGGCGGATCAAGGCTGGCGGGGCTCAGAAGGCTCACCAGGCCCAGAAGGGCTCCGTAGGGGCACAGATACCTGCACCAGGCGTTCTTCAAAAGGAAAGTCAGAAGGACCAGCGCGGCGAGAGCGGTGATGGTCACGGAGGAGGGGTGGGAGAAAAAGGCGAGCATTCGAACGTCGGCCACGCGGTTGTAAGGCCCTTTGATGAAGGCCGCAAGATCGCTAGGCGTCATGGCAACGAGGATAAAATAGCCAAAGAATCCCAGCACGAGGTATTTGGGCGTCATGAGGAACCGGTCGAGCCAGCGGGGAACGGCGTGGGACGGCCATCGTTTAAAGAGGCGGGCGCGCAGGCGCCACATCCACTCGGACGCGGTGCCCACGGGACAGATCCAAGAACCACGAGGACCTGTACGAGCCCGCGAAGGCGCGTCGCGCTCCAGGCCGGCCTTCGCAAACGGTTCGTCTCGGACGTGCGCGGCCTGGAGAGTGCCATGAATCCTCCTCTCCGGTGCAGGGGCGAGGGCGCCGGAAGCCTCCAATATGTTACTAATTTGGTCACCTTAAAAGGGGGTGGCCCTGAACCCGTTGCCACCGGGTCAAATGGCCCAGGGCGTTGACATCTCGGGAGGTGCCCCATAGAGTTTGGGAGGCCAGCGCGCCGTGAGAGAGGAGAGGGCCATGGAAGCCTCGATCCAGGCGGTGTATAGACGACGCGGCGCTTCGGCCCTCGTCATGTGGGGCCTGGTGTTTCTGGCCTGCGCCACGTACCGGCCGGCTACGACGGACGGCAGAACCATTTATCGCGAGGCGTGCGCTTCCTGCCATGCCGTGCCTCCCGCCACGGGTCCCAACCTCGTGGGCATGAGGCTTACACCCGAAAAGGTGGCGCAAACGCTCGACAGGGGCGGGAAAAAGATGCCCGCGTTTCCAGGCATCCAAGGAGAGGCCAGGCGGAATCTCATCCAGTACGTGGTCACCCTGCAAAGTCCGAATGGCAACTGAGGGAACGGAGGGAGGACGCCCGCCTTCGCCGTGACCCTTCTCACAAAGGCCCGTGCCGCGCTTGAGGTGCCGGGTATCTTTGGTTATGCTCTTCATGGCCTTTGACCAGGGAGGAATGGACCATGAAAACGACGCTATTGTTGGCCGCTGCGGTTGCGGCGCTGAGCCTGCAGTCTCACGCGGCCGGGCTGGGCATCTACTACAAGGGATCCGTCATGGTGGAAGGCGGTGACTCGCAGGCCAAGGCGGAGAAAATGTCCGCCGAAGAAAAGGCGAACATGCGCCAGATGGGCCTGAATCCCGATGCCTTTGTGGGGTATGAGTTCGAGGCCAGGGCCGAGGGCGGCAAATTCAAGATGACGTACCTCACCGACTTCGGGCTTTTCGGCAAGGGCAGCTACTTGCTCGGGGCCGCCGCCGCGAAGAAGGGATATTTCGTGTTTCCCGACAAGAAAGAGTACATCGAGATGGACACGGAGCGGCTGCAGAGCGCGGCCAACAGCATGGCCCAGTCCATGAAGATCACCTACGCGAATCAGAAGGCGGACGTGACGGCGCTTCCCCCCAAGGTGGTGGAGGGCACACTCTGCCAGGGCAAGCGGGTGACCCTGTCCTTCGACACCTCCGCGAGGATCATGGGATTCTCGAGCAAGTCCCACACGGAAGAGACGACCGACTACTACACGACCAACGCGTACGACGCCCTGACTCTTTTCGGCGGGCGCAACTGGCAAGCGATGGGCATGGTGACGGGGGACCAGGAGTTCGACAAGTCCATCGCCGCCAAGGTCGGGTTCCTGGGCTTCCCTGTCCAGATCGTGAGCCACCGAGTCGTGAACGGGAAGGACGAGGGAACCACCACTTACACCACCAAAGATATCCAGCTCACGGCCATGTTGCCGGGAACCTTCGATCTCCCCTCGGGGTACACCAAAACCGAATTCGGCGCCGGCTCCATGATGAAAAACATGTTCAAACAAGGTGGAAGCGGGGGCGAGGAAGGGGCAGAAGCTTCCTCCTCCCAAGAAGGCCAGCAGCAGGAGCAACAGAACCAGCCGAAGAAGAAGCCCTCCTTCAAAGATCTTCTCAAGGGGCTCGGGAGGTAGCGGAGGCTCCCTTCGCGGACGAACCGGGGGAGAGGGGCCGCCCTCCTCCCCCTAGCAGGCTGCTGAGAAACTCCCGTGGGTCGCGTTGCCAGCGCCACGGGCCCGGATGCAAGGCGCCGCGACGCCGTCGATGCCTTGCACATCGTCT
>JAKBES010000059.1 GCA_021833665.1 Acidobacteriota bacterium
ACTTTGAGAGCGGGATATTCGTTGAGCTTAGCCACGGCGTCGTTAAGAGCCGTTTCGCCATCCTTCGGAATCGCCCACTTGTCGATGGCGAAATGGAGGACCGACTCGTCGAGGTTGATTTCGATCATCTTCGGCGGCGGTGGCGGAGGAGGCGGCGGAGGCGGCGGTGGCGGTGGCGGGGGAGGCGGCGGCGGGGGAGGTGGCGGCGGGGGAGGCGGCGGAGGGGCCGGCTTCGGGAAGCGGAAAGTGACGCCGATCCGTGCGTCCCAGTTGTCGCTGATCTCCCAGTTCTGGATGTGGTGGTACGTCCCCTGCATGGCGATGCCTACGGTGTCGGTGAAGTAGTGCCTGTAACCGACGGCGGCGCCGTAAGTCCACTCGTTGGTGCCGACGTTGCCCAGGTCGTACTTGTGGCCACCGTAGTAAAACTTTGTGTCGCCTCCACCGAAGGTGTGGCCGACGTTAAGCTGGAAATAGCCCTGGTTGGCGCTGCTCCCCCAGATGAACTCGGGGCCAACCTCAACCAGGTTGGTGTTCCGGGAAAACTTGAAGTCGCCCAGGTAAAAGGGCCCGTAGTGGAGATTGGCGTGATAGTCGCCCGTGTTGTACTCGTAGCCAGCGTGGAGGCCCACGTGGTCCGTGAAGAACCAGCCGAAATCAAGGCCGGCGATGAAGTTGTCTTTGCCGCTGCCGTTCGCCTTGAAATCCCCGCTGACAACTTGGTAATTTCCCGTGCTGAACTGATAGCCGGGCATGACGTCGAAATAGCCCGTATGGGCTTGGGCCATGAGCCCTACGCCTGCCAGCATCAGGACAGCTCCCACCAACAATTTCTTCATGCAGCCACCTCCTTTTATCCACAAGGTTTACTTCACGCACATTACCTAATGCCTCAATCCTCATGTTCTACTTAGCGCCTTTAAGGGGGCCTTGTCAAGGGTTTCACCCGCTGGAGGGGCCGGGTGGGGCAGAATCCAGAAGGGTCCGCAACGCCGGAACTCACGCTTCAGGGGAGAGGTGGGACGGCCTCGGTGTCCTTGTCGGTGTTGTCCCCGTGGCAGGGATCTGGCGCCGGAGTCTGGCGCCGGGGTGGCGATGGGCTTTGAACCAGGTTATAATAAAGGGCTTATGAGGAGCCAGACCATGTTGCAGGATAACCCACCGCTGGCCCTGACCTTCGATGACGTGTCCCTGGTGCCGGCCCACTCGGTGGTCCATCCACAGCAAGTGGATACGACGACCATCCTGACCCACAAGATTCAATTAAATATCCCCCTCCTCTCCTCGGCCATGGACACGGTGACCGAGGCCAACCTGGCCGTAGCCATGGCCCGGCACGGAGGAATCGGTGTGATGCACAAGAACATGGCCCCGGAACGGCAGGCCGAGGAGGTGGACCGGGTCAAGCGGTCTGAGGCGGGGATGATCACCAACCCCATCACCATCGCTCCCGAGCGGAGGGTGGCCGACGCCCTGGATCTGATGACCAAGTTCCGCATCTCCGGCGTCCCCGTGACGGCTCCTGACGGGAGACTGCTGGGGATTCTCACCAATCGCGACCTGCGGTTCGAGGAGCGCACGGATCTGCCCGTGAGCGAACTCATGACCCGTGAGAACCTCAAGACCGTGCCCGTCGGCACCACCCTCGACGAGGCTAAAGCCCTCCTGCAGCGGTATAAAATAGAGAAGCTTCTGGTCGTTGACGAGCACTACCACCTCAAGGGGCTCATCACGGTCAAGGACATCCAGAAGAAGATCAAGTTCCCCAACGCCTGCAAGGACAAGATGGGCCGCCTTCGCGTGGGGGCCGCGGTGGGCGTCGGCTCGGACCTGCTGGCCCGCGCCAAGGGCCTTGTGGACGTTCACGTGGACGTCCTGGTTCTGGATTCCTCTCACGGCCACTCCAAAGGCGTGCTGGACGCGTGCGAGACTCTGAAAAGCGCATTTCCCGACGTCCAGTTGATCGTGGGCAACGTGGCCACCGCCGGCGCCACCGAGGCTCTCATCGAACGGGGGGCCGACGCCGTAAAGGTGGGCATCGGTCCCGGCTCCATCTGCACGACCCGGATCGTCACCGGGGCCGGCATTCCGCAGGTCAGCGCCATCGCCGAGTGCTCGAAGGTGGCGAATAAGAGGGGCATCCCGGTCATCGCCGACGGCGGCATCCGGTTCTCAGGGGAGATCGTCAAGGCCATCGCGGCGGGGGCCCAATCGGTCATGATCGGCAGCCTCTTTGCCGGAACTCACGAGGCCCCCGGCGAGACCATTCTTTACCAGGGGCGCACCTTCAAGGCCTACCGCGGCATGGGCTCCCTGGGCGCCATGAAGGCGGGCTCCGCGGACCGGTACTTTCAGGAGGGTGAGGCGCCCCTCTCCAAGCTCGTCCCGGAAGGCATCGAGGGCATGGTGCCCTTCAAGGGCAACCTGGAGAACGTCGTGACCCAACTCGTGGGGGGCCTGCGATCGGGGATGGGGCTCACGGGCTGCGCGAGCATCGCTGAACTGCGCGAGAAGGCCCGCTTCGTCCGCGTCACCGTGGCCGGCTTAAAAGAAAGCCATGCGCACGACGTGATGATTACAAAAGAGGCGCCGAACTATATGAAGGAAGAGTTTTAATTGCGAATGGGGAATGGCGGATTGCGGATGGGGGCCTAGCCGGCCTGCTTCTTTCCATTCGCAGTTCCTCATTCGCGATGCGAAATGGGGTGCTGGCATGATCCAGGAAGAACACAAGCAGGAATACAAGGCCTTGCGCGCCCGGGCCCTCGATCTGCGGAGTTGTCTTTGACGAAGCTGGGGTGAAAGCGCGAATGCAGGCCGTCGAGAACACCGCGTCCTCCCCCGAATTCTGGAGCGACCCCCATCAAGCCGCCATTGTTCTCAAAGAACAGCGAGCTTTGCGGGCCCGCATGGCCGATCTGTCCAAGCTGGACCGGTATATGGGCGATCTGGATACCCTCCTGGAATTTGAGGGGGAGGAGATCGACGCCGATTTCTCCAAGACCCTGGCGGAGTTTCGGCCCTTCATGGAGGAACTGGAGATCAAAGCCCTTCTGGGGGGAGACCTGGATATTAACAATGCCATCGTGACGATCCATCCCGGCGCGGGAGGTACGGAAAGCCAGGATTGGGCTCTCATGCTCTACCGGATGTACACCCGGTGGTCGGAGCGCCGGGGATACCAGACTGAGCTGATGGACTGGCAGGACGGCGACACGGCCGGCCTCAAGTCCGTCACGTTCCTGGTGAAGGGAGATTACGCCTACGGGAACCTCAAGACGGAGAGCGGCGTGCACCGCCTCGTGCGCATCTCGCCCTTCGACGCCGCCGCCCGCCGCCACACCTCGTTCACGTCCGTCTACGTCTCTCCGGAGATCAACGAGGACATCGAGATCGACATCGCCGAGAAGGACGTGCGCATCGACATTTACCGGTCCGGGGGCAAGGGCGGCCAGAACGTCAACAAGGTCTCCACGGCGGTGCGGATCACCCACTTCCCCTCTGGCATCGTCGTGACCTGCCAGAACGAACGCAGCCAGCTCCAGAACCGCGAGACCGCCTGGAAGATCCTCAAATCCCGCCTCTACCAGTTGGAGCTCGAAAACCGGGCCAAGGAACGCAAGGTCGTCGAGGATGCGAAAAAGGACATCGCCTGGGGCAGCCAGATCCGGTCCTACGTTCTCCACCCGTACCGGCTGGTCAAAGATCACCGGACCGACACGGAGGTCGGGAACGCCGACTCGGTTTTAGACGGAGCCCTTGACCCCTTCATCAAGGCCGCCCTCGTGGCGCGTCTTGCCACGTGAGGACACGGCCATGGTGGTGCGCCCCACCTCCCGGTCCAAAATCCTGGGTGTCTACCTTCAGTTCAAGGGCATCGAGTGGG
The DNA here is from genome assembly GCA_021833665.1 of Acidobacteriota bacterium. Classification (GTDB taxonomy): domain Bacteria; phylum Acidobacteriota; class UBA4820; order UBA4820; family DSQY01; genus JAKAJA01. The sequence goes on from JAKBES010000059.1 coordinate 3,887, forward strand.
CCGTCCTGGGATTCGTGGTGTGGTGGGCCGCCCTCGACCTCCCCGAGCTGTGGCAGCAGTCGTCCCTGAGGCTTTTCGCTTATTACCTGCTGGTGTTTGCGGTGCCCGGGGTCCTGCTCTGGACTTTAGGTGTCGTGGTGAAGTACCGGCATCGAATGGGGTGGTACGGGGCCGTGGCCTACCTGGCCGCGGTGATGATCGGAAAGATTGGAGGCGGGATCGCCGAGCTTCCCGTGGGGGCTTGGCAGTGGGCCTCCCACCAGGCCGCCCCGGGCTACTTGACGGGGTTTAAGATTTTCGGCCTGCTGTCGGCCGTGATATTTGCCATGGACGTGGCGGCGCTGCTGGCGTTCCTCTCTCCCCGTGGAAGAGACTGCTTCGGCATTGGCAAGCCCAATCCCGAGGTCCGGCCCTAAAGTTGTTGAGTGGCCAAGATCCCCCTCTTCCCTGCTTCCCGCTCCCGGCTTCCTGCTTCCCGCTCCCGGCTTCCTGCTTCCTACTCCCTGCTTCCGCCTAGGACGCGATGACGCGGCCCCGTCCGTGCCGCTTGGCCTCGTAGAGCGCGTGGTCCGCGGCCTTGAGCACGGTCTCCAGGGTGTCGGAGGCGTTCACGCGGGCGGAGACCCCCCCGCTGACGGTGACGGTGGCGCCCATGAGCGCATCGAGGCGCATGGCTCCCACTTCCATCCCGATGCGGCTGCCGATGGCCAGCGCCTCAGCCGCCTCGGTCTGAGGGAAAAGAAGGGTGAACTCGTCCCCGCCGTATCGTCCGAACACGTCGTAATCCCGGAGAGACTGCTGAACAAGGTTGCAGATGGCCACGAGGACCTCGTCACCCACGTGGTGGCCCAGGTTGTCGTTGACTGACTTGAAATGATCGATGTCGAAGATCATGAGGGAGGCCACCAGGTCCAGCCGGTCGCACCGTTCGAACTCTTTTCGCGCCACTTCAAGGAAATGACGTCTGTTGTAAATTCGCGTCAAGCTGTCCGTGGTGGAGAGGGCGAGGAGCAGTTCGTTCTTTTGCTTGAGTTCGTCCTGGAGGAGTTTGGTGTTCAGGTGGACCGTGGCGCGGGCCACCAGTTCGCCCGGGTGGAAGGGCTTGGTGACGTAGTCGCCCGCCCCCGCCGACAAGATCCTCACTTTCTGGTCCACGTCGCCCACGGCCGTGAGCATGATGACCGGAACCGCCTGCAGGGCGGGACGGGAGGAGCGCATCTGGAGGAACTTGAGCCCGTCCATCTCAGGCATCACCAAGTCGCAGAGGACAAGATCCACGGGGTGTTCCATGAGAAGCTTGAACCCCTCCAGGCCGTTCTCGGCCTCATGGAAGACGGCGTCGGGCCTTGCGGCTCGCAGAATTTCCTTGATCTCCTCGCGCACGGACCGGGAGTCATCGACGACGAGGATGCGGGGTGGATGCTGGTCGCTCAAGGCCGGTTATCCCCTCGCTCCAACCATATGCCAAGGGCGCGGCGGTTAGCAAGAAAGGCCGGGCGGCCAAGCAAAGAGTCAAGGGCGCGGAGGGAGGCCTCCTGGGACGACGCCCAGAGGGCGAGTGAGGCTCCAGCCGACAGGGCGCATTCCGCAAGGGCGGGGAGGTCCATGAGGCCCGAGACGGCTCCCATACCCAAATCGTCCGTGATGGATAGGCCCGTGAATCCGAGGCCGGCGAGGATGCCGTAGGTTCGGGAGCAGAGGGTGGAAGGAGTATCGGACCCGAGAAACGCCGGGTAGGCGCCGTGGGCCACCATCACGTAAGGGACGCGTCCGACGAGGGCCTCGTACGGATCGAGATGGGGGCGGCGCTCGGCTTCCCCTCCCTCCATGGAAGGCAGGCCGCGATGGCTGTCAACGCGTGAACCTCCCAGGCCCGGGAAGTGCTTCAGGCATCCCGCGATCCCCGCTCCCGCCAGGCCATGGAGGAACGCCTCGCAGCACGCTGTCACGGCCGCCGGTTCGTCACTGTAGACCCGCCCTTCCAGTCCGGTGCCGGCGTGGGCCGGCCCCAGGTCGGCGACGGGGGCGAAATCCACGTCGAACCCCAGATCCTTGAGGTGCTCGCCCATGTCCAAGGCGAGGGTCCGGGTGCGCTCCGGGTCGCCGCTCATGTCCGCCGCCGAAGGAAAGGCCATGCCCAGGGAAGCGAGGCGGTTCACTCGCCCGCCCTCCTGGTCCAGGGCGATGCGCGGCGCCCATCCCAGGACGGCCTCATGGATGAGGGCGTTCAGGTCGCGGACCTGTTGGGGTGACTTGAGGTGGCGCGCGAACAGGATCACGCCGTAGGGTGCCGCCTCCTTGACGAAGGCCTCCCATTGGGCCGGGCCCCTTTCGGCGTCGAGGGTGATCCAGACAGGGTTGGGCGTCACGGAGCCGCGGCCGGCTTCTCAGCCTGCCTCTCAGGGGGCGCATGGGAAGGCAGGGCCACGGTGCAGAGGAGCGGCGTGGCGGCTTCATCCCAGGCCAGCACGGCGGCGAGCTCTCCGGCCACGGCGGGCGCCCGCAGGATGACCCCGCTGGGTGTCTTCCAGGACCATACCTGCTTGCCCGTCTTAGGCGTCAGGATGAGGAGACGGTTTCCCCCGGCCTCCCCAACCAGCAGGCCCGCCGCCACAGGATAAGGGCCGAACAGGGGGCGTCCCTCCGCGCGGAACTGCCACACAAGCTGGCCGTCCTTCGTTCCCACGGCCCGGATGAAGTGGTCTTCGGAGGCGTAAATCACGAGGTCGCCGGAGACGATCGCCGGTGATCGTACCGCCCCTCCTCCCTGATAGGCGTACCTGCCCTTCCCGTCGCGGTCCCTGAGAAACCACAACGCTCCCGAGGAGGTCCCCGCGAAGAGGGTATCATCGCCGAGGGCGGCCGGCCCCGGGGCTCCGTCGGGAGGAGACCAGCTCCAGCGAATCTCGCCGGAGGGGCCTACTCTGACGGCCTTGGAGGCTCCCCATACCCAGCACCCTCCGTCGATCAGAGGGTTTCCTCCTTTGGCTTCGAAGGGCAGGGCCACCCGCTGGCCTCCGGGCCATTCCACCCGGTCCCTGAGCAGGATCACGGGTTTCCCCGCGGTGGTCCAGAGGGCCACGGCATCCTTGAATCCCGCTTGGATGGTTTTGGGGAGACCTTGGCCGAGTTGCCAGACGTCTCCGTCCCGGTCGAGGACCAAGGGACCGCCGGCGCCGCAGACGGGCTGAAGGAGAGGTGAAAAGTGCACCGGGTCGCACTGCGGTGCGTCGTCGCCGGCGGAAAGGATCTGGTTTCTGCCTTCGCTGGAAAAGACGTAGAGCCGGCCCTCGCAGAGGACCGGCCCCCAATCGGCAGGGAGGTCCAGCCGGATGCCTCCCCCGGGTACGGAAACCTGAGCCACCGCCTCGGCCCCCAGGAGGACCAGGCTCGCGGCGAGAGTCCACGCACCCAGGCGCATGGGCGCGGCCTTCCTAGCTGGCCTGACGTGAGGCGCTGGGCTCCATGGAGTCCAGCAGGGCCTGGTTGATGGCGATTTTCTTATCCTTCTCCAAGGCCCCGCGCCGGCGCTGGACGTAATCGTCCATCAACTGTTCCGCCGCCTGCTGCTGCTGGGTCATCAGGAAGGAGGCCTTCTCCTGGCCGAACTTCTTGGGGTCCACCGTGGCATGCTCCGTGACGACGGCCACGACCCAGGAGTTGGTTCCCTGAACGGGTCCCAGGACGGTGCCCACCTTGGCGGCGAGCAGGGCCTTGTTCACTTCGGGAGCTTTGCCCGCGCCGGGTATGGGGTCGCTTGCCTTCAGAAGTCCCGACTGCTGAACGGGATAGCCGTCCTTCTTGGCGTCGCTTTCAAGGGCCGCGGCGTCCTTCGCCGAGGAGGCGAGGATCTGGGCCGCGGTGCGGGCCAGAGATGACGCCTTTTCATCCCGCAGTTCGGCGGCGATCTTGCCCTTGACTTCCGCGAGGGTCGCTTGATGGGCGGGCAGAATGGAGGTCACCTTGAACCGGGCCACGCCGTCACGCACCTTGGCCACTTGGGACCATTTGCCCTTGGACGCTTTGGCGAGGACGGCCTGAACGGCGGGATCCATGCCGAAGCCCGGAATGGGATCGTCCTTGCCCACGGGGTTCGTCACGGGCACGATGGTGAAGCCGTACTTGGCGGCGGCGGCCTTCATGGTGGTGTCGTCCTTGGCGTCGGTCATGGCCTTCTCGGCCTCCCCGTAGAGGGTGGCCACCTTGTCCGTGAAGGCGGGGTCTTTATAGAGGAGCGCCTGGCGAACCTGGGATTTGACTTCATCAAAGGGTTTGGTCTCGCCCCCGATGCCCGTGAGCTTGATGATGTGGAACCCGAACTGGCTTTGCACGGGGCCCACGATGTCGCCCACCGCCTTGCACTGATCGAAGACCGCATCGGCAAAGGGTTTGACCATCTGGTTGCGGCCGAACCAACCCAAGTCGCCCCCTTGGGCGGCCGAGCTGTCCTGGCTGTACTCCTTGGCGAGAGCGGCGAAATTTGCGCCCGCTTTGGCCTTGGCGTAGATCTCCTGGGCCTTTTTGCGGGCCGCCTCGATTTCTTTGGCGGGAGCCTTCTCGTCCACCTTGATCAGAATGTGGCTGGCGCGGCGCTGGTCCGCGGGGGTGGAGAAGTCTGATTTGTGCGTCTCGTAATAGGCCTTGACCTGCGCATCGTCCACCTTCAGTCCGTTGCGGATCGCCGCCGGGGAGAGGAGGACGTACTCAAACGTCTTCTTTTCGGGCACCTGGAGCTTGGTCTTGTCGCGGTCGTAACGGGCCTGCACCTCGGACTCCGTCGGAGGGGCGACTTTGGAGAGAAAGCGCGCGTTCGAAACCACCGCCACCATGGCTTTCACGCCTTCGTTCTGCTCCGCGTACCGCTTGGCCAGCTCGGCGTCGGAGAGATAGTCCGCATTGGCCAGGAGATCGCTGAGTTTTTGGCTGAGGAGCTCGTAGCGGAGGAGCGTCTGAAACTCCTCGGCCGTCACGCCCATGCGTGAGATCATGGCGGGGTATTCGGTCTTCGGGTCCCTGAAATTGTACATGCGCTGGATGGCCGCGGCCAATTCCTCATCACTCACGGAGAGCCCGTAGTCCTTGGCCATGTCCGCCAGGATGAGCTGGCGCACCATCCCTTCGGCCACGGTCTTGGAGGCTCCACGAAGGAAATCCTCGCGGAAGTTGTCACCGAGCATCTGCCGGATTCGCTCCGCGTAGAACCTGTACTCCAGTCTGAAAACGGCGGGCGGCAGGGATCGGCTGTCCACTTTCACCGCGTACTCTTCGCCGAGCCAATTCCGGCCGGAGTTGTCCGAGCTTCCTCCCGTGCCCCACACGGTGAACATGGCGCCGACGAAAGAAATGACGATGATCCAGAGCAGGATTTTCAGGGATCCCATGTTCCGCATAGTTTTGAGCACGTTCATCAGGTGGCTCCTCCACGGGCAAAGACCTTATCTTACAGGATTTTGGAGCATTCCGCAAGGCGTAATGAGCGGGGAAAATGCGCAGATGAGGGGATGAGGCGTGAGCCGCGAGCCGTGAGCCGAGGATCAAACGCATGCGCGAGGCCGGAAGATTGCTTTCCTCCGCTCACGCTTGACAATATGGTCATGCATGACTATATTATCGCCATGGAGGATGGTCATGGACTACGGCGAACGACTCGCGCAGGTCCGGAAATCGCTCGGGTTGAGTCAGGCGGAAGTGGCGCGGCGCCTGGCGTGGAGCCCGCCCAATTACGCGCGCATAGAAAAGGGCCGCATCACGCCCTCTCTCAAGTCCATTGAGGCCATCGCCGAAGCCATGGACGTGCCCCTCTCGGCCCTCATGGGTGAAGGCGCCCTGGGGGGAGACGTGCCCGTGGTGGCCTTTGCCTCCGCCGGTCCCGCCGTCGAGTTCACGGATCAAGGTTACCCTGCTGGCGGCGGCATGTATTTTCTCCCCCGGCCTCCCCAGTTCACGGATCCGAACGGATTCGGCGTGGAGGTGGCGGGGGACAGCATGGTGCCCAAGTACGAGGACGGCCAAGTGGTCATGGTGGACACGCGCAAGCGCCCCGTCAGCGGCGATTATGCCGTCGTGGGCCTCATGGACGGAGACAAATACGTGAAACGCTACCGAGAGTCCGGGGGCATGGTTGTTCTCGAGTCCGTAAACCCCCTCTACCCTCCCATCGTCGTGGAGCCCTCGGACGTGAGATTCGCGTACAAAATCGTCTGGGTGAGGGAGAGATAATCTTGCGCACCCACGCCGTTCAGCACCTTGACGCCCGCGAACCTCTCATCGGCCCCGCCGGCTGGGATTACCCGGACTGGAGGAACACCGTGTATCCGCCGCGGGCGGGACGGATGTTCCGGCCCTTGCCTTACCTGGCGGAATACTTCGGCGCGGTGGAGGTGGACACGACCTTCTATCGCATCCCCGATCCCATCCGCACGGGCGACTGGGTGCGGCAGGTGTCGGATCATCCCAACTTTAAATTCTCGGTCAAGCTGTTCCAGGGCTTTACCCACACGCGAAAGGCCTCCCTTGTGGACGAGCGGGCCTTCCACAAGGCCCTCGATCCCATGGTGCGCTTCGGCAAGCTCGCGGCCGTGCTGGTGCAGTGGCCGTGGTCCTTTAAGAATACGGCCGAAAATCGCAGAGCCCTGGACGAACTGCTTTCGCGCTTCGCCGCCTACCCCCTGGCGGTAGAAATGCGCCACGCCTCGTGGGCCAGCAAGGACGCCCTGGCGCTTTTGCGGGAGCGAGACGCGGCGTTCTGCAACATTGACCAGCCCGAATTGGCCCACTGCCTGGGCCCCACGAGCGCCGTCACGGCTTCGCTTGCCTACTTCCGCTTTCATGGCCGCAACGCCGCCGCCTGGTTCGCCGAGGGGGCAGGCCGGGACGAGCGCTACAACTACCTTTACGGTCCGAGGGAGCTGGCACCGTGGGTGACGGCCATCCATGAAGCCTCCAGCGTGGCCGACACGGTGGTGGCCATTTTCAACAACCACTTCCGCGGTAAAGCCGTGGCCAACGCGTTCCAGGTTCAGCACTCGCTTACGGGCCAGAGCCAGCCCGTTCCCTCACAGCTCATCGAGGCCTATCCAGAGCTGGAATCCATCAGCGATACGGTCTTCCAGCGAAGCCTCTTCGCCGCCGAAGGCGGCGGGCAGGCATGGGGATAAAACAAAGGGAGGGGCCCTTTCGAGCCCCTCCCTTGGAACCAGTGATCGGCCTTGGCCTTAGTGTTCGCGATCTCCTCCTCCCCGCCGGAACGGGCCGGTGGCTGAACCGCCGTCAGGATTCACGACACGGATGGTCACGGACACACCAGAGGGGAAGTGGGAACGAAGTTCACTGCCACTCAGCAGGATGGAAGAGCTGCTCTGGACTTTGGTGCTGGACCAGGGCGTGGAGCTTGAGCCGATGTAGACTTTCAGGCCCGACTTGAAGTTGCTTCCGGCCATCTTGAGCCGGAAGGGGTTCGACAGTTGGCTGATCTGGGTAATCGTGGGTGGCACCACCGGAGTGCCTACGACGATGTTGCCCGTTTTGCTGCATGACGCTCCGCTGTCGGAGCTGACGTTCAACTGCCAGGTGTAGGTTCCGGCCCTGGTGTAGGTGTGGGTGGTGCTCGGGTCGCTCTGTGAGTCCGTACCGTCGCCGAACTGCCAGCGGTAGTACAACTGTCCCGAGCAGGTGGAGGACGCCGTGGCGGAGAATCGGACCTCCTGGCCCGGTGTGGCGGTTGCCGGCACGCTCGCGGAGCAGGTCACGGAGCAGGCCTTCGAACCCACCGTGACGGTGCCGGTCTTGGTGCAAGAACCGGAGCCGGCCGTGGCCGTAAAGACCCACGTGTAGGCTCCAGCCGCACTGTAGGTGTGGCTGGCGTTGGCCGTGCTGCCGTGGGCCGAGCCATCGCCAAAATTCCAGTCGTAGGTGAGGCCTCCGGAGCACGATGAAGCGGTGGCGCTACCCGTGAAGGACACGGCGCTGCCCGTTGAAGCCGTCGCCGGAGCACTCGCGGAGCAGGTGACGGTGCAGGCCAGGGCCGTGATGGTGATGCTGCCGGTCTTGGTGCAGGAGCCTGAGCCGGCGGCCACGGAGAACACCCAGTTGTAGGTCCCCGTCGCTGAATAGGTGTGGCTGGCGTTGGCCGTGTTCGCGTGAGCAGAGCCGTCTCCGAAGTCCCAGTCGTACGCGGGTGTTCCGCTGCACGCGGTGGCCGTGGCGCTGCCAGAGAATGAGATGGTGGCTCCTACCTGGCCCGAGGGAGGGGCCGAGGCGCCGCACGTCACGCTGCATCCCGTGGGGCTTCCCACCGTAACGGTCACGTGGCCAAGGTTGGAGTCGGTCTGGGTGTCATTGGCGGCGTACGTGAACGTATCGGTGCCGGTGAATCCGTCGTAGGGATAGTAGGTGGCCGTCGTTCCCGACAGTCCGGCCGTACCGTTCTTGGGTTGGTCCACCACGCGGAGCGTGAGGGGGTTGCCGTTGGCGTCCGTCGCCTGCAAGGCCACGGGAACGGGTGTGCCGGCGGAAGTCGTAGCGGAAAGGTCGGTAACCACGGGAGCGCTGTTCGAGTTGCCGCCGCCGCCAGATGGACCATTATGGCACGTGTAGCAGCCGATCTGGAAGCCGGGCCAGAAGGTCTTCGTACCGTACTCGGTGCTCAGTGTTCGGTTGGCGAAGGAGCGCGAGAGGACCGTACCCCGGTAGTCCGTACCATGACAGGCCTGGCAGGCCGTCCTGTTGCTGTCGGCCGCATCCGAGTGAGCGGAGACCCAGGACTGTCCTACGGGATGCATCCCGTGAGGGCCGCCGTTGGTCGTGCTGACGCCGGAGGGATGGCACGTGGAGCATTCGGACAGCGTCCCTGCATGTCCCTGAAGTTCGATGCTCTGGATGTTGTCGTTGTCGTGGGAGGAGGGGAATTCGGCGTGCGTGGAACCATGGCAGGTGGCGCACTCCAGTCCTCCGTGGCCCACGGAGAAGCGGTAGAGCGAAAAGCCCTGAGACGGCATGTTGGGCGTGGTGGCGAAGGTGGTGTCTACGGCCATCCTGGGCTGGCCGTTGGTATCGAAGGCGGACGTATACCGGATCATGCCGTTATTGTGAGCCGCCGTTCCCGTGTGGCAACTCTGGCAGTTGGGCTCACTGAACCAGCCGGTCCGGGAGGCCGAACCCACGGCGCTGATATGGCCGTGACAATTTTGGCACTGGATGTCCATGGTGCCGTCGGGAGCCACGGCGTTGCCCATGACGCCGCGCAGGCATTTCGTGGCGGAACCCGGGTGGCAGCGGTAGCAGGCCGTGCGGTTGGTGCTCGCGTCCAGCGTCTGGCCGTTGGTGGGGTCCGTCACGTTGGCGTGGAGGGAATGCACCGACTGGGTGAGCGGGGGAACGCCCGTGTAACCAGTGCCCTGCAAGGCCTCGGAGAGGTGGCAGCCGGCGCAAAGAACGGCCTTTCCGTCCTGGGTCACGGTGGGGTAGAGGCCGGAGGCGTTGTAACCCTTGGCCGCCAGGGCGTCCGTGTAGAGGGTCGTACCCAAGAAGCGGTCGTCGTGGAGGCGCAGGATGTTGAGCCGGTAATCGCGCTGCGGGTCCGGATCGTTGACCCAGCCGGCTTTGGGCATGGCGGCGGGGCCGGAACTGGAGGCATGGCAAGCCGAACAATCCATCTCATCGGAAACGGGCAGGACCACATCCGTGGTTGCCAGAACCGTGCCCGAGGAGTCCTTCGCCGTGAGGCGCATCAAGGGATAGTAGTTCTTGGTGTGGCTGTCGTCGTAAGGCGTGATGGGGATGCCCGTGGCCTGGAAGAGGTTCTGGGTGGAATCGAAGGCCATGGGCTGAGGCGCGTTGGTCGCGCCGGGCATGTTGCTGCCGGCCAGACCCTGGTCCGGGGCAAGGTTGGCGCCGAACAGAGCCACCACGTTATCCCAGAAGTTCGTTTTGCCCTGAGACGTGGTGTTGATGGACCCGCTGGGATCCGCGACGGCTTGGTAGGTGACCGTGACGCCGTTTCCGCTTGTCACCAGGTTTCCGGAGGCGTCAACGAGCTGAGCCTCCACCGTATTGTAGGGCGGCAGGATGGCAAAGACGCTGAAGTCCGCATCCATGCAATGCATGCCCAAATTGTTCCAGCCCATCAGCCGCCAGCCCGAGCCTGCGCTCTGAGCCGTGGCGGTGAAGACCAGAACCACAGCAAGCACGACGACGGCTACAGATCCGTAGATCATCAGCCTCTTTCGCCGCTTGATGCGTCGTTCCGGACCGTCCACGTGGTCCCAATTCGCCATTTTCGCCTCCTAAAGGTTAAGGCCCCCCGACAGAAGCCTGACGCTGGACGGTCTGTCCCGCGGCCGGGGAAACCGAAATCTGCGGTCCTTCAGGGTGTTTCTCTTTCCTCTGCTCAGCAGATCGAGCCGAGGATCCCTCTCTGACACGGACCCCAAAGCAAGTGTCAGGCCAAAGGAGGTTTATGAAGAGATGTGTATTATTTATCATATAGTTACGCAAGTAGAGTCATATGACCCAACTCTGATATCATCAATATATGCCTGATGTGGCACAATCGGCTGTGCCACTCCTGGCACGCATGGTCACCGGGCGTCCCAAAGGGCAATCGTGACTCGTGCAATGCTTGCGTTTGTGGTCAAATGTGACTATATTTTGGGTGGAAGGCTTGGTCGCGGATGACGGGCAAGGATGCAGGGCCCTGGGAGCGAGGGCCGGCACCTTCGTTTCATAGGCATGCCCTCTTGGTCTTCCGAAAACCTTCTTATTTAGAAGGAGCCCCATGTTCTTCGTACCGCTGGTGAACCGTTCGGCCTTCACCTTCTACTCCGGCGCCATGTCCGTGGAGCAGCTCGTGGGCGCCTGCGCCGAGCGCGGGTACGCCGCCGCGGGCCTCTGCGACCGGAATGGCCTCTACGCCGCGGTTCGGTTTTACAAGGCCGCGAAAAGGGCAGGCATCAAGCCGGTGCTCGGGGCGGAGATCACAGGGGACGGGAGCAGGGAGCAGGGAGCAGGGAGGAGAAGAAGCGTCGGCAGTTCGTGTGGTTCAGCTTCCCGCTTCCCGCTCCCCGCTCCCCTTTTTGTTTTTGCGAAGACCAACGAAGGCTACTCCCGCCTCTGCCGACTGATCACACGCCGGAACCTCGAGCCGGACCGCTTCGACCGGGTGGCCGAAGCGGCGGCGGCCACGGCCGGCGGGCACGTGGCGCTGGTGGCTTCCGATGTGGCGCTCCTCTATGCGCTGAAGAACTCCGGCGCGGCGCGGGGGAGCCTCTTCGCGCGCCTTGCGGGGGACATCAAGGAGGACGGGGACGCGTGCGCCGCGGCCGATTGGCTGAAGCTGCCGCTCGTGGCCGCGCCCATGGCGTCCTTCGCCGAGCCTGCGGGGTATGCCATCCACCGCGTTTTGCGTGCGGCCAAACACCGGACCCCAGAGGCCGGCCCGGGGGACTACCTGCTTCCGCCGGATGAGGCGGAGCGGCGGTTCGCGGGCGGGGGCACCCGCGCCGCTGCCCTGGCCGCGGCGGGGGAGCTGGCGGCCTCGTGCGACGTGACCCTTCCCCTGGGCGACTGGCTCCTGCCGCGGGCCCCCGTGGGGCCGGGGGAGACGGAGGCGGGGAAGCTGCGAGCCCTGTCCTACGCGGGCCTTGCGAAACGCGTGCGCGACGTCACGGCGGCC
>JAKBES010000333.1 GCA_021833665.1 Acidobacteriota bacterium
GATCTCCACGTGCTCCGCCGCCGCGGCGACGGCCGCTTCGGCCTCTTCCTCGTCTTCCATGAGGCGGCCGGCCCGGCCGAGGCTGATGGGATACGTCCCGTCCACCTTCTTGCCGATGTGGATGATTTTGTTCTTCTGGGCCTCCGCGAGGAACGCCTTGAACTGGGCGAAGCCAAACGTCTTCTCGTCAAACGTCGGACTGAGCTGGAGCATCTTCTGTTTGAGGGTGGAGCTGTCCACGCTCCGGTCCTCGTCCTCCAGAAGGGTGATGGCCCGGCTGAGGAGGGCGAAGGCCGTCTGGATGTCCTTCGGGTCAAGCTCCTCCACCTTGCCTTCGCCCACGGCCTCGTGGCCCGGCACGACCTGGCCCAGGTTCTCGTAGGCGAGGTATTCGTTACAGTTGGCCATGACGACGGACGATGTGGTCTTGCGCATCCCCACGATGACGACCTTCTTGTTGTAGGCCTGGAGGCGCGAGATGAGTGGCAGGAAATCGCTGTCGCCGGAGACGACGGCGAACACGTCAATGTGGCGGTTGGTGAGGCAGGCCTCGAGCGCGTCCACGGCGAGCTGGATGTCCGCGCCGTTTTTGTCTCCACCGGCGTGGATCGTCGGCCGCTCCACGAGATCGACGCCGTGCTCGGCGAGGACCTTTCGGAACTGGGCGAACTTGGCCCAGTCGCCGTAGGCCTTCTTCAGGATGATGATGCCCCTCTCCCGCAAGGCGTTCAGAACCCGCGTGATATCGAGCTGGCCGTTGTCAAAGTCGATGAACAGCGCTATGCGAGGGGTCAAGTCGTTGGACGTCACTTGCACGATGAGGGTACCTCCCGAAGGAAGCATAGTCCCTCATCCCTTGAAAAACAAGGAATTGGGAGGATCAAAGACGGGAAAATCACGGTGGGCTTACTTTTTGTTCAGGGCCGTCGTGTTGGTATTGATGCCGAGCCACTGGTAGGGCGGGCACCAGCCGACGAGCGCCGTGGCGAGGGGCACGATGCCGATGAGGCCCCAGAGGGTCTTGGGCCCCACGAAGACGATGGCCAGGAGTCCCAGGCCCACGATGCCCCTCACGACGCGCTCCACGGGGTGGATGTTGCAGATCATGTGCACCTCCTTCATCTATAAACTAAGATGTGGTCCAAGGTGTTCCGTTTCAAGGCGGAGGTATCGTGAAGCGGCCCGAGTACGCCAACCCTAAGTACAGCCAGGCCCTTGAGGAACAGGAGCGCCTTCGCGCTTTGCTCCGCCTGGAACCGCTGCCTGAGCACCCGCGCTTGGTGGCGGGGGCGGACTGCTCCTTCAACCGGTTCGGGACGACTTTTTGGGGCGGCTTCGTGGTGTGCGACGCGCAGGCAGGCTTCACCGTCGTGGACCGGGCCGTGGCCAGGATGGAGGTGAGCTTTCCTTACCTGCCTGGCCTCCTGGCGTTCCGGGAGGTCCCGGTCCTCGCGCGGGCTTACGAGCTGCTGCGGACGGCACCCGAGGTGACTCTCGTGGACGCCCACGGGACGGCGCACCCGCGCCGCTTCGGTTCGGCGGCGCACCTGGGGGTTGCTCTGGGCATCCCCACGGTGGGCTGCGCCAAGAGCCGCCTGTGCGGAACCTTCGACGAACCCGCTCCGGCCCGCGGCGCCTGGTCCCCTCTGATGCTGGACGGGGAAACCCTCGGCGCGGTTCTTCGGACCCGGGCAGGCGCGGCACCCGTCTTCGTGTCTCCCGGCCACCGCTGCGACCTCGCCTCCGCCCTGCTCCTCGCCCTGCGGTGCGCCCCGCGGTATCGCATCCCGCAACCCATTCGGCTCGCCCACGAGCTCGTCAATGAGGCCCGAAAGGAGGCGGGAAGCGGTGAGGAAGGCTAACTTGGGAGGTGCTTTGCTCTGCTCCCCGCTCCCTGCTCCCTGCTCCCTGCTTCCCTGCTCCCTGCTCCCTGCTTCCCTGTCCCCTGTCCCCCGGCCCCCTCCCTGTACTATACTCACCGTGGAACCGGCTCCCAGCGTGATGATGTGTAGCCAGCGGGGGCCGCACCAAATAGGAGCATGATCATGGGCAAATGGATCGCATTGGGAATCCTCGCGGTGCTGGTCGTCGCCTGTCTTATCGGCGGAGTCTTCGTGGCGGGCACCTACAACTCCCTCGTTTCCCTCGACCAGAAGGTGCAGGCCCAATGGGGCCAGGTGGAGAACGTTTACCAGCGGCGCGCGGACTTGGTGCCAAACCTGGTGCAGACCGTGAAAGGTGCCGCGGCCTTCGAGAAGGACACCTTCACGCAGGTGGCGGAAGCCCGCGCCCAGGTCGGGCAGATCAACGCCGCGGGCATCGCCAACGATCCGGCGGCCTTCGCCAAGTTCCAGCAGGCCCAGGACGGCCTCTCCTCCGCCCTCTCACGGCTCATGGTGGTGGTGGAGCGGTATCCCGATTTGAAGGCCACGCAGAACTTCCGCGACCTCCAAGCCCAGCTCGAAGGCACGGAAAACCGCATCGCCGTGGAGCGCATGCGCTTCAACGAGGCGGCCCAGGCCTTCAACACCAAGCGCCTGAGTTTCCCCACGAACCTCGTGGCGGGGTTCTTCGGCGGCCGGTTCAACGAGAAGCCCTACTTCAAGTCCCAGCCCGGTGCGGAGACCGCGCCGAAGGTGCAGTTCTGAGGAGGAATCGGGAGGCAGGAAGCGGGGAGCGGAGGAGGATTTGGCCTCCGCTCCCGGCTGCCTGCTCCCTGTTCTCTCGCAGGTGGCCATGAAGCGCCTCCCCATTCTGCTTCTCGTCTTCATCGCATCCCTGGCCGCGGTTTCCCTTGCCGCGGCAGAGGTGCCCATTCCTGCCGCGCCCACGCGCTGGGCCACGGACACCGCCGGCTTCATGTCCCCCCAGGCTCTCGCTTCCGTGGACCAGCGGCTGGAGCAGTTCGAGCGGGCCACGGGCAATCAGGTCCTGGTCTGGATCGGCTCCACCACGGGCGACACGCCCACGGAGGAGTGGACGGTCAACGCCTTCGCCAAGTGGAAGGTGGGCAGGAAGGGCCTGGACAACGGTCTGATCCTCTTTCTCTTCGCCAAGGACCAGAAGGTTCGCGTCGAGGTGGGCTACGGCCTTGAGGACAAGGTTCCCGACATCATCGCCTCCCGCATCATCCGGGACGTGATCGTCCCGCGCATCCAGGCGGGGGACCGGGACGGCGCCGTCTCCGCCGGCGTGGACGCCCTCATGAACGCCATCCAGCCCGGCTCGGCGGCGGGGGACGAGGCGGCCCCGCCCGCCGTGCCCAGGCACTCGGCGCCGCGCCCCATCAGCCTTCCCCAGATGATCCTCATGGGCATACTGGGCATCGCCTTCCTCGTGCTCCTCGTGACCCACCCAGGGCTCGCCATCTATCTTCTCTTCAGCCTCCTCTCGGGAGGACGGGGTGGCGGGGGCGGAGGAGGCGGCGGTTTTTCGGGAGGCGGCGGAAGCTCCGGCGGCGGCGGCGCCACGGGGTCGTGGTGAAGATAGTGAAAAGTGAGAAGTGAAAAGTGAAAAGTGAAAGGCGAGGATGACCCGATCAGCTGCCCACGTGGTCACCACCCGAGCGTGACGAGATGATGCACCGAGCGAAGCTGAGAAAGCTGGTGGACGCGGCGGCCGTGAAGCGGGCCATCGAAGACGCCGAGAGCCGCACCACGGGCGAGATCCGCGTGTCCGTCTCCACCTTCTTCTGGGGCAACGTGCGGCGCACGGCGGAGAAAGCCTTCGT
>JAKBES010000334.1 GCA_021833665.1 Acidobacteriota bacterium
AAGCAGATGGAGCCAAGCTCGCCAAGCTGGGACGGTCAGCCGGTTCAGCACTTCGCGTTCATAACCTGATGCGTCGCCATCCTGTCCTTAGCATCGCGAAGGCGGTGGAGAAGTTGAATCTCTCCCATCCGACCCTCTCGAAGGCACTTTCCAACTTGATCGAGCTGGGCATCGTCCGCGAGGCCACCGGGAGAAGGCGTGACCGCCTCTTCGCCTACGGCCAGTACCTGGCCATCCTTAACGAGGGCACCGAAGTGGCGCCAGCGGAAGGTGCAACGAGTCAATGAACAGTCCGCCGGGCGAGCATCTCCATCCGGAGCCCTAATCGAAGCAGGAATGTCCGTCGGTTTCTTGCTCACGTTAGAGACTCCAGATAGCCCCCTGTGCCAATATCGCTGAGACAGCCCCCGGTGCTAAATGACTGTCGAGGGCGGGGGCTCCACGCTCGTTCACTGCTTGGCCCACGTGCGCCGGAAATTCGTGGAGGCCGAAGCCTATTTCCCCGACGAGAGTCGAGGGAACCGATCGTTGTCTGGGGCGGCGAAGGCCGCCAGGGGCCAGCGGGGCTCGCTCGCAAGGGCTCGCCCCGCCACCGCCCTGATCCTGATGGGTGACTGGTGCGCGCCCTTCGAGACGCGACACCCAAAGCCCGACGACGCAGGCGCGCAACCACCGGAGCCCCAACGGCCTGGCCCTCTGCAAAGGGCTCAGAAGCGCGGCGCCTGAAGGGCGCCGCTAGGGAGAAACTCCACCTGTTGACAGGGGCCGACTAATGGGTGACCCCCGTTCTTCGACGTTATCCACCTGGCCCGTGGTGGTGGCCCCCGCGCTCGTCGTGAAGTCCGCTTCTTGACCCTAGCGGTCCCGCCGCCATGCCTCCAAAACCTTCTCTTCAGTCCCTTTCGGCCTCGCTTTCGCCGGTCCCATGCGCGCGCGACAGGGACATCCGTGACGAGGCCCGTGATGAAGCCGATCGGCGAGGTGGCTTTCAGGAAGATCCGCTGATCAGCGCCCACCTCGGGCTGCTTTCCCGGAAGGTAATCACGCCAGGAATCTGAGGGGTGGGAACCTTGTCGGTCCACTTCCATGACTTGCCAATGTCGCACCCCTTCTCGCCGAAGGCGAGGAGCGGAACCGTGGTCTTGTACTTGCCCTCGCCTGAGGGGGCCATGGGGACGATGACCCGTTGCCGCTTCCCGTCGGGGCCGTCCCACGAGAGGTCGAGGGCGGGATGGGCAGGCAGGTTGGGCCCGCCCGCTTCCACATAAAAGGGGGCCTTTGCGATCTCCTCGCTCACCTGCCTCCACGGCTTATAGGGCCATGGGCCATAGGGATAGTTGATCAAGAGCCAGGGCGGCTCGGAGAAGGACCAGTACTCCCCCGTGTCGATTCCGTTCTCGTAGAGGAGCTGTGGGGCGTGCTTCAGACCGAGCTTGGGGTCGGTGATGTAGAGGTAAAGGAGGTCCACCTCCTCGGGGCCCGTCCTCGGCACGTCCTTGAAGAGGAGGGCGTCCAGCTCATCGCGGCCCTTCCACCGCACGTCCTTGGGGGATTCGTTGAGAATGTGGGTGATCTCATAGATGACTGCTCCATCCTCGTCCTCGAAGCGCCGCGAGCCGGGAGACGTTTCTAACAGTTGAACCTGATCGTCCTGGTCTGTGAGCCAGTTCCGGCTGTAGACCGTCGCCTTCGCCCGCTCTGGCCCGGGCCAGGTCCTGGGCTCCATCCACAGGCGCGTCATGACGGTCGGGCCGACAAAGACCTTCGTGTCGTCGCCCGTTTCGATCAGGAGGGGATGGTTGGTCTCCAGATTCGTGGCGTTGATGTAAGGCTTCAAGATGTCGGGCACCGTGGGATCGAAAAGCGGGTTGCGGTCAAAGGCGTGAAGGTTCTTATTCAATTCCTCCCAGCCGGGATCGGACCAGGCGACAGGCACCATTTCTCCTTGTGCCTTTAGTCGCGCCCTCCAGTCGTCCGTGAACCTTATCGTGCACCCATGCCGCATCTTGTCGTCGGGATAGTCGAACCCCCCCCCATTCTGAGCGCTCTTCAGCAGATAGTCATAGGTGGCGATCCCGCCCAGATGGACCTTGACGCACCCGCAGGTGGCCGTCTCGCGCAGGTCCACCGTGATCTCGGCAGCCCAGTCGTTGCCGAGCGGCCGGGAGATGCTCCCACGGATCGCCCCAGGATGGTCCCGCTGGAAGAGGGAGAGCTGGTAGTCCCAGAGGCTGTAGACCGGATAATAGCCGTTCCAGACGCGGATGTCCTGGTCCGGGAATAGGAAGGTCAGCGTCGGGCCGCCCCCTACCGGGGCGGGGTTCTGCGTGCCCGGCTTGGGCTCCCATTCCAGGTGGAAACTCGGCGGGCCGGGCTTCTCCGGAAGGGGGTAGCCGAAGCCGTCCAGCGGCGTGATCTTGGCCGGAGGGCTGAGCGGAGGCCCATCGTCGTTCACCCACTCGAAGCGAAAGAGACAGTAGGCCTTCGGCGAGTAGCCTTCCCGGTAGATGGTCCCGTCCCGGTCGACGAAGTCGAAGAAGGAAGTCCGATACGGCGAATCCTTTTCCGGTTCCCCCGGATCGATCTGTCGGAGGTAGGTCGCAATGGTCTTCTGCGGTTCAAGGAGGTTCATGAAATAGCTCGAAATCAATTCGCCTTTTTCGTTCCAAGCGTAGTAGTCGGGAAGGTTGCTAACGAAACCGAAGGAAGTTCGATGGGCGTTCGTCAGCGACCACAACTTGCCTGCCTTGCGCAGAGCGACTTTTTCTTCATAGCTCAATTCGGCCGGTCGTTTCTCTTCCTGAATGTCTAGCTGCAGGTCGGGCGTTATGCCGGCCCCGTCGACCATTCGAATGCTGATGCACTCGGCTGGGGGCTTGTTGAGCTCGCGGAGGTACCGGCCGTCGGCGCTATACAGGTAATACCGGAAGTTACGAAACTCTACGATGTCGCTGTACCCGGCCTCGAATGGTAACCTATGTTCTGCCACGATGAAACTTCCGTCCGCAAGCGGCGTGACTTTGCCGCCCCACGCTTCCACGCGGCGGATGGTGCGTCCTGCATAATCCCTGAGGAAGCCCTCGGTCAAGGTCCGGTGGCTATAGGGCAGGAGCCCTAATCCCCCGCCGGCGGAAGATAGTTCTTGTGACAAGAATGGAGCGCGCGATGGAGTAATCTCAGGTTGGCCATCCTTGACCGTCACCACCGCCTCAAGATACACGAAGCGCCCTTCATCGTCGCGACCAAGAAAGGTCTTGATTGGCCAGCGCGAATACTTCGTCGGCGAGGTCAGGGAGAAGACGACCTCGGGTGGTTTCCAGGAGGCGGCAACCTGGTCCGATAACACACCGGCCATTCCTAAGACGGCAGGGAGCATGAGGGCTTTCATGGCCCTTCTCCTGACAGCCTTCAACACCCGTTCCTTCTTCAGGAACATGGGGTCACATCTTGCAATTTAGCACCTCATCTCAGCTCGCGCGGCGCGGACAAGCCGGCCGGCGGTGGCGTAGTGCACGCCCAGGTAATCCGCGATGGCCTTGAGGGTGTAGCCGTGCGTGACGTGTGCCTCCCATGTCGCGGCGGCCAGCGAGGCCCGGTCGCCACCCACCCTTCTCCCCAGGATCGCCGCCAGCGAGGGCCGGGCCACGTGCCTCTGCATCCGCGTATGTTCCCGATGGCTCTTCTTCGCCTCGATTCGCTCCCCCTGCTCCTCGAGGAATGTGGCGCTGC
>JAKBES010000335.1 GCA_021833665.1 Acidobacteriota bacterium
AGGCGGTGGCCCTGGCGTGCGAGCACATCGGCGTCACGCGCACCCGCGCCGACGGCTTCTTTGATGGCACCCTCGGCAAGGCCTTGGTGAAGATCATCCCCTTCAACCATCCCCTCTCGCCCCTCGACCTTGAAGAGATCAAGAGAGAATTGGACGCCCGCCCAGACGAGGACCGCCCCGTTACCTGCGTCTGCCTCGGGCAAGAGCTGGCCGCCGCCGCGTGGGCCGAGGACTGGAACCGCCTGCGCAAGGGCAAGGACGCAGCTAACAAGATCGCCGTCATCGAACTTCGCACCGACCCGCGCCATGGCAAGTTCTTTCAGCACGCGCCCGCCACGGCCAAAGCCAAGATCACGCGGACGAAGGACACGATCCACGTCGTTATCGAGGATTTCATCTCCCCGAGCATCCTCGAACGCCTGCGCGAGCAGGCCGGAGTCCTCACCCCAAGGATCGACGACTGGCGCGCCATGGTGGACTGCGTGATGGTGGACACAGCCTACGACGGACAGGTGTTCAACGTCGCACTCTCCGACGTGCCCGAGAAAAAGGCCGACTTCGTGGCCGGAACCTACGAACTACCCGCCCCCAAGGGCAAGACGACCATCGCCCTCAAGATCGTGGACATGCTCGGCGAAGAGGTCCTCGTCACGGCCCATGTCTGAGAGCAAGAGTCTTCCGCATCCCCGGGTGCGTGAACTCCGGCTCCTCCGCGAGTACGCTCTTAACTTCATGGTCCAAGTACTCAACAGATTGACCTCTGCACGGTTCCTCACGCGTTCGTGACGAGCCCACATCGGCGAATTTGGGCGCAAGGTGAGGAACGGGTTGCCCCCGATGCCCTCCCGGCGGCAAGGTAAGGTGCAGAGATGGTCACGGCACCAGAGGGGCACTCCTTGTCCAGCGTGATGATGGGTCTCCGGAGGTCCATACGGGGGAAGCGCCTCGTGAGAAGGGTGGTCCTTCAGGGCCTTATGCCGCATGGAGCGGTTATTGTCGCAATCTTTGGCTAGCGTTTGGCTCCCATCAGCGGGGAAATGCTATTTCACTCGGGCTGAAGTGCATTTCCCCGCGTCATCGGAGGTGCCCGGACAGGCGGATTGGGAAAGTGACGTGTGAAAACGGCTGGCAGGCATGCTCAAACGACTCAGTGCGCCGTCACTGGCAAAATCCGGCGGGAGATTTCCACTCAAGTTTGTGGGAAAATATAGTTTAGGCCGGGCTAAATATGATTTTCCCGCTTGAATGGGGTGCACCTAGCCGATGGTGCGTCATGTTACGTTGGGGAAATCAGTTTAAGGCCGGGACTTGGCAAATTTCCCCGTCTGAATTTGCCGGTACCATGAGATGAAATGTAACATTACGCCGGGAAAATGGTTTATTATTCGGGCATGAGAGCATTTCCCCGCCGTTTGATAGCACTGGCCCTGAGGAGATGGCCTCGCTAGACTGGGGAAATGGTAATATCGCCGAGTAGAAGCCCATTTTCCCGAGTCATTGGGGCAAATAGGTTGCTTGGAGAGGCACGATGAGCTCGTTGGGAGGGGGAAGGTGAAGTTTCCGAGGGTCACGTACGCCGCGAGAACGCTCTTGCGCACTTACGGCGACTATCATCTCGCGCGGTTGAAGGCGGAACCTGCCCTCGAAAGCCTCGCCGCGGAGTTTTCGCGGGCTCAGGAGCGCTTGCGGGAGCGGGTGGAGGCGCACGCGGCGGCCCGGACGGCCTCCATGACGGCCATGGCGGCGAGGCAGGAGGCGGACGCCGCCCTCACCAAGGCCGTGCGCGCCTTCTCCCTCGCCCTCCAGGCCGTGGACGGCAATCCCCGCACGTCGGCCCGGTATGGAACCTATTTCCCCGGCGGCTTGAGCGCGGTGGTGCAGGCGCCGCTGGAGAAGAAGATGTCGCGGGCGGGCGTCATCCTCGCGCTCTTGGACGAGGAGCACGATGCCTCCCTGCTCGTTCACGCCGCGCCCCTCGGCGCCGCCCTCGCCGCCTTCCGCCAAGCCGTTGATGCCCGCCAGGCGGCCCGTAGCGGGGAGGCCGGTGCCTTCGGCGCGGTGCACGCCGAGAAATTTAAGTGGCTGGACGCCTACGCGCGCAGTTACCGGGACCTCGGGGTCCGGTACTACCGGGAGCGCGCCAAGGCCGAATCTTTCTTCCGGTCCGCTCCTCGGGGCGGGACGACAGGGAAGGGTAATGGGGGCCCGAGCCGAAGAAAAGCACTCCGGGTCCTGCCCCGGTGATCCTGACCATGGCCCTCGTCCCGGCTTCCCTCGCCTCCTCGTTCCGGCCGCCCTTTGGCATCGCTCTCGATGGGAAGGGTTCGACATCGTCCGCGTGAACGACCAATGGAGGATCGTGTTTCGGTGGGAGGGCAGCGAGGCCCATCAGGTTGCTCTCACCGACTACCACTAGAGGGAGTTGTCCCATGATTCCACGGCACCGCGTACCGACTCATCCGGGAGAGGTCTTGCGCGAAGAGTTCCTTGGCGTGCTCGGAGTCTCCCAGCTTGCCTTCGCTCGCCATCTTGGAATTCCCGTGCAGCGGGTGAACGAACTGATTCGCGGCAAGCGCGGCGTCACGCCGGAAACCGCGTGGCTGCTTGCACAGGCCCGCCTGCCGTGTTGCCGCTCCTAAACGATGTGCAAGGCACCGACGGCGTCGCGGCGCCTTGCATCCGGGCCCGTGGCGCTGGCAACGCGGCCCACGGGAGTTTTTCAACAGCCTGCTAGGGCGCGAAGCCGCCTTCCGAGCCAGGGAATCCCAATTCTCCATCCCCTCAACTCTCAACCCTCAACTCTCAACTCTCAACTCTCAACTCTTAACTCTTAACTCCTTCCCTCATCGGCGTCCGTGAACTCAGGTGCTACAATATGTCTTCTGGAGGACTCATGATCACGGCGGTGAAGGGCACGCAGGACACCCTGTTTCCAGAAATCGCGCGGTGGCAGCGGGTGGAGGCGGTAGCGAGAGAGGTGTTCCACCGGTACGGCTTCTCGGAGATCCGCACGCCCATCCTGGAACCCACCGAACTTTTCGTGCGGGGCATCGGGGACGAGACGGACATCGTGAACAAGGAGATGTACACCTTCGCGGACCGCAAGGGCCGCAGCGTGACCATGCGGCCGGAGAACACGGCGGGCGTGGCGCGCGCCTTCGTGGAGCACCGCCTGCACGAGTCGCCGCTCCACTCGCGGCTGTTCTACATGGGCCCCCAATTCCGCTACGAGCGGCCCCAGAAGGGCCGCCTTCGCCAGTTCCACCAGATCGGCGCGGAGGTGCTGGGCGACGCGGCGCCAGGTACGGACGCCGAGACCATCGGCATGCTCGTGGAGTTCCTCCAGAAGGCGGGCGTGGTGGGCATTGAGGTGGTCCTGAACTCGGTGGGCTGTCCCGCCTGCCGGCCCGTGTTCGTGGCCCTGCTCAAGGACGCCCTGGCGCCCAGGGCGGGGGAGCTGTGCGGCGACTGCCGGCGGCGCCTGGAGACGAACCCCCTGCGCGTCCTGGACTGCAAGGTACCCTCGTGCCAGCCCATTCTGGACGCCGCCCCCGCCATCGCGGACCACCTGTGCGAGGCGTGCGCCGGGCACCACGCGGGAGTCAAGCGGATTTTGGCGGGCATGGCCGTCTCCTTTTCGGAGCGGGCCCGCCTGGTGCGGGGCCTGGATTACTACACTCGGACGGTTTTCGAGGTGACGAGCAGCGCCCTGGGCTCC
>JAKBES010000336.1 GCA_021833665.1 Acidobacteriota bacterium
CAAGGCTGGCGAGGCGTTACTGCGGCGGTCCACGGCGAGGGGGGCAAGATCGCCGCCCAGCTCTGGCACGTGGGACGGCAGCGCACGCTGAAGAAGGCGCCTTTCCCCGATGCGCCCACCCTCAGCTCGGGTGACCTGCGGTCGCACGCCCCCTCCGCCTCGGGAACGCCCATGGCTAAACCCAGGGCCATGACCCTGGACGAGATCCGGGAAACCCAGCAGGCCTTCGCGCGGTCCGCCGCCATGGCGAGGGAGGCGGGTTTCGACGCGGTGGAGATCCACGGGGCCCACGGGTACGTGGTGGACCAGTTCCTCTGGGCCGAATCCAACAACCGGACCGATGAGTACGGCGGGAGCCTGGACAACCGCATGCGCTTCGCCGTTGAGCTCGTCGCCGAAGTTCGCAAGGCCGTGGGGCCCGATTATCCCGTGTTGTTCCGCTTCTCCCAGTGGAAGGCCGACGACTACAACGGCCGAATCGCCGGCACGCCCGAGGAGCTGGGCCACATCCTTGGCGGCCTCAAGGCGGCGGGAGTGGACGCCTTTCACGCCAGCCAGCGGGACCACGAGGAGGAGTCCTTCCCTCCCTCACCGTTGAATTTGGCGGGATGGGCCGAGAAGCTCACGGGCCTCCCGGCTATCAGCGTGGGCAAAGTGGCCCTCACGGGCGAGTTCACTTCCTCCTTCCGCGGGGAGGAGTTTGACCTGAGGCCCCTGGACGGCGTGATCGCGCAGATGGAGCGCGGCGACTACAGCCTCATCGCCATCGGGCGGGCCCTCATCGGCGACCCCGAGCTCCCCAAGAAGATCCGAGAGGGCCGATATCAAGATGTGATCCCCTTCCGCAGGGAGATGCTCAAAACGCTGGAGTGAGTTAGAGATACAGCATTCACCACGGAGACACAGAGGGCTCGGAGAAACAATTTGACAGGGCAGGCAAGGGAGATCCGCAAGACCTCCTTTTGTCTTGTCTCGTGTTCTTGGTACTTCCGTAATGACCCTTCTTTGTGAGGCCCGTCTTTGTTGGAGGTCATGATGAAACGCGCCATGCTCGTGCCCCTGCTGTTCAGCTTCGGATGCCTTGTCTTTGCCGCGCAACCTGCGGCCCCGAAGGGGTGGGAGTTCCTGTCCCGCTCGGACATCGGCGCTCAGGCCTTCACCGACGCCCATCCCCAGTGGGACGGCCGCGGCGTCCTCATCGCCGTGTGCGACTCGGGAGTGGAGCTGGGCACGCCCGGCCTCCTCACGACTTCGGACGGCAAGCCCAAGATCCTGGACGCCCGCGTCTTCTGCTCGGAAGGAAAAATCGACCTGGAGAAGGCGGAACCCTCCAAGGACGAGCACGGGACGGCGCTCCACGGCAAGGACGGCAAGTGGCTCTACGGCCTGGACAAGGCGGCCGTGAAGCCGGCGCCGGGCGAGGACGCGTACGTGGGCTACTTCAAGGAATCGGACTTCAAGAACAGCGACGCCAACGGCGGAGACTTCAACAACAACGGCACCGCGGACGACGTCTACGGCCTCGTGGTGTTCAAGTCGGGCAAGACCTGGACGGCCCTCCTGGACACGAACGCCGACGGCAGCCTCGCCGACGAGACGCCCCTGGCCGACTTCTCCGAATCCCGCCAGGCCTTCCATCTGCGGGGCCGCGACCTTCACGAAAAGCCCAACCTCATGACCTTCGCCCTCAACCTCTGGATGGACGGGGACGAGAAGAAGGCCGCCCTCTACATGGCCGACGGCCCCCACGGCACGCACGTGTCGGGCATCTGCGCGGGCTTCGAGATCGACGGCCAGCACGGCTTCAACGGCATCGCGCCGGGGGCGCAGATCCTGGCCCTCAAGATCGGGAGCAACGTCCTGTCCGGAGGCTCCACCACTGAAGGCTCCATGGTCTCCGCGTGGCGCTACGCCGTGAAGAAGGCCAAAGAATTGGGCATGCCCCTGGTCATCCAGATGTCCTACGGCATCGGGTCGGAACAGGAAGGGAAGGCCGTCGCGGAGAAGCTTCTGGACGAACTCCTGGAGGAGAACCCCGGCGTCGTGGCCGCCGTTTCGGCGGGGAACGAAGGTCCGGGCCTCTCCACGGTAGGCCTCCCCGCCTGCGGGAAGTCCATCCTCGCCATCGGGGCCGTGATGAACAAGACGTCGGCCAAGGACCTCCTCGGCGTCAACCTCACCCAGGATGAGATGTTCTCCTTCTCGGACCGGGGCGGCGAGATGGCCAAGCCCGAGGTGGTGTGCCCCGGCTTCGCGTCCTCCACGGTCCCCGTCTATTCCGAGGGGCACGACGTCATGCGCGGTACGTCCATGGCCTCGCCCCAGGCCTCCGGCGCGCTGGCCCTCGTCTACTCCGCGGCCCTCGCCAGCAAAGCACCTCTCCGCGGCGACGCGGCCCGGGCCGCCCTCATGCGCGGCGCCGTGCCCATCCCCGGCTACGGCCCCGCGGACCAGGGCCACGGCCTGGTGAACGTGCCCAGAGCGTGGACCGTCTATCAGGCCCTCGCGGCCCGAAGCGCCAGCCAGCCGGTCATTTACCAGGCGGAGACCGAATCTCCCGAGATGGCGGGCCACAAGGGGCCGGCCATTTTCTGGCGCGGCGATTTCTTCCCTGAAGGTTCCGCCACGCAGACGGTGACCATCAAGCCCGAGTTCCCCAGGGAGGCCTCGGGAGACGACAAGGCCCACTACTACCAGGCCTTCGACGTCACGGTGGACGCGCCGTGGGTCACCGTGGAGAAGGATGCCTCCTACATGAAGGCGGAGGAGCCCGCGCGCCTTCCCGTCCGGTTCAACGCGAAAGCTCTGGCCAAGCCCGGCTGCTACCAGGCCACGATCAAGGGGTACGCCAAGGACATGGGCGCGGGAGAGCGGGAACGGCTCGGGCCCGAGTGGACCGTCCCCGTGGTGGTGGCCGTTCCCGAGCGCTTTGACAACGGAGACCATTTCAAAATCCGGCGCGACATCTCGGGCCTCAAGCCCGCCAAACTCGAACGCATTTTCTTCCTCGTGGACTCACAGGTCTCGGGCGTAACCGCGGAGGTCAGGCTTACGCCGGGCGAGAAAAATTCCGTAGTGGCCTACCTCTTTGACCCCCGTGGGCGGAACCCGCACACGGGCCTCGTCCGCCCTGGCCACGAGATCAGCACCCTAAACCTCGGATCCACCGGGCTCGAACCGGGCGTGTGGGAACTGGACCTCTACGCCAATCCCGCGAACACCAGCGCGGCTTCGGCCAAGGTGGAGCTGCAGGCCTTCCCCCTCTGCCGTGTCCTGCCCGAGAAGGTTCCCGCGAAGCTGAGCCAGGGGCAATCTCCCGCGGCGGTCCTCACCATCGTCTCGAGCCTCCCCGCCGCCTTCCGGGGATCGGGCAAGGGCTCCGTCACGGGAAACGTCACCGAGAAAACTCACAAGCTCAACGCGGCCCAGTGGAGCAGAACCTTCACGGTGGCACCGGGCGAATCGGGCGTCACCTTTGACTTGTCCATGTCGCCTGAGGATTACAACACGTTTACGGACATCCCCGTGCAGATCCTGGACGCCGGCGGAAAGGCCCTCCTCTCCGAAGGCATGAGCTACCGGAAGGGCTCTTACGAGTTCGAGCCGCCCAAGGGCGCGAAGGCCGACGCCAAGTACACTCTCAAGGTTTCAGGGGCCACGGCCGATCCCGAGAACGACGCCCCGGCCTGGACGCTGCACGTCAAGGAAATTCACGC
>JAKBES010000337.1 GCA_021833665.1 Acidobacteriota bacterium
GCCCGTTTCAACCCTCAAGGCCTAGGCCGAAATGACGATCGCCTGGAGAATCCTCATGCTGAGAATCTTGGCCGTGGCGGCGGGCGCGGCCATCGGCGCGAATCTTCGGTACGGGCTCGCCCTGTGGGCGGCCAGGAAATGGGGCAGCGGGTTTCCGGCGGGAACCCTGATCATCAACGTGTCCGGCAGCCTCCTCATCGGCCTAGCCATGGGCCTAGCGGCGAGCCGCCTCGCCCTTACGCCGGCTCTCCGCCTCTTCCTCGTGACGGGCCTGGCGGGCGGCTACACGACCTTCTCCACGTTCGCCTACGAAACCTACGAGCTGATCAACGCCGGAAGCCTCTGGCGGGCCGCGGCCAACGTGGCGGGGAGCGTGCTTCTGGGGCTCCTGGCCGTGGTGGCCGGGGTCATGCTCGCGCGCCTCGTGCCCTGAGGCGGCGGGGACGTTTCACAGGAATGGGAGCGACCATGGCGATCGACGGTACGGCCCAGCAGCTCTGGATTTACGTGGGAGAGAAGGACCGATGGCAGGGGAAACCCCTGTACCTGGCCATTTTGGAAGCCCTTCAGCGCCAGGGATGCGCGGGAGCCACGGTCTTTCGCGGCCTCGCGGGTTTCGGCGCCAACAGCCTGATCCACACGGTCATGCTCCTGGAGCTGAGCACGGACCTCCCCATCGTCATCACCCTCGTGGACCGGCAGGACCGCATCCAGCGCCTCCTGCCCGAGATCAGCGAGATGGTCCAGGAGGGTATGATCACGCTCACGCCCGTGGAGGTCGTCAAGTACACCCACCGCGTGCCCGGGCCCTTTCCTCCCGGCCTCACGGTGAGCGAGGTGATGACGCGCGAGGTGGTGGCCGCGGAGCCCGGCATGCCCGCGGCGGACGTCCTGAACCTTCTCCTGGAGCACGATCTGAGAGCCGTGCCGGTGGTGGACCCATCGGGCCGGATTATGGGCTCCATCAGCGAAACCGAGCTCATCACCAGCACGGGGCTCGAGCTCCCCGCGCCGCTCCAATCGGAGATCGCCGCCCTCGGCCTCGCCCCGCCCGGGCTCGAAGCCGGCAAGACGGCGGCCCAGGTCATGCAGCCTGGCATGGCCACCGTCGCCCCCGAGGCCACCGTCGCCGAGGCCGCCGCCCGCATGGCCGACGAGAACCTCAAACGCCTGGCCGTGGTGGATGATTCGGGGAAAATGGTGGGCATCGTGAGCCGGTCCGACATCCTGAAAACGGTGGCGGAGGCCCTCACCGTGGCTGCCGCGAGCCGCCGGCCCAAGGTGGACCTGAGCGCCTCCGTCCAGGACGCCATGCAGCCCGGCGGCGCCAGCGTGGGCCTGAATGCCCCCCTCTCGGAGGTGCTCGATCAGATCCTCAAGTCCCGCTCGCGCCACGTCATCGTGACGGACCGCGAGGGCCGCGTGGCGGGCGTCATCACCGAGGGGGACATCCTGCGCCGGGCGGGCAAACACGTACGCCCCGAGGTGCTGCGCGCCGTGGGCTCGTGGCTCAAGGGAGGGCGCATCGCCAAGGGGCTGGCCCTCGCCGCGCGGGGCAAGGTGGCCTCGGAGGTCATGTCCAGAGATCCCCTCCTGGTCCAACGAGGCTCGCCCGTCCTCGACGCACTCCGCCTGATGATGGAACGGACCATCAAGCTGCTGCCCGTGGTGGACGAGGAGGGCCGGTTCGCGGGGACTCTGACCCGGTCTTCCCTCCTTTCGGCCCTGGCCCAGGTCCGCGATGCCAAGGACGAGGGGGGCAACACCGCCCCATGAACCACGAAGAGGGCGCCCTCGCGGGGCTGGAGAGGATCGCCCGGGAACGGAGCGACGCGGGGCTCGCCGCCGACATCGCCGAGGCAAGAACCTCGGCCGGGCTGGGACAGTTCACCCTGGCGGCCCTGGGCCAGTTCAAGCGCGGCAAGAGCACCCTCCTCAACGCCCTCCTGAAGCGGACGTTCTTCCCCATGGTGGCCCTCATGGTGCTTGGAGGCACCCGCCGGTCACGGGGGACGGACTCCGGCTCGTTCGCGCCGCCCTGGACCTGCGGGAGGAGGCCGTTCGCGGAGGGACCCGCCCACGCCCAAGGCCGTCGTGATACCTTAATCTACAAAGGGGGAACCCCATGAACAGACTGAAGGGTTGGACGGTCGGATTCGCCGTGGTGACCGGCTTGTCGGCGGTGGTGGCGCTCTCTCAGACCGAGCTCGGCCAGGAGGTCATCGTCACCAATTTTCCCAAGACCTTTGCCGTGGACGGGTCCGTTTCCATTCGCGGCACGGCGAGCCACGCGCAGTTCATCCGGCGCGAGGGGGTCGTCGTCACCACCTCGCACCGCAACGAGCTGCCGGAGCTCATCCCAGCCGGCGTCATCGACGCGGACGGCTTTACCTCCGTCACCGTGAGCCTGCAGGGCGAGGTGAAGGCCTCGGCCACGGCCGACGGCACCGTGGGCGTCATGCTCGTCCCCGATGAAGAGCCCATCCTGCGCGCCCTTCGCGACGCGAGGCGCGTCGAGTTCCCCGTCGAGGCCACCTGCCAGCTCACCAAGGGCTCCTCCCCCTTCTTCGACTCCGGATCCATCACCCAGCCCCTGGGCTTCTCCCGCTACAAGGTCCTTCTCTACAACACCGCCCCCCACGCCGTCGAGGCCAACGTCTACATCAATCTCAAGAACTGACGCGCCGCGCGGGGCTCGCCGCCGAAGGAAGAATTCACCACGGAGACACGGGGAAAGGACGAGATGAGGAGATGAGGAGATGAGGGGATGAGGATGGCGGATGACCTTCGGAAGCAGCCGTTCACCCTACTCACCTACTTACCTAATCACCTACTCACCTAAGTTCACTGCGGAAACAGGGAGGACACGGAGGACACAGAGGAAGGACAATCAAAACCCTTTAGCCGCGAAGACGCTAAGGGCGCAAAGGGGGATGAGGCGTTGGAGGCTAGGAGATCCTGGTCTTCAAATTGTAGGTGATGATCGAGAGCGCCGCGGTCAAGTCACCCTTGATGTCGCCCTCCCAGAAACGCAGAACGCACCAGCCCTGGCTGGCTAGCTTTTCATTTACGCTGCGGTCCAATTGCAGGCGTCTCTCCGTTCCCCATCCCAAGGAGCGAAACTCCGGGTGCCTTCGTGGATGCGACCAGGATAGGCCAACTCGGGGATGGGGGCAAGACGGAGGAGGCAGTGGGGCAGTGGGGAGTGAGGAGTGAAGAGTGAGGAGTGAAAGCGCCCCCCTGTTGCTCCTTCTCACGTCTCACCGCCTCACTTGTAGATTCCTTTCATCCCTTCTCCTCCGTGTCCTCTGTATCCTCCCTGTTTCCGCAGTGAACTTAGGTGAGTAGGTAAGTAGGTAAGTAGGTAAGTAGGTAAGTAGGGAGAACGGCTGCCCTCGAAGGGCCGTCCGCGCCCTCATCCCCTCATCCCCTCATCCCCTCATCCCCTCATCTCGTCTTTCCTCCGTGTCCTCCGTGTCCTCCCTGTCTCCGCGGTGAATTCATTCTCTGCCCCTGGGATCGCCACCTGAAGGCGGCTCCCAAGGCGGGACGGGGCCACTTCCGGCCGGATTCTCCTCCCCCTTACTCCCCCGCGCTCTCCTGGGCGAAGAAAGTCTCTACATCGTCGAGGGCGTCGGTGAAGGTGAAGGGCGGGAGGGACTTGAGGAGGGTTTTTCCGTAGCCGCGGCGCCTGAGGCGGATGTCG
>JAKBES010000338.1 GCA_021833665.1 Acidobacteriota bacterium
GAAGTTGTCCACGTGCTCGGAGAACACCGCCTCATGTCCATCCGCGCGGCCCGCCGCCACGGGGGACAGGTCGTGCCCCACGTACATGGGCTCCTGAAATCCCGCCAAGGCAGCGGTGGTGGGGGCCATGTCCACGTGCTGTACGAGGGCATCCACGCGGTGGCCCGCGAACCGGCCTTGGGGGAACTTGACGCGCAGGGGCACGCGCACCGTCGTGTCGAAGAGCTTCTTGTGGGCGCAGTACACGTCGTGGTCACCCATGAGGCACTCGCCGTGGTCGGCCGTGACGAAGACGAGGGCCTCGTCCCACCAGCCCGCCCGCTTGATGCCGCTGAAGAACTCCCCGAGGCATTGGTCCTGGTAGGCCACGGCCGCGCGGTATCTCTGGGGGAAGTGCTCCAGGGGGACCTTCCAGCCGTACTCGGGGAAATCGGGGGAGAACCATCCCCGCTCCTTCATTTGCTCGCGCACCGTGCGGGTCTCGCGCTGCTTGGCCGTCACGTGCTGCTTGAGGTACATGGCGGGCGCTTCGTAGGCCATGTGCGCGTCGAAGAGGTGAAGCCAGAGGAAGGCGTCCTGCCTTCGTTTGGCCGATTTGAGCCATTTGAGTCCCCGGTCGAGGGTCACGCTGGCGGGGCTCCGCCGGCCGAAGTAGCGCCGGGCCAGGCGAGCCGCGATGGAGCGGTCCTCCGCCGGAGGGAAGCGCGGATCGTGGCGTCCCACCTGATTCCCCAGCAGGAGCGCCAGGAAGTCCACGCTCGTGAAGGCGCGGCAATCCCAGCCGCGCTCCGTGAGGCGCCTGGGGAGGGCGTGAGCGGGGAGGGCCTTCTGGGAGAAGTTGGAGTAGACGCCGTGCTGAAAGAGGTAGTTGGAGCTCAGCATGCTCAGGTGTGAGCTGAGGGTATTCTGGCTTTGGGCGAAGGCCTGGGTGAAGGTGGTCCATTCCGGCGCCAGGGCGTCCAGGCGCGGCGTCAGGCCCGATCCTTCCTCCAGGACATCCGCCCTTACGCAGTCCAGCGTGATCAGAATGGCGAGCATGGTCCCTCGTAGTTAGGAGAAGAGGAGATTAGGAGATTACGTAAAGGAGAAAATGGTCGGTGCCGGCGTGGGGTTCCGCATCTCGGCATCCCTTCATCTCCTCATCACGGCTCTTTGGTCCCCTCGTAGGGAATTGGGATTTGGGAGTTGGGAGTTGGAAGGCAAGGAGCAGGGAACCCGAGCGGCAACCCATCAAGAGCCGCTATTGCGAGGAGGCCGCAGACCGACGCGGTAATCCCCATGTTCGGGCTCACACGCCGAGATTGCTTCGTTGCCCTGTCGGGCGCCTCGCAATGACAAGCTTCGCGTTTTGCTGGTTTGCGTCTCGCGTTTCGCGTCTCGCTTAATCGCGTTTCGCGTCTCGCCTCTACGCCTCCCCCGTCATCCCTCATCGGGCAGAGGCCTCAGGTTGGGATATCTGGCCTCGTACTCGGCGGCGCGGTCCTTGGGATAGATGACGCGCAGGGTGCGGGTGCGGTGGTACTCCTTGCCCACGGCATCGAAGGCCTGGGCCTCGTTGCCGCAGGTGCAGGACGTGTGGGGACAGGGGCCGGGGGCTGCATCCAGCCTGAGGTCATCCGTCAGGATGTTGCCGAGGGACCGCTTCATGATCCTGTCTTGCTGCATCTTGGCGGGCCAGTCCTTGTTCACGCGCCAGGCCACCTTCTGCGCCAGGGTCCAGGGCAGGTTCCGCTCCATGCCGCAGCGCAGGATCTTCCCGTCGCTCCCGAGGTAGATATACCGGTGTCCCGCCTGGCAGGGTTTGCCCTTGGGGTTCTCCCGCTCCACGAGCATGCGGTAGTAGTGGTCCGCCCAAAGAAACTTCGGCAGCTCCTGGCGCTGCTGCGGCGTGTAGGCCTCGGGGTACGGCACATGTTCGAAGGCGCCGTTGTATTCGTTGGAGATGAAGGGGACGCCCATGGCGTCGAGCCGGTCCTTGTAGCGCCGCATCTGTTCGAAGCAGTCGGGCTTGGCCACGTAGCCCACGAAGAGAAGGACGCCCCGCTTCTGGATCATCTCGATGCGCCTGAAAAACCCCTCCACCTGCTCGGACGTGATCTGAGTGTCGTGGAGGGTGCACCCCATGCCGAGCTTGGAGCAGTCAGCCCGGTCCAGGAAGGCGGACACCTTCTCGTCGGAGGCCATCATGTTGGTGGAAAACGAGACGCCTTCCACCTTGGGGTGGCGAGAGAGCCTGACGACCCCCTCTTGGATTTCGGGAGACAGGAAGATCTCGCCCTCAACGCCCAGGCGGATGACGAGCCGGTAGGGCTGCGCCAGAAGGCGGCCGATGATGGCGGTGAAGAGGTCCGCGCGGAACTCCACGGGCCGCTTGGTCCACTCGGCGATGCAGTAGGGGCACTTGAGGCTGCACTTGGTGAACTTGAGCTGCCAGCGAACGCTTAAGATGGGAAGGGGTTCACTCACGGGGGGAGACCTCCGATGGTCGAGATGAGGAGATGAGGAGATTCCGAGATGGGCAATCGCGCTCCCGTGCGGACATGGGCCGTTCTTCCCTCATCACCTCACCTCCTCATGACTTCATCACGGCTTTTCCAGTTGCTCCAACAGCAGCCCGGGCACGTCTTCGATATGGGGCCGCTTATCGGGCAGGGGCCGCGTGGAAAGAAGAAACGCGTCATGGCGGTTGTGCATGCCCGTGAAGTGGGTCCGCCCGAAGACCTCCGCCTTCTTGATGTTCCCCTTCAGGTCGTAGCCGTCCTTCGTGAGCAGGACCAGGTCGGGAGCCTTATCGAACTCCGGCCCGCTGTAAATCTGCTCGGGGAAAAAGACCTCCTTGATCACGCCCACGCCGTCCTTTTCCAGGGAGAGGAAGAGGCTTCTCAGCTCCTCCCGAAGCGCCGGGACGTCCTTCTCTTCCACCAGGCCTTTGGGGTAGCGTCCCTTCCTGTGAAGGTAGATCCGGGAAGGGTCGAGGGCGAAGGCGCGGCTCGATGAGGCCATGTCCGCGAAGGACTCGGGCGGGTCTTTCTCCCAGGCCAAGAAGCCCTCGTTCACGAGGTACCGGTTCACGTAGACCTCGCTCTGGATACCGCAGAAGCCGTGGTCGCTCATGAGGATGCAGAGGTCCTGGTCCGTCAGGCGCGCCAGGAGGCGGCCCACCACCGCGTCGGCCTTGGCATAAAAGTCCATGGCCCTGCTGTGGTTGGGGTCCGTTTCATCGGCCACGGCGTGCCACTGGAAGTGCTGGAGGCGGTCGGTCCCCGTGATGATGGCCACGAACAGGTCCCAGTCCTCCCCGGCCCAGAAGTGATCAAAGGCCTTCTCGCGCGCCGCCAGGGTTTCGGAAAGGTCCTTGTAGAGGGCGTCCGCGTCGGCGCCCTTGCTGGTGTCCACGTCGATGCGGTACCCCATGGATTCCAGCGCGGGAAGGATGGAGGGAGGATGCACGGCCTTCTTCAAATCAATAGCCACGAAGCCCGAGATGAGGACCCCGTCGTGGGGCCGAGCGGGATACGTCCCGGGGAGGTTGATGACCACGGAGCGCTTGCCCTGTTTGCCCAGCCTGTCCCAGATGGTCTCGGCCTTGAGGTGGGGGTAGCTGGGGAAGTACATCTGGTAGGTGCCGGGCTTCAGATCCATGAATCCGTAAATGCCGTGCCTCGCGGGATTCACCCCCGTCATGAACGAAGACCAGGAGAC
>JAKBES010000060.1 GCA_021833665.1 Acidobacteriota bacterium
ATTGGAGAGGAAGTAGAGGTACCGTCCCTTGCGGTCGAAGGAGGGGCTCCAGGACTGGTAGGCGTCCGTGGTCACGGGGGAAATCTTCCGGGTGTCCAGGTTGTAGAGGAGGATGACCTCGTTGGTGTTCTCCGTCTTCTTGGTGTAGGCCACCCAGCGGCTGTCGGGGGACCATACGAAATCCTGGATGCCCCAGCGCTCCCACCCGTCGTCGTAGTCGCCCTTGTCGATGACCGCGAGTTGGCCCGAAACGGCGTCCACGAGGTTCAGACGCATGAACTTGTCACCGAAGAGGAGGTGCTTGGAATCGGGAGACCACACGAGTTCGAACCGGTATCCCTTGTTGCCGGAGGTGAGCTGCTTCCAGGGTTTCTCCCCTGCGGCGTCCGTGAGGTAGACCTCCTCCTCTCCCGTCTTGTCCGAGAGGAAGGCCACCCACTTGCCGTCCGGGGACCATGCGGGAGCCTTCTCGCGGGAGCCGCTCGTGCGCGTGATGTCCAGCCAGGGTCCGTCTTCTTTCTCAGCGGGGACCACCAAAACCTCGCCCCGGCTCTCCAGGAGGAGATTCTTGCCGTCGGGGCTCAGGCCGAAGGCGCCCGTGTCGGCCGTGGCGGCTACGTAGTCGGCGCGCACCTTGTCCCGGTCGCTGGGCATGCGGATATCCAGCTCCCGGCTCTGCTCCGTGTTGAGGTCCAGGACGTAGAGGCTCTCCGCGTACTGGTAGACGATGGCCCCCGGGCCTGCGCTCGGGTACTTCACGTCGTAGTCCGTGTAGCGGGTGACGGCCTTCGCTTCGCCCGTGCGGGGATCGAACTTGAAGATGTTCATGGTGCCCGCTTCGCGGTCCGAGGTGAAGTAGATGAAGTTGCCCTGCCACATGGGATAGTTGGTGGTACCGCGCCAGTCCGAGATGACGTGGAAGTCGCCCTTGGCCAGGCTGCCCATCCAGACCTTCTGGGCGTCGCCGCCCTGGTGGCGCTTCCACGTGGCGTTCTCGCCCGAGAGCCGGCAGTAGGCGATCATGGAGGCGTCCGGGGACAGGGACGCGAGGCCGGCCCGGTCGATGGGGAGCTTCTCTTCCGTGCCGCCCTTGATGGACACCTTGTAGAGCTGCTCGCCGCGGAAGGGGTAGGCCCGGCGGGAGCGGAACAGGACGTGCTCGCTGTCCGGGTACCAGCCCACCACGATGTCGGGTGCGGGGTGGAAGGTCAGGCGCTTCGGTACGCCGCCGCCGGCGGGGATGACGTAGACGTCCATGCCCCCGTCGTAGCTTCCCGTGAAGGCGATCCAGCGGCCGTCAGGGCTGAATTTGGCGCTCGCCTCCGGCCCCGAATCGCTCGTGATCCGCCGGGCGTCCCCGCCCCGGGAGGAAGCGAGCCACAGATCCCCCTCGTACGTGAACACGATCTGGTCGCCGTGGATGTCCGCCATCCTCATCAGGTGCGTCTGCGCGCCGGCGAACACTCCCACGGCGAGAAAGATCGCCGTGACCACCCATCTCGTCATCCTCATCATTCCCTCCTGAAGTATCGAGAGACAAACCTCGGCCAAATTTTCTACGCAGAACGCTCCGGAAAGGTTTAATTCGCTTCAATACGATGAGGTCCATACAGCACCTGCCGGTGTCGAAGGGGAGCCAGGCAGAGCCGCCAGGGGACTAGCACGGCCACCCTCCCTCTGATAAACTATGGCCTAGCGGCGGCTCCCGTGCGCCGCTTCCTGAGGCCAAAGGAGATCTGGATGAAAGCCAGAGTTCACGTGTTCCTTAAGGAGGGCGTGTTGGATCCGCAGGGAAAGGCGGTGGCCAGCGCGCTCAAGACGTTGGGGTTCGAGGAGGTGGACTCGGTTCGCCAGGGCAAGTTCTTCGACATCGAGACGGGCCCTTTGCCCGCGAGGGAGGCGGAGGAACGCGTGAAGGAGTACTGCAAGAAACTCCTGGCCAACCCCATCATCGAAAACTTCCGCGTGGAGATCATGGAGCCATGAAAGTCGGGGTGGTGGTTTTCCCCGGCAGCAACTGCGACCACGACGCCCTGGAGTGGTCCTCGCGCCTGCTTGGCCTTCCCACGGAGGAGATCTGGTATCAGGACCGGGACCTTCGCGGCGTGGATCTGGTGATCCTGCCCGGCGGCTTCTCCTACGGCGACTACCTGCGCTGCGGAGCCATGGCGGCGAGGGCCCCCATCATGGACGAGGTGGTGGCCCACGCCCGCCGCGGCGGCCTGGTGATCGGCATCTGCAACGGGTTTCAGGTCCTTTGCGAGGTGGGGCTTCTGCCCGGCGCGCTCCTCAGAAACCGGTCCCTCACCTTCCTCTGCCAGGACGTTTACCTGCGCGTGGAGACCACCAGCTCTCCGTGGACGTCCGCCATGAGGGTGGGCGAGGTCCTTCGCGTCCCCATCGCCCACGGCGACGGGAATTACTACTGCGATCCCGAGACCCTGGGCCGCCTCCTCGGCGAAGACCGGGTCGCCTTCCGCTACGTGAGTCCCGGGGGAACCCTTGATCCCGAGTGGAACGTGAACGGCTCCCTTGAGGCCATCGCGGGGATCTTCTCCGAGAAGAAGAACGTGCTGGGCATGATGCCCCACCCGGAGCGTGCCAGCGAAGACATGGTGGGTTCCACGGACGGCTTGGGGATCTTCAAGTCCGTCATGGGCGCCCTTTGCGGATGAGAGATTAAAGGTTGAATGTTGAGGGTTTAGAGTTGAGAGAAGGGCCGCGATCGAGCCGAGGACGCGTAGGCAAAGGGGTCCTCGCTCTACGCTCAGCCCTCAACGCTCAACTCGCTTTTGGAGCGACACATGCCTGAGCCCCAGGTCACCGCGGAACTGGCTTACAAGCACGGCCTCTCCCCCGAGGAGTGGGAGCGGGTTTTGTCCATCCTGGGCCGCACGCCCACCTACCCCGAACTGGGCATCTTCTCGGTCATGTGGAGCGAACACTGCTCCTACAAGTCCTCCCGCGTCCACCTCAAGCGGTTTCCCACGGAGGGGCCGCAGGTCTTGCAGGGCCCGGGGGAGAACGCCGGGGTGGTGGACATCGGCGACGGCTGGGCCGTGTGCTTCAAGATGGAATCCCACAACCATCCCAGCTACATCGAGCCCTACCAGGGCGCGGCCACGGGAGTGGGCGGCATCCTCCGGGACGTGTTCACCATGGGCGCCCGGCCCATCGCCAATCTGAACGCCCTGTTCTTCGGACGGCCGGATCACCCCAAGACCGCCCATCTCGTGAAGGGTGTGGTGGCGGGCATCGGCGATTACGGCAACTGCATCGGCGTGCCCACCGTGGGCGGCCAGGTGGTGTTCCACCCCAGCTACGACGGCAACATCCTCGTGAACGCCTTCACCCTGGGGCTCCTGCGCGCCGACGGCATCTTCCGGGGCTACGCCAGCGGCGTGGGCAACCCCGTGCTCTACGTGGGCAGCAAGACGGGCCGGGACGGCATCCACGGGGCGACCATGGCCAGCGCGGAGTTTTCCGAGGCTACCGAAGAGAAGCGCCCGACGGTTCAGGTGGGCGATCCCTTCACGGAGAAGCTCCTCCTGGAAGCGTGCCTCGAACTCATGGCCGAGGACGTCATCGTGGGCATCCAGGACATGGGCGCCGCGGGCCTGACCTCATCGAGTTTCGAAATGGCGGGCCGCTCGGGGAGCGGCATCCGCTTCGAGCTGGACAAGGTTCCCATGCGGGAGAAGGGGATGACTCCCTACGAGCTCCTCCTGAGCGAGTCCCAGGAGCGCATGCTCATCGTCGCCCAGCGAGGGAAGGAGAGCCGGGTCCGGGATATTTTCTCCAAATGGGGCCTGGACGCGGCGGAGATCGGGGTCGTGACGGACACGGGACGGGCGGAGATCTTCTGGCACGGCGAGAGGGTCGTGGACATGCCCGTGGGGCCCGTGAGCGACCAGGCGCCCCTTTACAAGCGGCCCATGGAAGAGCCCGCCGGTTTCCGGAGCCGCAAGAGCGTCCCCCTGCCTGCCCTCCAGAAGGCGGATCAGGGCCGCGCCCTCCTCACCCTCATGGGCAGCCCCAACCTGTGCTCGAAGCGGTGGGTTTACACCCAGTACGACCAATCGGTGCGCACCAACACCGTCCTGGGTCCCGGGGCAGACGCGGCCCTCATCCGGATCAAGGGCACCACCAAGGCCGTGGCCATGACCACCGACGTGAACCCCCGCTTCTGCAAGCTCGATCCCTACGAGGGCGGCCGCCTGGCCGTGGCCGAAGCGGCCCGCAACATCGCCTGCGTGGGCGCCAAGCCCCTGGCCATCACGGACTGCCTGAACTTCGGCAACCCCGAGCGGCCTGAGGTCATGTGGGAGTTCTCCCGGGCCGTGGACGGTATCAGCGAAGCCTGCCTCGCCCTGAACACCCCCGTGGTTTCGGGCAACGTCTCCTTCTACAATGAGACCAACGGCGAGGGCATCCATCCCACCCCTACGATCGGCATGGTGGGGCTCCTGGCCGACGTGAGCCGGAGGATGGACCCGTGGTTCAAGGACGAGGGAGACCTCGTCATCGTGCTTGGGGAGACCCGGGGCCACCTGGGCGGCAGTGAGTATCTATGGGCCATTCACGGGATGGAGGCCGGCGCTCCCCCGACCCTGGATCTCCAGCGCGAAGCAGCGCTCATCGGGCTGTTGCAGGAGCTGGCCGCGAAGGGTTTGGCCAAGTCCGTCCACGACTGCTCCGAAGGGGGCCTCGCGGTGTGCGCGGCCGAGTGCGGCCTGGCCCCCAGGCGTACGCTGGGGGCGCGTTTGGAGCTTGAGTCGGCGGGCCTCGACCCGGCGGCCCTCCTCTTCGGCGAGGACGCTTCCCGGGCGCTGGTCACGTGCGACTCCATGCACGAAGAGGGCCTCCTGGCCGCGGCCCGCCGGGCCGGCATCCAGGCCAAGGCCGTGGGCACGGTGGTGGGGGATCGCCTGCGCATTTCCGTAGACGGGCAGCCCTCCGTGGACGTGCCCATGGCGGAGACCAGAAACGCGTGGGAGAATGGGCTCCGGTCCGTTGTGGGCTAGTCTGGGCGAGATGAGGAGATGAGGAGATGAAGAGATGAGGGCAGAGACTCCGCGCAAGCGGGTCCCAGGCTTTTTCGGCATCTCCTAATTACCTCATTTCCTCATCACGGTCCCACGGAGGGCTACCTCGAAGCCATGTGCGGCATCTTCGGCATCTACAGGCACCCCGAGGCGGCCAAGCTGGCCGTCTACGGCCTTTACGCGCTTCAGCACCGCGGCCAGGAATCGGCGGGGGTGGCTTCCTCCGACGGGGACGTCCTGCACCTGGCCAAGGGCATGGGACTGGTCTCCGAGGTCTTCGGCGGCCGCGATTTGGGCGACCTGCCTGGAGACTGCTCCATCGGCCACGTTCGGTACTCCACCTCGGGAAGCTCCTACCTGGCCAACGCCGGGCCCATCCTGGCCGCCACCCAGCACGGTGAGGTGGCCCTGGGACACAACGGGAACCTCGTGAACTGCTGCGACCTCCGTGAGGAATTGGAAGGCGGAGGCGCCATCTTCTCCACCACCACCGATTCGGAGGTGATTCTCCACCTCTTCGCACGCTCCACCCAGGCGGACCCCGTGGATGCCCTCGTGGACAGTCTGAAGCGCCTTCAAGGGGCCTTCAGCCTGGTAGTCCTCCTGAGGGATGCCCTGGTGGGGGTCCGGGATCCTTGGGGGTTCAGGCCCCTGGTTCTGGGCGACCTGGAAGGGAGCCCCGTCCTCGCGTCCGAAACGTGCGCGCTGGATCTGCTCAATGCACGCTACATCCGTGAGATCGCACCGGGTGAGGTCATCATCATGGACAAGGAAGGGATCAGGTCCCTGTTCCCCTTCCCCAAGGTTCAGCCCGTTCCCTGCATCTTCGAATACGTCTACTTCGCCCGCCCCGATTCGGATCTCTTCGGGCGGGTCGTCTTTCCTATCCGGCAGGCCATGGGGCGCATTCTTGCAAAGGAGCATCCCGTGGAGGCGGACATGGTGGTTCCCGTGCCCGATTCGGGCCTGCCGGCCGCCATGGGCTACTCGGAGCAGAGCGGCATCCCCCTGGTCTGGGGCCTCATCCGAAACCACTACGTGGGACGCACGTTCATCGCCCCCCGCCAGTCCATGCGCGACGTTTCCGTGCGGCTCAAGCTCAACGCCGTCCCCGCTCTCCTCAGGGGCAGGCGGGTGGTGCTGGTGGACGACTCCCTCGTGCGGGGGACGACCTCCCGGAAGATCGTCCGCCTGGTGAGAGACGCGGGGGCCGCCGAGGTGCACCTCCGCCTCTCCAGCCCCCCCATCGTCAACTCCTGCGTGTACGGCATCGACACCCCCGAGCGTTCCGAACTCCTCGCGGCCAATATGGACCTTGAGGCCATCACGGCCTTCGTGGAGGCGGACTCGGTGGGGTACTTGAGCGTGGAAGGCATGCACGCCGCCGCGGAGACCGCCCTGGGCCACGCGTGCCACGCTTGTTTCGGCGGGCCTTACCCCGTACAATACACGCAGTTGAGGGAACGGCAGCGGCACTTGTTTGAAAAGGATCACCGATGAAGGGTGGGGGACTCAGGTTCTGGCAGAGCAGGCTCGCGGCCGACGTGATCCCCGTGGCCGTGGCCGTCCTGGTGGCCATCCTCTACTTCATGGCGGTGATGCCGGGCAGCCGGCAATACCTCTCCAAGTACCTGATCACGGCGGCGCTCATCTACATCGTGAGCCGCATCCCGAACCAGTGGTATTTCCGCACCCGTCTCCTGCCTCCCATCAAGCGGTACAGGAAGGGCAAGCGCGAGGGAAAGGCCTTCTCCAAGACCGAGCTGGCGTACTTTTACAAGGAATTCGCCGCACACGTGCCCAGGAGCCAGCGGCTCGCCTGGATCGTCTGGATAGGGGCCATCTTCGCCTTCGCCGCGGTGCAGTACCTCTGGATTCAGCCCTCCTGGGTGGGCGTCATAGGCATCCTCTTCACGGGTATCATCTCGGCCTCCCTGTCCTTGGCCTTCACGTACTTCCTCGTCGCGCGCATCAGCTCTCCCCTCATCGAAGAGGTGGGCGCCCAGCTCGACGTCCTGCCCGACGTGTCGAAGGTGCGGGTGTCCTTCTTCTTCA
The DNA here is from genome assembly GCA_021833665.1 of Acidobacteriota bacterium. Taxonomy (GTDB): domain Bacteria; phylum Acidobacteriota; class UBA4820; order UBA4820; family DSQY01; genus JAKAJA01. The sequence goes on from JAKBES010000060.1 coordinate 7,101, forward strand.
AGGCGGGCATTTCGGTCATGGCCATAACCGTGTTGGCCTTCCTGGCCTACGGCGTGCTGGTGCACGCCAAGCTGTCGAGCGCCCTGGATGAATACGCCCTGGGCGCCGGGGGGACGGCGGCCAAGTCCCTGGCTTCCGAGCTCCAACAGACACCCGCCGGGCAGTGGAAGAGCCTCCTGGAAGGGAAGTCCAATCCCCTCTACACCATGGTGGTTCTGGACGGCCGAGGCACGGCGGTTCAAGGTTTGGCCAGCGGCCCCTTCGACAAGGCAGCCCTCCAGGGCATCGTGAAGGAGGGGTCAAAGGTGGAGGCCGGAGCGACCGTGATCAGCCTCCGGCGGCAGGTGGCCCTCTATCCCGTCAGTTCCACCCGGCTGCTCGCCCTCGCGGCCAATCCAGAATTCATGAACTACCTCATGGCCCGGATGATCGGTTCGGGGCTCCTCTTTCTCCTGCTCACGGTGAGCATCCAAGGCGTCTACGTCCTGTGGCTGAGCCGGGACCAGGCTCGAACGCTCAAGCGGGCCGTGGACTACAACAAGCGCCTCGCCGCGGGAGATCTCACGCGGGTTCCCGCCATCTGGTCCGACGACGAGATGGGCACCTTGACGGACAACCTCCGGGTGGCCTTTCAGAGCCTCCAGCGCATGACGCGGGAGCTCTCGGCAGCTTCGGTGGCCGTGGACGAGGAGGTGGCGCGCACGGTCGGCGTCACCGATGCCCTCCACGGCGAGATCTCTTCCCAGACGGCCTCCGCGGACCGGACGACCGAGTCGCTGAAGACCATGGAGGAGGGCATGCTGAGGGTCTCCCAGGCCATGGAGCAGGTTGCCTCGGCCACGGGGGAAGTGAGCTCCACGATCCTCCAGATGCAGGCGAGCGTCGAGGAGATCGCGCGCAACTCGGACGTGCTCATCCAGTCCGTGGAGAAGACCGTAAGCTCCTCCAACGAGATCTCCGCCAGCGCGGGGTCCGTGAAGGCCTCCACGGAGCAGCTCTACCAGTCGGGCCAGGAGGCGGTGTCCTTCTTCGCCGAGTTGGACGCGTCCCTCGAGGAGACAAGGCGCAACGCCCGGTCCCTGTCGGATAGCGCGTCCAAGGTCACGCAGGACGCGGAGGCGGGATTCTCGGCGGTGGCGGCGGTGGAGGACGAGATCCTGCGCACCACGCACGCCTCGGAGCAGAGCCGGTCCACCCTCTCCGAACTGGTGACCTCCATTGAAAAAATCGGCCGGACCGTGGACATCATTCAGGACGTGACAGAACAGACCAACCTCCTGTCCCTGAACGCCTCCATCATCGCCGCCGGCGCCGGCGAGCACGGCAAATCCTTCGCCGTGGTGGCCACGCAAATCAGGGAGCTCTCCGCGAGGACGGCGGGGAGCGCCAAGGAGATCCGGTCCGTCATCCGGTCCCTCACCAAGAGCGGCGAGGAGATGGCCCAGGCCATGGACCGGACGTTCCAGGTCGTGAACCGCAGCACCGAGCTCTCCCGCGGCGCGGGAGACGCTTTGCGCACCATCTTGGAATCGGCCGCCAGCCAGGAGGAGATGAGCAAGCGCATCGCCTCCGCCACGGAGGAGCTGGCCCACGGCGGCCAGTCCGCCAACAGGGCCATGCACGGCATTTTCGAGATGATGGAGGGGATCACGGGCGCCACGAAGGACCAGGTCGCCTCCACCCTCTACCTGAACCAGGAGGCGGAACGCGTGCGGGACGTGGCGTTCCAGCTCAGAAACGCCACGGAGGAGCAGGCCAAGGGCACCCGGGTCATCAGCCAGGCCATCACGCAGATCATGGAGGACAGCCGCCAGACGACCCAGGCCATCCAGCTCCAGACCAAAGAGTCGGGGGCCATCTACGACGCCATGCGCCAGGTTGCCGCCACGGCCCAGTCCATTGAGGAGGGGTTCAACGATCTCACCCTGGCCGCCGACCATCTCAAGGCGAGCGCCGCCGCCCTCAGGCAGGAGATCCGGTCGTTCAAGACAAACTGAGAAGATGCCTCGGATCTGTGATTTGGGATTTTGGATTTGAAAACAAAGGCCGAAATCGCGGACAATCCGGCATCCGAATTCCGCAATCCGAACTCCCGCGACATGGAACGCTTGGGACGAAGGCACCATGGACGATAAGCAGGCACTGACCTACAAAACGGCGGGCGTGGACATCGACGCTCAGGACCGCGCGCTGGCGCGAATCAAACAGATCGCCAAGGCCACCTTCACGCCCGGAGTTCTGAGCGATATCGGCTCCTTCGGCGGCCTCTTTACCCCCGAACCTGAAAATCCCCGGGGCCTCGTGCTGGTGGCCTCCGCGGACGGCGTCGGGACCAAGCTCCAGGTGGCCCAGATGATGGACCGGTACGACACGGTGGGCCGGGACCTGGTGAACCACTGCGCCAACGACATCCTCGTACAAGGGGCCCGCCCCCTCTTTTTTCTCGACTATTTTGCCGTCGGCCGCCTGGTTCCGGAGCGGCTGGCATCCGTGGTGGAAGGCCTCGGCGCCGCGTGCCGCGAGAACGGCTGCGCGCTGCTGGGCGGTGAGACCGCCGAGATGCCCGGCCTGTACCAGGGGGAAGATTTCGACTTGGCGGGCTTTATCGTGGGGGCCGTGCGGCGCGACCGGCTCCTGCCCCGGAATGTGGCCGCCGGTGACGTCCTCCTGGGCCTGCCGTCCAACGGCCTCCATACCAACGGCTATTCGCTGGCCCGGCGCCTCTTTTTCGAGCATAAGGGCCTTCGTGCGGACACGCCCTTGCCGGATCTGGGATGCTCCGTGGGCGAGGCCCTCCTCGCCGTTCACAGGTCGTACCTTCACGCGCTCATCGCTCTCGCCGAGGACCCGGGGTCGGGGCTGCACGCGCTGGCTCACATCACGGGCGGGGGCATTCCGGACAATCTTCCCAGGGTCCTTCCCGAGGGGGTGCAAGCCGTGGTGGACGCCGGGTCATGGGAGGAGCCTCCTCTTTTCGGGTACATCAGGCGCGAGGGCCGTGTTCCCGAGGAGGACATGCGCCGAACCTTCAATCTGGGCGTGGGCGTGGTCCTGTGCGTGGGGAGGGACAAGGCCGGCGCCGTCCTAAGCGCACTGAAGCGGGCGGGCGAAGAGCCCTTCGTCATGGGTGAACTGCGTGCGGGCACCCGGAGCGTTGTCTACGCGTAGGCGGCACGGGAACTTGAGCATCCGCGGAACCGCGGCCCAATCCCTGAATTTGGATCTTAGTGCCCTCGGCCCAGGGGAATCCCTACAAAAACCCTGACGGTCTCGGCGCCCGGATTGTGGGGCGCGACGCCGCCGTTGGAAAAGTGGCTCAGGCTGATTCCCACGCGGGCCCGCCGGCCCCAGCGGTACATGAGGTACGCGGTGGAGCGGAACTCCAGCTCGCTTCCCAAGTTAAACGTGCCGCGATTGGAGTACCAGCCGGGACCCGAGCTGATGGCGAAGGTCCACCTCTCCTTGAAAGGCCAGGCCAAATAAAGGCCCAAGCCAACGTATTTTTCGGTTCCCCCTGCCTCGGCTGCGGTCCAGAGACCCCAAGGATGGTCCTCCATCTTATACGTAAGCTCAAGGGAGCCGTAGGCTTGGCGCGGCGGATGGCGCAGGTTTCCGATGCCTCCTCCGAGCAGCAGCACCGTGTCCCCGGCCTTGGACAGGATGGCCGCAACCATGAATGCGGCCAGCACAAGGGCCGCCCGCCAAGGAGGCTTGTTCATCCGATCTTTTCGTCCATCCATGGTTCATCCCTCCGGCCGCGCATGCTCTGAGAATCACATAGATTTTGCAACACTCTCCTCACAGGATGCATTCCTGCGGGGGCCTAGTGACAGGGCACTAGCCTGACCGGGCGGATCGAGGCGGAAGGGGACGTGAAGGGGAGATCAGGGAGCCGGGGTGGTGTGGGAAGTGAGATACGCTTCGATCTGGTTGCGGACTTTGGCGCGGGCCCGGTGAAGACGCATTTTGACCACGTCCTTGCTCAGGCCGAGGGCCACCGCCACCTCCTCCGTGTCGAGCCCCTCCATGTCCCGCAGGACCAAAACCGATTTGTAGCCATCAGGGAGTGCGAGGATGGCGCCCCTGATTTTGTCCTGCAACTCGCCGTCCAAAGCTGCCTGGTCGGGAAGGCGGTTCCAGGCTGGGCCACCCTGGGACAGGGCCGCCCGCTCGGGCATCACGTCCTCGAGCGCCACCTCCTCTGCCAGGAACTTGGATTTGCGGCGCTTCATGAGGCAAGCGTTGGTGGCGATGCGGTAGAGCCAGCCCGCGAAGGCCTCCCGATTTTTCAGCTCGTGGACCGATTCAAAGGTCTTGAGGAGGGTGTCCTGTACCACTTCGCGCGCATCCTCTTTGTCTCCGCACATGCGCATGCCGAAGTTGAGCAGGCGCCTCCCGTAACGCTCCATGAACTCGCCGTACGCGGCGGGATCTTTGGCCTGAAGGCGCTTGATGAGTTCGGTGGGGACGTCCACGGGGCCTCCTAAGCCAAGGCGAAGTATACCGCAGTCATTTTTCGTCTTCGGTGCCGAAGAATTGGAGCCACTCCTGAACGTCCACATCGTCTCCTGAAGGTTTCTCCGAACCTCCCCGGGGCGCCACGGCCGGCTTCAGGCCGTCCATGAAACTCCGGGGGTCCTGCGCTCGTGCCCGTCTGCCCCGGCACCGGATGGCCAAATCCCGGTCGGCCGTCACCACCTGATCGCCGGGCTTCACCCGGGCGAGGATCACATCGTCGGCGCTGCGCGCGCCCGCATAGATCACCCGGACGCCTCCCATTTGAAATTCCGAGGACACCGCCGGGCCGGGAGGGGGCCCGTCGAAGACCAACGTGCACGGTTTGGGCAACCTGAGGCGCAGGAGCCGGTGGAGGAGCTGCTCTCTGTCTCCCTCGGTCCGAAGAGTCGGGGAAAGGCGTCCGAGGATGTTATTGCCGTCCAGGAGCCATGCCATGCGGACCTTCTTGCCCTCTCAGGGCTTGTTGGCCCGGCTCAGGTCGAGAACCTTGGCCCGTGCGACCACCCGGGGCTGGGCGGCCGTGAGGAAAAAGGCGGGGAGGCCCCGGAGCGCTTCTTCGGCGGAAGCCTTGTCAGGATAATCGCCCCACACCACGAGGAAGCACGCACGGCCCTTCAGGTCGAAGGGCAGGATGGCATAGTCGGACCTCCCGGCGGCCGCCGCCAGGCCCTTTGCCACCGTGTCGGCTTGGCAAGCGACCTCGATCAGGACGGTGTAGCCCGAAGGCGAGGTTTGCCACGCCGCGAGGGATTCCCGCGCGGCATCCGAATAGGCTCCCGAGGCCAAAAGCTGGCTCGCCTTACCGGCCGCCGGCTGACTCGATGGGGCAGGGGAGGCGGCGGGAGGCTGGGCCAAGGGAGGCCTGGGCGCGGCGGTGGCTGCCGGTCCGGGGGGGGGAGGCGGCGCATCCGCCACTTGAACCGGTGCCTTCGCGGGGGCAGGCGCCGTGGCCTGGACATCCGCCTGCGGTGTCATGGGGATCGCGGCCGGAGCCTCGCCCCGCACTTGCGGAGCTGCCTTCGGCCGGGACGCGGGTTTCAATGGTTCCACGGGAATCATGTCGCTGGGACGCAGGAAAAAAAACCAGCCCGCCGCACCGAGAATGCCCACAATGGCCAGGACCGCCAGCGCGGCCAAGACCCTCCCGAATCCGCGCCGGGCCGGCCGCTCACCTATGTCCTCCAAGGAGGAGGCTCCCCCGGTTTCGTCTTGGACGGGGGGCATGTCCGAGGGCGGGGGCAAGAGGTCTGGCGGCGTCTGAAGGTTACGCCCAGGGCGAGTCGCCGGTGTGAGTCTGGAAGGCTGCACGCTCTGGGCCGGTACGGGCTCCACCGCTTCGAAGGGGAGGCCGGGTTCGGGCGCGGCCGGTGCCGGCTGAGCCGCAGGAGCGGCCGAAGCGGGCCTCTCATCCTCGAGGCTCCAGGGATTGGCGCTGGAGGGCCGAACCGGGACGGCGGCAGGAGCAGGCGGCGCGGATGGGGGCGGAGCCTGCGATGGCGGGGCTATATCGTCAAGGAAGGAGAGGTCCAGGGACTCGGACTGTACCTTGGACGAGCCCGACTGGACCATGACGGGAGCGAGGTGGAGGAGGCCAAGATTGCTCAGGCCCAGAAAAAACCGCGCGCCGTAGAAGGAATCCACCCCCGCCCGCTCGCACACCTCACGGGCGTTCCTCTTTCCGTCCACCTGCTCCAAGAGCCGGATTTCTTCGGATGTGGCGGGCAGGGCCCGGGCCACTTCCCGCTCCGCAGGGGAGATGACAATGGCCGTCTCCATGCGTCCCAAGGTCGTGGCCGCCCATGCGCGATCGTCGATGGAGAGGGCCGTGTCCACGAGAAAGCGAGGTGTAGAGAGGGGCAGGCGGGCGATGTTGGGCGGCAGGACGTCCGACTTGAAGACGGCGAGCCCTTCGTCCCACTGGACCGCCGAGCGGGCGATCTTTCGCATCTGTTCCACCAGGGCATCGAGGAGGTCCTCGGATCCCAGGAATCCCATCTCCACGAGCGTTCGGCCGATGGTCCGGCCTTCTTTCTTCTCGGTGGCCAAGGTGAGTTGCTCGGGGGTGAGCTTGCCCCGCTCGACCAAGATCTGGGTGAACTTGTCCTCTCCGGCGTTCGATGCGGCGAAAATGAAGTCCCCGTCCTGGACGTACAGAAACTTGTTGGTCTGGTCGCGCTGGAGCACAAGGGTGCCCGTGGCTTTGTCCCGGTAGATCTCGCCGAGGATGGAGAGGAGTTCGCCCTTGCGGAAGGTGCGGCTGCCCTGGGCCATTCGTGCCCTCCTGGCCTTTAAGTATCAGGCTTCTCCCGCCGAAGTGTCAAGAAATTGGGAGGCGGACTGAACGGACTACAAACTCTAGTGGGTCCCATTCCTCAGTTCTCAGCTCTCAGCTCTCAACTCTCAACTCTCAACTCTCAACTCTCAACTCTCTCCCATGCTACCTTAGTCGCATGGCGACGTGGGACGGGGCTTCCATCCTGGTGATCCGGCTGTCCTCCCTGGGGGACATCGCCCGCATGCTGCCGTCCCTGCGCGCCCTGCACGCAAGCCGCCGGGGATCGGTGGACGTGACGGTGGAGGACCGCTTCGCGCCCCTGTTGGAGCTCTTCCCCTTGGCCCGGCGCATCGTTCCTTACCCCAGGCGGGCCCCGGGGCCGCCCTGGCGGCACCCCGTCCGGTGGGGCAGGGCCATGGCTGCCTACGGAATGACGCTGAGAGAGGAACGTTACGATCTGGCGCTTGATCTCCACGGCATCCTCCGCTCCGCCATGGTGGCCGCCATGAGCGGCGCGGCGCGGACGGCGGGCTATGGGCGCGGCTTCGGTAAGGAAGGAAGCCACCTCCTGTACGGCCGCGCCGTGGCACCCGCGGCGTCGCCCCGCATCTCGAGGTACCAGCGGTACGCAGGAACCCTTGCCGCCCTGGGCCTGCCTCCGCCTACGGGGGAGTACCTCGTACCTCGCATTCCTCCCCATGTGGAGGCGGAGGTCTCCCGTTTCTTGTCGGGTGCGGGCTTGGACAGGCGGCCCTTCCTCTTCGCGTTCCTGGGAACGAGCAAAGCCCAGGCCCACAAGCGCTGGCCCGTGGAGCGGTTCCTGGAACTTGCCCGCTTGGCGCGCCGCCGGGACGGGCTGCCCACGCTCCTGGGATGGGGCCCCGAGGAGGCCGAGCTGGTTCGCGGCTTGCCCGTCCAGGATGGACTCGCCGTAGTTCCAGACTGGGATCTACCGCACCTTCTGGACGTCGTGAGACGTTCAGCGGCGTTCGTGGGCGCCGATACGGGGGCTATGCACCTGGCGGCCCTCATGGGGGTCCCCACGGTGGCCGTGTTGGGCCCCACGGACCCGGTGCTCAACGCGCCCTTCGGGAGCCGCACCCGCATGGTGCACAGGGAGGGGATCCGCAAGGCCTGTCCCGGCGAGGGCTGCACCCACGGGGACTGCATGGGTGCCATCGGAGCCGGGGAGGTGATGGAGGCTCTGGGGGAAGTGATCGGGAGCGGGAATTAGGCAGTGGGCAATAGGAAATAGGCAATAGGCATAAGGAACCATCCTCCATGAGTGATCATCCTCCCTCGACCCTCAACTCTCAACTCTCAACTCACAACTCGCAACTCACAACTCACGACTCTCAACCCTTAACCGTCCCGTGGACCGACTCCCACTGCCACCTGGCCATGTCCGACTTCGACGGGGACAGGGCCCAGACGGAGGCGCGGGCCGAGGAGGCTGGAGTCTTTCGCTTGGTCGCCG
>JAKBES010000339.1 GCA_021833665.1 Acidobacteriota bacterium
TCAGGAAGTGCTCGGGCTGCCCGAGAAGGGCCACGACTATTTTCTTCAGGTGACCGACGCGCGTCCCGACACGGGCGGCCTGAGCGGCGCCACGCCCTCGGAGGCGGTCTCCTGGGGCAAGGTGGACCCGAGCCAGCTCCCCGACACGGTGGTCATCTACACGGACAGCACCATCGCTCTCCCCGTGCTCACCGCCTACGCCCTTGACAAGGTGAAGCCGCGGCGCCTCAAGCGGCTCGGGGACAAGCTGCCGTCCCTCCACGCGGGGCTTCAGAAGACCTACCTGGCGCGCATGGCCGGCGAAGGAAAGAAAAGGTAGCAGGAAGCGGGGAGCGGGGAGCCGAGCAACGCGCCCGTCTACGGGTGATCTTCCTACTTCCCGCTCCCCGCTCCCCGCTCCCCGCTACCCCCAAAAGGATCCCCATGATCATTTTCGGGCTCGCCGTCATCCTGGTCCTGGTCCTCGTGCTCCCCTTCTCCTTCCACGCCGTCGAGAAGAACCTCGAACTCTTTCTCTTCACCATGGGCCTGGCGGCGGCGGTCATCGGAGGTGTCATGAGCCTGGACCTCCTGGGGGACGCCCTCGTGCATCCCTTGCCCATCACGGCGGCGGTCCTTGTCATGGGCCTGGTGTTCAAGTGGACGCGTGGGCTCATCGCCCGCGCCGTCACATGGCTTCTCGGACACATCCCCGTGCATCTCTTCGTCTTCCTGACCATCCTTTCCCTGGGACTCTTGTCCAGCGTCATCACCGTCATCATCGCCTCCCTCATCCTCGTTGAGGTGGTCGCCCTCCTCAAGCTGGACCGAAAGGCCGAGGTCAGAATCGTGATCCTCGCCTGTTTCGCCCTGGGCATGGGAGCGGCCCTCACGCCCATCGGCGAACCCCTGTCCACCCTCGCTATAGCCAAGCTCGCCGGCGAACCGCACCACGCAGGATTCTGGTTTCTGATGAAGCTTCTGGGACCATGGGTCATCCCGGGCGCAGTGGCCTTCGCCGCCCTCAGCCTGGTGTTCCATGAACGCGCGGCCCGGCCCGGCGAATCGGGCCTCGACGAGGCGCCCGAGGAAACGCGCCAGGACGAAAGCTACCGGGACGTCTTCATCCGCGCCTTCAAGGTCTTCCTCTTCGTCATGGCCCTGGTTTTTCTGGGCGAGGGGTTCAAGCCGCTCGTGGACGCCTACGTCCTGAAGCTTCCGGCCCCGGCGCTCTTCTGGCTCAATTCCGTGAGCGCCGTCCTCGACAACGCCACCCTCACCGCCGCCGAGGTGAGCCCGCGGATGAGCGCGAGCCAGATTCGGGACATCCTCCTGGGGCTCTTGATCGCCGGAGGCATGCTCATCCCCGGCAACATTCCCAACATCATCGCCGCCAGCAAGCTCAAGATCGGGTCGAAGGAGTGGGCCGTCTTCGCCCTACCCGTGGGCTTGGCGGCCATGGTGCTCTATTTCGCCTTGCTGTTGGTGTTTCCCCACTAGCAGGCTGTCGAGAAACTCGCATGGGCCGCGGGAGGTTTTCAGTAGCCTGCTAGCATCCCTGCCGGGCTCCTATGTCACGGCGCGTCTCTCGTTTTCCGGGAAGCGGTAGGCGTGGCCCGGGAAACGCCCAGAACCTTGACGGCCTTGAGCTTGTCCACGGCCGCCATGGTGAGCTACTTCCCGGTGCGCCCCGGCACGGGTTTGGCCGCCGCACGCGGCCGATCAGGCCCGCTCCTCGAACGTCAGGGCGAACCGCGTGCCGCCGCGGCGCCGGACGTCCAGCGAGCCTCCGAGTTGCTTGGCCAGAATGCAGACGAGCTGGAGGCCGAGGGATTCCGTATGCTCATAGTCCAGGCCCTCGGGAAACCCCACGCCGTCGTCCTCCACCGCCAGCTCGAACATCCCCCCCCCCGCCGTCCTGAGGACGATGGCGATCCGTCCGGGGCGGCCCGGCGGGAAGGCATATTTGAACGCGTTTGACAGGAGCTCGTTGGTGATCAGCGCCACGGGGATGGCGGTGCCGATCCCCAGGCGGACCTCGTCCAGGTCGAAGCGGAAAGACACCCCCTTGGCTTGCGCCCCGAAGGAGGAGGCCAGGCTCTTGGCCAGGTCCATCAAGTAATCGCCGAAGGGGATCCTGGACAGGTCCCTGGATCCGTACAGCTTCTCATGAAGGAGGGCGAGGGTCCGCACGCGGTTCTGGCTTTCCATGAGGGGCGCCCGGGTCGCTTCGTCCTTGATGGCCCCCGCCTGAAGATTCAACATGCTCGCGACGATCTGGAGGTTGTTTTTGACGCGGTGGTGGATCTCCTTGAGGAGGACCTCCTTCTCCCTCAAGGAGGCCGCGATCTGCTCGTGCGCCCTGGTGCTCTTCAGGGCGATGGAGGCGATTTCGGCGAAGGCCGTGGCCATGCGCGCGTCGCTCTCTGAGAACCCACCCTGCTTGCCGAAGAGGCCCAGAATCCCCGCGCACGTGTCCTCGATCATCATGGGGGCCAGCAGGCTCGTCTGCAGGAGGCCCAAGGAATCGTGACCCTGCGGGGCACCCTCCGCACCGGGAGGCGGACCGCGGCGTAGGGCGGCCTTCCCGGCCCTGCACGCCTCCTCGCACAGGTCCTTCAACGCAGATGCGGCTCCAGCTTCCCGTGGGAGAGGGCCCTCCCCGAGGTCCTCCACGATGAAGCCCAGGTCCCTGCGCCCTTCCTGGACCACGCCGAACACACCCATCGGGGCTCCGGCCAATTCTTTGAGGGAGGAGTAGATGACCTCGGCGGCCTCCTCGAAGACGTTGGTCTCGAGCACGGCCCTGGCGCTCGTCAGGAGGGCGGAGATTTGAGCCTCCCGCTCCTTGGCGCGTATCAAGGCCCGGCGAAGGGCGTTCCCGGCCCGCTCCTGATCGGTGATGTCATGCCAGAACACCACCCGGCCGGCAAGCTTGCCGCCCGTAAAGAGCGGTTCCGCGGAGGCCAGGATGACCAGCTCCCGGCCCAGCGCATTGGTGAGCACGTACCGCTGCTGGCCGGGGCGGTCGCCCTGCCGCGAAAGCTGGAAGGGGAACTCATGGGCCCCAATGGGATTCCCCACGGCGTCAACGACGTACACCTTCGACGCGACCTCCTTCGGGTCCATGGCCACGGGGTCCAGCCCGAGGTCTTGAAGAGCGGCCGGGTTGGCCCGAATGGGTGTGCCCTGGGCGTCGTACACCATCACGGCGTCGGTGATGGCGGCGAAGACGGCATCCAACTCGTCCGCGTGTTTCTCAGCCTTGGCCGCCAGAGTCTCCACTTTTTCCAGGAGCCGGACCCGGTCCGCCTCGACTCGCCGCTGCTCGGTGATGTCCCGTCCCGAGGCCACGGCGCCCGTAATCCTGCCCGAGGCGTCCCTGAGGGGCGCGGCGTTGATCACGAGGATGCGGTCTTGGCCTCCCGCGTCTCTCTGTACGATTTCCTCGTTTCGGACTTCCTCCCCGCGCAGGGCGGCGCGCTGGAGGGGGAGATCTTCAGGGGCGAACAGGCGCCCGTCCGGGTGGAAGATCTGAAAGTGCGCGGGATGGTCCTCCATGGGCAAGGAGGATTTGATCGTCATTCCGATCATCCGCTCATAGGCCGGGTTCATGTAGACCGCCTGGCCCAGCTCGTCGCACACGGTGACCGGGTCGAGCATGCTCTCCACCATAGCGTGCCACCGCGCGCGCTCC
>JAKBES010000340.1 GCA_021833665.1 Acidobacteriota bacterium
GGAGCCGAGTAAGCGGGACGTTGAGAGAGGGCTGAAGGCGATGCAGGCGGGGGCCGAGTTGAGCTAGGGGCTAGGCGTCAGTTGATATTATTGTTTTCGGTTAAATGCGCTTTTCGGCTTATCACCCTTAATGTAATAGATGGTCAAAAAAAGGCCGGCGGCTGGGATGATTAGGAAACCTTTAAGCAGTGATGAGAGGCTGCTTTTCGCAGTTATGATGATAAGCGCTAGGAATGACAAAAGAACGATCCATCCCTGCCAAGTTTCAGGTGAGCCCCACCCGAATCCAGGCCTCTTGGCTGTAAACCAAAATTCTTGAGTGTGCTTCTTAGTCATGGCTATCTCGAGGGTTTGCTTTGACGCCTAACGAATATAGCTAACCAGCCCCACCTGCATCGAGGCGACGAGCGGAGTCGAGGACGCGGGACGCTGAGAGAGCGTGGAGGGCAAAGCAGACGGGGTCCGAGTTGAGCGCAGGGTTAGGCCGCACTTCCAACGCCCAGGGTGCGGGCGCTCCGCGCTTACGCCTCATCATAGGCTTTCTCCAGTGCCGCCACATCGAGCTTCACCATGGTCATCATGGCTTCCATCACCGCCTGCACCTTTTTTGGATTCTTATCGGCGATGAGTTCCATGAATCGCCGCGGGACAATCTGCCACGAGAGACCGAACGGATCCTTGATCCAGCCGCACGCGGTAGGCGTCGCCCCGGCCTTGACCAGTTTGTCCCAATACTCGTCGACTTCGGCCTGGTTCTCGCAGTCAACGTAGAGCGAGAAGCCTTCAGAGAACGTAAAGTACGCACCCCCGTTGTAGCCCATGAAGACTTGACCACCGACGACGAATTCGGCGGAGGTGATCGGACCGTCCTTGCCGGTGCGGGCGACGTTCCTGATTTCGGAGTCCGGGAAGGCGGCGGTGTAGAACCCCATGGCCGCCTCGAGTTGATCGTTGAACATCAGGAACGGTGTCACTTTAGTCATCGGAGATTCTCCTTCATCGCGGGCGATGGTAACCGGAGGTCGCATATCAAGCCAGAGGCGTACCTCCGTTCTGTCTGCCTAACGAATGAAGCTAACCGGCCCCGCCTGCGCCGAGGCGCTGAACGGAGCCGAGGAAGCGAGAAGCTGAGATAGAGCGGAAGGCAATGCAGGCGGGGTCCGAGTTGAGCGGAAGGTTAGGCCGAACTGGTTGCTACCGGTGAAATACAGCCCCCAATACGGCCATTCCAAAAGCGGAGCAGCCCCCAACAATTACTAAGAAAATGAGGGCGGCTGGAATCGATGCTAGGGCAATGCGAACTTGGTTAGAGACGAGTGCTCCGAAGGGCAAATCAAATCCTGTAATGCTCATCCTCAACGAAGGTGATGCGGCTCGTGTGACGTTCCCCCCATGATTAGCCCGGTCTTTGTGTGGAATCCGGGTTGATGGGGGTGGTGTCGCTGGGCTGGGCGGAGGGAGCCGGAGGCGACCGGAGCTCAGCCCAGCGGTGCGCGAACTCCGCCGGGGGAAGTCCCCCAAGGGCGGTGTGCGGCCTGTGGTGGTTGTAGTCACAAAGCCATCCTCGGGCCACCTGCCGGGCCTCCGCAAGGTCCTTGAACCAGTTCTCATTCAGGCACTCATCTCTGAACCGTCCGTTGAAGCTCTCGCAGGTGCCATTCTGCATGCGCCGGCCCGGCTTGATCAGGTGGTGGACCAGGCCCTGCTGGTGCCGCCACTGGTCGAAGGCCCTGGACGTGAACTCCGGGCCGTTGTCGCTCACCAGCACTTCCGGACGCCCCCGCTTCCTCATCAGATCCTCCAGCACCCGGACTGACGTTCCCCCCATGATTAGCCCGATATTTCGGTGTCCATCAGCTTTGATTCGGTGTTCATCGGTGTTCCACTTTTTCAGGTTTGGTCGCCCCCAGCACCTCCTGAACTCACCCGACCCCGGAGGCTCCCATGCGAAGGCTTAGGATCATCGAACACATCTCGCTGGACGGGGTCATCCAGCATTCGGCGGATGACGATGGCTTCCCGTACAGCGACTGGACGGTGCCCTACCGGACGCCCGAGGGCCGGGAGGCGATGCTCGCGGCCTATGGGGGGAGCTTCGACCTGCTGCTGGGACGCCGCACGTATGACATCTGGTCGGGCTTCTGGCCGAAGGCGCCCAGCAGCCCGATGGCGGACGGCCTCAATGGGGCCACCAAATACGTCGCCACCCACCGCCCGGAAAGCCTGGCCTGGGGCCCCTTCGCGGGCCTGGGGCCGGACGTCCTCGGGGGCCTCCGCCGCCTCAAGGCGCAGGACGGCCCCGACCTCATCCTCTCGGGCAGTTCCACGCTGACCTCCCTCCTGCTCGAACAGGGGCTGGCGGAGGAAGTCCTGCTGGCCGTCTATCCGGTCCTGCTGGGCACGGGGAAGCGCCTCTTCGCGGAGGGCACCCCGCCCCGCGCCTTCGAGCTCGTCCGCACGCAGGCCCTGCCTTCCGGCATCCTCCTCAATGCCTACCAGGCCGCCGGGCCGTTGAAGGTCGGGTAGCCCCCCATCCCAGGCCCGCAGCCCCACCCGCCGGGTACCCGGATCCCGTCAGGCCACCCGATCCACCCGCCCGACCTTCGCGAGGGCCCCATGACTCATCGAGACATCTCGAAGCTGCTGTTCACGACCGTCTACCCGCTCTATGTCCAGAAAGCCGAGCGCAAGGGGCGGACCAAAGAGGAGGTTGACGCCGTCATCTGCTGGCTGACCGGCTACGACCGCGACCAGCTCGCCCTTCATGCCCGCGTGGCCATTGATTTCCAGGCCTTCTTCGACCAGGCCCCCCGGATCCACCCGAACAGCGCCCAGATCAAGGGAACCGTCTGCGGGGTCCGGGTCGAGGACATCCCGGATCCCCTCACGCAGAAAGTCAGATTCCTCGACAAGCTCATTGACGAGCTTGCCAAAGGCAAGACTATGGACAAGATTCTACGTCCGTGACCATCAGACCCCTGCCTGCCCCCGCGCTCCACCCAGGCACCGCTGCATCGCCCGCCGATCTCTCTCAACCTTCCGCGTCCTTGCCTCCACGCATCGCCCTGGCGCGGGCGGGGTCAGTTCCATGTGTTCACCATGCGTCCTCACCAGAGGGTATATGCCCATCAGGTACGACATTGACGTTGCGTCTGGAATCCTCTTTGTGAAATGGCATGGCGAGGTTTCGCTCCTGGAATTGGCGCACCATTGGGATACCCTGCTGAGTGACGAGGCCTTCCCTGAAATCTCCTGCGCTATCACTGATTTAAGGGAATCTACGTTTGCATTCTCGAATGCTGAATTCTGGAGGACCATCGATAATCACTATCGAGACGCTGTCGAGCATAAGACGTTTAAAGTCGCCATCCTTGTGGCCAACGAGGACCATGAAAAGTACGCCGGGATTTGGAAGACCTTGGTCCCCAAGAGCGTCACCGTGAGTCTTTTCCATGACCCCGATCAAGCGTCTGCGTGGCTCAGCAGCGACCAGGATTCCGAGCCTGTGGAATGACTGGGCTGTCGAATCCTGGTAGCCCATGCACCTGGCCCTCTCCTCGCCCCTGACTCCGCGAGCCTTGTCCTCCGCGCGCTCCAGGTCCGCATTCCCGAGGCTGCTCCCTGCTTCGGTGCAGGCGGTCCCGCAAGCTTCCTT
>JAKBES010000061.1 GCA_021833665.1 Acidobacteriota bacterium
GCTTCGTGGACTACACCACCCAAGCAACCTGCATCTGACATTCCTGGACAGCCAGGAGTGGTTCTGGCACATGCTTCTCGAAGCACCGGTTTGGCTGCTTCATGTACCCATCACCCCAAACATGGAGCCAATTCCAATTCTCGTTCAAAGCCGGGAAAGGCCTTTCCCCGGCGATAATTTGGTCCTGGCCACCATTCACCAGATCTCATCACAGATCATCGATCATGTGTCGAAGGGTGGGCACCCTGAGGATCCTCTTGAGGCCAATGCTGAGATCCAAGTGAAGGTCATGTGGGCGGTTGTGAGGGCCCAGCCTGAGGATGTCAAGGCGACCGCACTTGGAGCGATCGCCGACAGGTGTTTCTTCCGCGCGCTGGCGGAGTCTCAATTCTCACTCTCCCCAAAATCTAGTATCTCGTAATGACTGGGGAGAGATTTTGGGTTCCCTACATCGAGGGAGATTCAACGCAGGTGGGTTGGAGGGTGGCATTACTTGGCAGGCGGCCTTGGTGATCTGGACAAACCCCCGACATCGAAAGACCACTTTTATGGGTTTAAGTGAGCTGAGGGAGTTGGTGCCACCGATACCAAAAATGAACTCCATTGGGATTTTCGTTTAGGAGGGGGAGATCCGCTCTGTATCTATTTCGTCAGAATCAAGGTATTCCGAGACCTTCAAGATGTCGTAAAAAGTAAAACCACCTGATATTGGACCAAACCGCCCGTTCCTATCTAATAAACCAAGCCACTGCGAGATCAAGGCGGGATCTCCTAATGGCGTTCCCTCATCGAGGATGAACCAAAAATCCAGTCGAACCTTCTGGGCGTACCAGTGGGGAGAAGCCTGAACTCTGACTTCAGCAAGGTCCAGAATGGCAGCGCCCTCAGCGGTTCTTTTCCCCTTCTTTTCCTTCCATCGGGTGATTAGAGGAACCATGAGTTCTTGAAAATCATCAGGAAGCGCGGGTCTGCCGCGTTTCTGCGCCAATCGATGGGAGAGGCGCCGCCTTTCCTCGTCCGACAGATTTCCAGGTGTCCGATTCCATGTGGCCGCTTCTGACTTCTCAACCGTGAACACACGATCAAGATCAGCAACGAGGCACGCATCTCTAAGAGCCGGAATAGCGGCCAACCGTGGCCTTCGGCCTTTGGTGGCCTCCTGGAACTCTGGTTCCGAGATTTTAATCAAAGGTGCAACCTCTAAGTACGGCCTCACCTCAACCTCTCGCCGGATATCGCAGGTCTGACTGATGACCATGAGGCCGTCTGGTATCGCTGATTCAACCAGATTATTTCCCGGATAATTCGCTATCCAACCCCGGCTTTCCTCGGTCAATGGAAGGTTGGGATTGATTCGGTAAGCGATCCATTGTCCTCCGAGCACACAATCTCCTTGCCACCAGGCTTTCATCGCAATGAAAACCTCTTCGGGCGTGGAGACCGTAGGACTCACTGAACTCCACCAGGCCGATTTCGGGAAGGGGATCTCAAGATTGGCTTGTTGATCGGGTGAATCGGTTCGTCTGACGACTCGAGTGTGTCAACAAACTTGGTGGACCTTCGTGCCTTCCTCTCCACCATTGAAAGCGGTGGAGGGCCTTGGATGCCTGGCAGCGGTTCTCGTCCGGCTACTCGATGGTCCGTTTGTCCCCACTCCTGATCTGCTAGGAGATCTTTGAGCATTCTTCCTTGGGATGTGTCAAGGAGAAGGGCACGGGTTAAGGCTGGGTCACCTGTGTCTGCGCGTCGAATCACCTCGTAAACACGAAGAAGCCGTTCGTGATTAGTTTTTCGTAGAGGTCGACCTGAGGCCCAGAAATGCACTGTTCGGCGATCCACACCAAAAATTTCACCGATCTGATCCCAGGTCAGGCCCGAGATTCGCCTTATTTCGGTAATCGCCTCTGCGGAGGCCCTGACCCATTGCTCAACCAAATTAGGTGACTGAGGAGGGGGAGGGACCCCCAACCCAGCATCAGTGATATCAAGGACATAGAGGTGGGGATTCTGATCTATATACGGGGTCGAGACAGATGTGATGGGAATGTGGGGGTTTGTCGGCCCTATGAATAGAGCTTGAGGGGGCGGGGATGAGCAGATCGTTGGGAACATGGGGTTACCTGAACTGGCTCACAAAATCATCGGTAATGGACCACTGGAAAAAGGCGCAAACCCTCTCCGAAAGTGCTGTTGCCTTTTGCATGATCGTATCAGTATTGAAGTCTGCGATCTCCTCGTTTGAGGCATCAATGTCAAGCATCCAACTCTCCTCTTGTAACGGAGGGACCATCACTGGTTCATAGGTTGAGTTGGATGGAACACGTCCCCACCGGGTGTAGAGACGCCCCACCGGTGTGTTTATGAGTGCCTCGGAGTACATCTGGAGAATTTGCCCATTCATGTCTAAGGATGAAGCCACTCCAAGAATCTCTGGGCGGAACAGTTTTTGGAGGCGGCTCAAGTCGCCTGGATCCTTGATTCGGTTGATATAGCGGATACCAATCCGGCTTCTGCGTGTCGGTTTAACTGTGCCCTCAAGTGCCCGAATGATTTCACCCAAGCGCCCAAGGAATTCATCGCGGTTCTTGTATGCCTTGGTGTCCAGCGAGATTGAGTCCTGAGTGAGGCTAACGCGCCAGAGCTGTCCTTCATCCTCGAATCTGTACACAGGTGTTGGATTTGGTGCGGGGAAGGGCGTCTCCAACCCGGGTATGTTCATCTGAATCCTGAATCCAGGAGTAAGCGAGGCCTGGGGATATTTCTCTCGGATGAGTTCCTGGAACCCTCCGATGAATCCTTGGTTCGCAATAGAAAGCACCAAGGGAAATTTCACCTGACAGACCACCCGCTCCAGGGGGGCGCGGGAGAGTTGCCCCTGAGGGCGGGGGGGGTCCTTGAGTGGGTTCATGGGAAACCTCCGGTGAAGTATAGGGTCTTTTCGGCAAGTGTGAAAAGAAGTGTGATCTTTTGCCCAAGGGCTCCCATGAACGGCGAATCAACACATGGAACTTACCTGGTTGATTTAATTATGTATTTTGATATTGTTAAAAATCGCACTGTCTTTCGAACCGGTTGACCCGATCCACCGATGTGCCTTGTTAAGGCCCCTGAAGTGCTCAGAGAGTCCTGAATACTGGGGAACCCCCGGGAAATTTCCTCGGTCCATCACCTCTGCGCTTGGGCATTGTCCTTCGAGCACAGGCCTGTAGGCCTTATCCCCCGTAAGGAGGAGGTTCTTGCGTTCCTTCGTGTGTAGGAATTCCGGCTTATCCGGGGCCTCCAGAGACACCTTGGCCATCTAGCGCTGGAAGGTCGACGCTTCTCTCACACAACCGGGGACAACCCGCGCAGCGCCCCCTTGGCCTTATTCCCTGTGACCGCCCCTGAAAAATAGCCCCCGGCTCCTGGCAGGAGGATCAAGGGGGAAAGTAGTCACCTTGATCCTCCTGCGGAGATGGATGGGGCCCTAGTCGGCCGTCTAGGGACCTCCGTAGAAATCGCGGTCTCCCGCCTGTGGCGGGTCCCTCCGAGATTTTTCCGGAGCCTCCCCCTGGACCGCCTCGTAGGGGTGGTTCCACCCCAGCAACACGGTGGGGTGCCGCCGCCCCGTCTGGGCTTGGGGCGGCTCGGAGGGGTGCGGAAGTGTCGCCCTTTTCGTTCCCAGAAACACGAAGATCGGCCGTCCTTGGCCTAGGGTGGAATGATCAATATTTGATTTAATAGCACTTGAAGGTCACCCTGGCGTGATTCTGGGAACAGATTTTGGAATGTGCGGACATGTCGATCGAGGGCCCTAATTTTTTTGGGGGGGTGGGGGTTGCGCGGCTCCCCTGGAATAGCCACCTTCTTGTTTACGTTCACCAGACTAGGTGGTCGTTTTTCTGAAGCTTTCTCTTTCCTGCGCCTTCGCGCTTATCAATCCAAGCGATACGAGGAGGCGGCATGGGTGGGCGGGGTCAGTCGTTCGCTAGTGCCCTGGTTTCCCGGGGTTCTTGGGATGTCATGGACACAAGTGAGTCGGTGGCTGCGAGGAGGGTGGTATGAGCCCCAGTTTGTCGCGGCCCGCGCTGCAAATCTTGGTAGCTGCAGACCCCATAGGTGCTGCCCCTCGGGTGAGGGAGATGCTTGCCGCGGTCCCCCCTGGGAAGCGCCGGGCCGCATTTGAGGGGCTCGTCAGAAGGGTGGGCCTGGGGCCACAACACGCATTCGAGCTGCAGGGCCACATGGTGCCGGAGTTGACTGTCGAAGAACTTGCTGGCCCAAACGTGCGGCGAAGCATTCGGCGGGTGCACGAGGTGCTCACTGAGGGCGCGAAGGCCATTTTTCCTCCATACCCGGATTTATGGAGAGACCCAGAAAGATGGAGGACGTGGGCGCACCCATTCGCGGCCAGGGATCTATACGGTGTTTCTAGCACTGACCTGGCGGCCTGCCTGCGTTACCGGATGCTCCTGAAAGTTGAGCAGGAGTGGCATGACTTGCGCACTGGTGAGGTGGCAGGTACTTTTCCGGCTTTTCGCCTCAGCCCCCTGTTCGCGACCTGTTGAGGAACCAAAAGGTGAAACCTATCCAACGCCTCTCCAGGTCTTTATTTGGTTAAGCCGAAGTCGTTTGGTCCCCCATGCCGAACATCCATCCACTCAGGCGGGGCAGGTCGTAGCAGGGCTTGGAGGTCCGCCGACTGGGTCTTCGGATCCAGCCAAATTGTCCACTCGATCGGCGACAAGATCGCGGGCATCCGATGGTGGGGTAGCTCGGCGACCAATTCGTTCGGCTCGGTGGTGATCACCGTCGCTGTGTCGTGGCCGATGCCCGTCTCTGGGTCCGTCCACAACCCCCAAAGCCCAGCGAACACGAAGAGGTCCCCGGTCGTCGGAGTGATCGTGCACGGGGTCCCCTTCTTGGCGCCACCGACCTTCGGCCACTCGAACCAGGCGTGGACGGCGATCAGGCATCGCTGGCTCTTGAATGGCTTGGAGTAGAGACGACCTGAAGCGATCTTGTCGGCACGGGCATTGAAGGTGAAGTATTCGGAGATGAAGGCCCTACTGGGGGCGTTCGGGGGCATGAACCCCCAGAGGTAGCTGGCCGCCACCCTAGTGCCGTCCACGAGGCGGACGCCGGGGATGGCGTTGGTCGGGGAGACGTTCGCGCTGGGCACGGCCCAGTCTTCGGTCGCCCCGGCGGCGCCGAGGTGCTCCAACACGAGGCCCTCGATGCCCTTCTTCACCCCCACACGACCGCACATCCTCGCCTCCACCAACGCGCCCACCATGATGCCCCTGTCCTTGCTGGTGAGAGCTCCCGCCCAAGGCGATGCCTACCAGCCGGGGCCGGGGATCTTCTCGAAGATGAAGGGTAGCGTATTCGCCAAAATTTCGCCATTCTTGGATCCCCCCAGGCTGGGGTTGAGGTCTCTCCATGTTGGCGGTGTGGGTTCCCGAGCTTCCCTTCCAGCTCGCGCGACAGCGCGAGCCGGGGCTGATCGGGCGGCCCCTGGGGTTCCGGAACCCTGAGCAGGGCCGGACCCCCAGGCTGTGGATGGTGGACCGCATCGCTCGAAAGGCCGGGCTGGGACCAGGCCTCCCCGTGGACATCGCCCTCCACCAGGATCCCGGGCTCGTCGTGCTCGACCCGATGCCCACGACCTGGATGGATGCCCGCGCCTGCCTGGGCCGTCACCTTCTCAGCTACAGCCCCTTGGGGCGCCTGGGGCGGTTCGGCGAGGGGTTCGTGGACCTCCGAGGCACTGAACGTCTGCACGGCCCCGTCCTCGACGCTGCGGAACGCCTCCGCTTGGACCTCCTGAAGGAAGACGGGTGGAGCGCCCACGGCGGCCTCAGTCAGAGCTTCTCCGCTTCCCGGTTGGCGGCCAAGGCCGAGGACCAGGTGCGGATGATCGAGGCGGGCCAGGAGGCCCCGTTCCTCGCCCCCTATCCGCTCGGGGCGCTGTCAGCCCTGGAGGTTCGGTCTCGGGATCGACTTCAACACTTCGGTCTCCATCGCGTCGCTCAGGTGCAGCCGATGGAAGTCTCGGCCCTCGGGCGGATCATCCCGACGCCCGAGGCGTTCCAGGTGCTTCGTCAGGCACGTGGTGAAGACCAGGACCGGCTCCCGCCGCTGGAGGTCGTCCAGGCGTCCGAGACCCTGCGGAAGATCATCATGCCCCCGGCGCACAAGCACGAACTCGGCCTGGCCTCGTGGGTCTGGGAGGCGGCGTGGGCGTGGCGCCTGGATGGCCGCTTCGTCCACCGCCTCTGCTTGTCCTGGTGGGATGTCGATGATCTTCACCATGTGCTGCCCTTCGGCCTCAGCGGCGAGGACCTCTGGGCCTGCTGCCGCGACCTCGAACTCCAGTTCATGGCGGAGGCGACGCGGCGCGTGCTCATCCAGCGCCTAGAACTGGAAGCGTGGTTGGGCCAGACGCCCGGCACTCCCCTCCTGCTCGCCGATGACCACGTCCAGAAGAGGCTGGCATTGGAAGCCACAGCCCTTCGACTTCATCGTCGCTTCGGCCACCAGGCCCTCCGCCAGGGAGCGTAAACCATGGCCTTGGCCCTCGGCATCTCCGCTTACAGCCTCATGGAGGGCGTCTACCTCCCCGAGGACTTGGGGAAGCTGGCACTCCGCCTCGGCTACACCGATCTCGCTCTGGTGGACCGGGGACTTCACGGCCTCCCCAGGATGCGCGAGGCCGCCGACAAGCTCGGCCTCCGGCTCCACGTCGGGTGCCGCCTGCCGCTGGGCGAGGGTGAGGTCTACGTTCTTCCGCTGGGCGCCGAGGGCTACACCGGGATGAACAAGGCCCTGACCGACCGGGCCCACGGTCGCTCGTGGGCTTGGCCGGGGAGCTGCGTGCTCCTGGCTGACAGGTGGGGCGTCGCGTTGCAGCTCCGCGACGAGGCCCCGGACACGGGGCTGGTCGCCATCCTCATCGGGGCCGGGGGGTGGCAGGTCGCCCAGCGGGCCCGCGCCGAGGGCATCGCCGTGGTGGGACCCCAGGTGCTGCGGTTCCTGAAGTCGGAGGGGCTGGCTATCCACAAGGTGAAGCGGGCGATCGCGATGAACGCGATGCTCCAGGACCTGAAGCCCAAGGACTACTGGGAGCCGCGCCTGGGCGCAAAAACCTGCGCCGTATGGGAGCAGGGGTTGTCGGAGGAGGTGAACGAAGGCACGCGGCGCCTCGAAGCTCAGCTCGGGGGGTGGACATTGCCGGGGGGGACGTGGGTGCTGCCGAACCCCCCACAACTCAGCCCCGGGGAGGACCTCGCCGAGCGGTTGTGGGCCGAGGCCCGTGAGGGGATCCATCGGCGCTACGGCGCCGTGTCCGACCCGAAGGTCCACCGCCGCCTGGAGAAGGAGATGGACCTGATCCTCCGGAAGGGCTACGGGGGCTACTTCCTGGTCATGCAGGCCATCACGCGGAACGCTTCCCGGACATGCGGGCGGGGGAGCGGTGCAGCGTCTCTCCTCAGCTACCTGCTGGGGATCACCAACGTAGACCCCGTCGGCGCCAACCTGATGTTCGAGCGGTTCCTGAACGAGGACCGGGAGGATCCCCCGGACCTCGACGTTGACTTCGCCTGGGACGAGCGGGACGACGTGCTCAAGTGGGTGTTCGAGTCGTTCGAGCGCGACCACGTCGCGATGGTCGCGAACCACAACATGTTCCAGCCCCGGGCCGCCATCCGCGAGGTCGCCAAGCTCCACTGCCGACCAGAGAGTGAGATCGCCAGGATGTCGAAGCGCCTGCGGACGTGGGGCTGGGAGGACGAGGCCGGGCTGTCGGTAAAGCTCGGGCGGACGACCCGAACTGACGCCCCGATGCCCGAGCCCTGGCCGGACATCATCCAGATGGCCACCCGGCTCGTCGGCCAACCCCACCTCCTGTCGGTTCACCCAGGTGGTACGGTCATCACGCCTGGCCCCCTATGGGAGCATGCCCCCAGCCAGCCCGCCCCGGCGAAGGATGGCGTCTCGATCCTCCAGTGGGAGAAGGACGGCGTGGAGTCCTACGGGCTGGTGAAGCTCGACCTGCTGGGCAACCGGTCTCTCGCGGTTGTCCGCGACGGCCTCGCCGTACTGGAGGCCCGAGGCGAGGCCCCGGAACGCCGCACGTGGTTTCCAGAGCAGGATGATGTCACCCAGGACCTCATGGCCAGGGGCGACACCATCGGCGTCTTCTACGTGGAGAGCCCGGCCAGCCGTATCCTTCAGCAACGCGTAGGTAGAGGCGACTACGAGCACCTGACCATCCACAGCTCGTTGATCAGGCCCGCCGCGAACCGCTGGGTGGACGCCTACGTCTCCCGCACCAAGGGCGAGCCCTACGAGCCCATCCACGCCTCCCTGGACGACCTCCTGAGCGAGAGCTACGGCGTCCTCGTCTACCAGGAGGACGTGATGCGGGTGGCCCAGGAGATGGCGGGCTTCACCTACAAGCAGGCCGACAAGCTGCGGAAGGCCCTGGGGAAGAAGGACCACGCCGCCCGGGTCCCCGACCCCAAGGCCGCGTTCATGGACGGCTGTCGGACCAACGGGATCCCCGAGAAGGGAGCCGAGGAGGTCTGGTCCATGATCGAGACCTTCACGGGCTACTCGTTCTGCAAGCCGCACTCTGCCAGCTACGCCCGTGTGAGCTATGAGAGCGGCTGGATCAAGGCTCACCACCCTGCACCGTTCTACGCCTCTGTGATCAACAACCAGGGTGGGTTCTACCCGGCGATTGCCTACCTCGGCGACGCTCGGCGCCACGGAGTGAAGATCCTGGGTCCAGACGTTAACGAGAGCGACGCCGGGTATGCCTCCGACGGTGATCACGCCCTCCGCGTCGGGCTCAGCTTCATCAAGGGCCTGCCCAAGGCCGACCTGGAGAGGCTGCTGGCCGCCCGGAGGGAGGGCGGCGGTTACCAGGACCCTCAGGACCTACAGGCCCGGG
Organism: Acidobacteriota bacterium; assembly: GCA_021833665.1. Lineage (GTDB taxonomy): Bacteria > Acidobacteriota > UBA4820 > UBA4820 > DSQY01 > JAKAJA01. The sequence continues at coordinate 8,939 of JAKBES010000061.1, forward strand.
CGAAGACCTCCGCGAAGGCCATGGAGCTGCTCGCCAGGGCAGGGGCCTTCGATCGGTGGGCACCCGATGGAGATCGCACCCGCCTTCTCTGGGACAGCGTGGGCGGCCTGCCCAAGGGGGTCGCGCCGAGGCCCACCGGCCTCGTGCAGAGGGCCAACCAGGAGATGGAGCTGCTGGGCATCACACTTGAGCTACACCCGGCGGCGCTCACCCGGGGGCTCCGCCCCGGGGAGGACTACCCCCACCGCGCCGGGCAGGTTGCCCACCGGATCGGGTATGAGAGCCGCTTCTGGGCGCTCGTCGTGGCCGAGAAGCTCGTGCTCACCAAGGACGACCTCCCGATGCAGTTCGTGACCCTGGAGGACGAGACCGGACTCGTCGAGGCCGTCGTGTTCCCCGACGCCTTCCGGCGCAAGGGGCAGGGGTTCACCGTTGGAGAAGTGGTCCCGGTCCGAGGTGTTGGGGACCTCCAGGACGGGGTTGTGATCCTTCGATTGTCCTAGTGAGGTCTATGTCAGAAGACACTATGGTTTCCCTGGGATCCTCGCTCTGCGATGGGTGGGCGCTCCGGTGAGCAGTCCAGGGACCTCCGAAACAACCAAGCTCCCCAGTGTCTTCAGGCGCTCGAACCGCCTCCAAAACGAAAGGAAGGAGGCGGTGTGAGCATGCGTGCTTGGGGATCATCCCCAGGGGCAATTCGATTCTGCGTCCCATAGAGTCCGCAGGTTACGGCGAGTTAGGTCGCTGGTGTCACTTCCGCACACCAGAATCGGTAAGAAACCCAAAGAATAATGTTCTCTGGAGCTTACGCCAGATCTTCGTATAGCTGGTTCAGTTGGGCATTGGTGGTGATCAGAAGAACCTTCGCCTGAACCTCCGACTTGTTCATGTCCAGGCGGTAGTACTGCTCTGTCCCCGCGGCGGAACGAAGTTTCCGGATCAGTTCAATGCGCCCGAACTGGTGACCGTGCTTCTTGGCGAACTCGGCCAGTCCCCTGGCCTTGTCGCAGTTGTCCGCAAGGCTGGGGTCGTGGGGCTCCAGGATGTCTACGACGAAGTCTTCACCCTCCTGGCGGACGATGACAAGGTCCGGGAACATGGGCTTGATCTCCCCAGCCACGGCGTAGGGGATCTCCAGAGACCAGGGCTTGCGGTCGCAGTTGCGCAGCCAACCCTTTACAGCCGGGTTGTTCAGTTCTTCCTGCAGGACTTCCCGTTCCCAGGTTCCGAGGTCCGCCTTGAAGGTTCCGCCTTCTTCCAGGTACAGGTGCAAGTCGTACGCCGGATCGGCTGGCTTTCGGCGGAAGTCGATCGTGTCCGGCAAATACCAGGGCACATCCACTGGCTTGGCGGATGCCAGCCGCCAGCGTTCGTAGTAAGCACGTCGCACTTCCTTCAGAACGCCAATCTTCTTCTTGTATTGATCGTAGAGGGCATTGAAGGCAGCCTCGCACTTCGCCATCAATCCTTCCATGGACATCGCGTGTCGGGCCACTACGGCAGCCTCGATCTTGACTTCCCGCGGATCGCGGTCTGCATGAGCGCACCAGTAGTCCTTGTGAAGACCGTTACCCAGGCGCCGGCCGGCTTCCTCGAAAAACCGCTCGATATCGGCATCAGCGGCTTCTACAGTATAGGTTTCCAGCGACTCAGATTCCGCCGCGCCAGGTTGAATCCCACGTATCGTCAGGGCGACTGCCTCCATAGCCTTCGCTTCAGATTCGAAAGAGCCTGCCGCTTGCATCGCCGCCACAGCCTGGTTCATCCAGCCCACCAGATTGGACTTGGCGTCGGTCCAGGCATCATCCGCCAACCCATCCATGGTCAATCCACGGGCCAGCCCCAGGTAGCGTCGGATATGACTCTGTGCACGGGCGCCATTGACGCGGTAAGACGTCGTCTCGCCCAGGGCCTTGAACAGGTCCTCCGTCCCGGGTCGACGGTGCAGAATGACCAGTTCGCGCCCGGATCCAGTTTCCGTCGGAGGAACATCTTCGACGTTCTTCAAGTCCTCGATGACTGCCTGAACGGCGCTAGCGTTGAAGTGAGGCAGGAAGAGGTGCACATCATTCAAGGCCGCATCACGCTCAATGCGACGGGCCAGGGGCGTGCGCACCATGCGGCCCAGCAACTGGGCAATATACGTGTGATCCTCCGCGTTGCGGAAGGACATCATCACTTCCGCACGGGGACAATCCCAGCCCGTGGACAGGCTGGTCTTGAAAAACACAACACCAGCATGAAGGTCGTCCTGAATCCGGGAAGCTTCTAGTTTCCGGATCCGTCGCCCTCCCGCCATCAGGTCCGTTTCGTCATGCAGGGCGTGTATAGGCTCCAGGGGCCCCAACGGGCGACCGATCCCCGCTTCAATCGCGGAAACGGCCGCCGAAAGATCCGTCCGTGTTGGCTGCTGTCCTGCCCGATCCTCTACCTGGACAACCAGGATGGGACGCACCGGGGCTTCCTCCTCCGCGTGGCAGTAGGCGTTCCAATCATCGGCCATCTTCGCCCAGCGGGATGCCGCCTCCTGAAGAAGCGTCAATTCCATGGATGTCGGGTTGTCCGGGTGGTGGATTAGGATACGGTCCTTCAATAGGCCGGACTCCCGCACTTGATCAGGCGGGATGAGGACCTGCTTCACGTCGTGCCCAGCGTCCACACCTGTCAGTAGAGCCATGAACCGCTTGGGCGTTGCCGACACACCGATGACCAGGGGCATCTTCACCAAGCCGGTTTCCGCATGCCCCAACAAGAACCGTTGCATCAAGGTCTGGGCCTCCTTGATGGCGTTGGCCTTCATGTTCATGCCGCGATGGGCTTCGTCGATGACCACGTAGAAGCGGCCGGGAATGGCCTTGGCGGTGTTCGTGAAGGTCTGCCAGATAGGGTATTGGCGCCCGTCCCCTGGTTTTGTCAGCAGGGTGGCGCTTCCCAGCTTCTGGGTATTGATGAAGTAGACCTTTCCGGCTTCGAGGCGTTCCCGATCGAACGTGGTTTCGATGGTCTCCAGCTGCAAAAGGTGGATGCGGTCGGACATGCGCTCGATCTTGATCCTGCTCTGCTCATTGAGGTCCGGGCTGTCTGAGATCCATAGAATTACGGCATCGGGCTGGGGTTCGTAGCCTGACGTTCCATACAGGATGTCCTCGAACAGGGCCGTCATCATCACCGTCTTGCCGCTTCCCGTCGGCGCGGAAAAGACGACTGCCTGGGGGTTGGCGGAACTTGCGACGTTGCTCGCCTCATGGACTTTGGTGCGAAGAATCTCCAGGGCTTTTTCCTGGAATTCGAAAAGATGAACCTTCATGCCGTGCCCCCCTCTACCTGGCCCTTGTTGATGAAGAAGTTCTCCAGGTAGTCCCTGTAAAGCTGGGTGAAGGCCAGGTTTGGATTGGCCTCCCCTAGGTGGTCGTTAAGTTCCGCCATCATGTCCTTGAATGCGTCCTGGTCATCTGTGACTAGGAACAGGTGGGTCAGGTCATTCCGATCCCGAAGGCCCTCTACGAAGGCTGACAAGGCAGCCTCGCTCAGCAGGACGGCGAATGTGTTGGCTTTCGGGATAAGCATGCGGGGAAGCTGTCCTTCGGGGCATTCAGGACGCGGGCCTCTTGCCCCGGCTTTCAACCACAGCAGCGGAAGAATCTCCCGGAAGGACTGCTTCAGGGCCACCCGAGCCGGGTCCAGGAAGTCCAAGCGGAAGTAAGCCAGATTGGCCTCAAACCCTTCGGACATCGGCCGCTTTTCTTCCTCGGGGGCAATCAGGGGGCCCAGGATTTCATTCGCCTTGGCCTTCAGGGCATCGAAGTTCCGTTTTACCGGAGTCACGATGTACACATCCGTGATGTGGTCCTGGTCTTCCAGGGCCTCCAGCCAATCATCCGCGGCATCGGGGTTGAACAGAATGCTGGCTTTGTGCTCTTCGGACACGATGAAGGGGCATTCCCCAGTCACCAGCGTCTGGGGCAATCCATCAATGAGGGCGACCACCTGCTTCTTCTTCCCCACCGAATCCAAATCGGATGGGTCGACGAATCCGATTTGCCTATAATTTCTCTCCCCTTCTTCCTCGATGATTTTACCTGAGAGGTATTCACCAGAAAGGGGGCTACCGTCGTCACGATGTCCCAAAATAGTGAACTTGGAACGTGGCCACGTAATAGAACGGCAAATGCCCTTGGACTCCCAAGGATCAGACCCTGGTTGCAGGCCTTGATTATGTAAATCTTCGGACTCCTCGGCGGAGACTTCGTTATTGGTGACCATGATGCATCGCCGTTGTCCACCATCAGATGCATTTAATAAATTCACTGCATTTAATGTTGTTCCACTGCCCGCAAAGAAATCCAAAATAATGGCATTCGGATTCTTTTCTACAAAAAAGCGAAGAGTGTCTCGTACTGCGTAAATACTTTTTGGAAAAGGAAACCGACGACCTGGAATCACATCACTCAAAATGCGAGATCCGTACTGAGTGGCATCATGACTCGCAATGCGCCATTGACTCCCTGGGATGGCGAGAACATATGACGCGTCATTATTTTCGGTGAGTATTGATCCATCTTCGGCATACCCACATTCCTGAAATTCACCCCGTTGAATTTTTGCAAATTCACCATCTTTTAAAATGTAAATAGTAAATCCGCGAGTTGCGTTGCCTCCAACCCTTACGCGCCCCATCGCTTTTCGTTCTTCAAGGGTTTCAGGTGACCACTGCCAGTTGCCTTCAGTTTTATTCTTTCGAATTGGCAATACAGGGATGAGACCCGGTATTGCTTTGGCCACAGATTTATTCGGGGGTAATGGGCTACCTATTTTTTTAATTTGTTTTGTCTTTGGGTCTACATATATTGGATAAAAGCATCCTGGAGAATGACTTCTTTCGGCATTCGTTCCAGATCTACGAAGAAGGTCCCACCGTACATTGCCGGTATGGGTTCGGCCTTTGCTTGAAACCCATTCACGACTTAGGCGCAGCCTTTCTGGCATTGCGTCGCCAAACAATACTACAAAGATGTATTCGTCACTTCTGCCAAAACCTCCAGCTCGTGCAACTATTGCAGGGTTTATCAACGAGCTGATCATTTGAATTCGTGCATCTGGAAATGTCTGCTCAAGTAGCATTCCAAGGTGCAAGTATTCCTTTTCATCAATAGTAATTATTAATGCGCCATTTTTTGGATTTAACAACCTCTTTGCGAGCTTAATGCGCTTCTCCATGAAGGCCAGCCATTTGGAGTGGCGCCAGCCATCGTTTCCGTCCACGTAGTCGTTGTTGTACTTCCAGTCTCGCGCGCCAGTGTTGTATGGCGGGTCGATGTATATGCAGTCCACTTGACCGGCGTAAAGGTAGTCAAGTAGCTGCAGGGCATGGTAGTTGTCCGCCTCGATCAGGGTGTGCCAGGGGGCATCGGCAGGGCCGTTCTGGACATGGCCCATGGGCACCAAGGTCGGAAAGATCGGGTCCCCGAAAGGACGGACCACCAGTAGGTCCTCGACGGTGAACTGGGCCGTCTCTCCCTTTCTGTCCGGCCTTTCGCAGGTCGCTTGTCCGTCTTGGATCTTCCGGACCACCCACAGATCGTTCAAGGCACCGGACTTCAGGGCGACCCGGTCATTTCGGCGTGGCTTCGTCGACCAGATCGGAAGGCATTCTGGCAAGTGGTTCTCAAAAACCAGGCCGAACTTCTTCTCCTTGGTGGCCACCTCCCATTCCTGCAACAAGCGGTCTCGAAGGGCGGGTTCGGCGATCTGTCGGATCAAGTCGTGAATTGCGGCCAAGGCAGTACCTCGTCTGGGGCTGTAGTTGCCGGCTTGTCGTAGGGCTCTCGAGAATTTGGAAGCCGTGGGTAGCGCTCCTAATCCTATCTCCGGAATTTGCCGAGGGCCATTTCACTTGGCCCGGACAGTTTTCCTGAAAAAGTAGGGGTGCTGAAAAATTCAGAGTCGGATAGATAGACAGTCATTGACTGATGCCGCCAGCGTAGGTCCCTCGTGTTACCGGTTGTGTTACTTTCTAGGCCATTTTTCGGGTTCAATTCACGCTATTCGAGCCATTTTGGGCCGCTTTGGATTATTTCTATTTAAGCGACCAAACAGAAGAAAACCCAGGTCACCATTAGGTTCCCTGGGTTTTCTGTTTGGTAGCGGGGGCAGGATTTGAACCTGCGACCTTTGGGTTATGAGCCCAACGAGCTACCGGACTGCTCCACCCCGCGCCGAAGGACCAGTCTAGCACG
>JAKBES010000062.1 GCA_021833665.1 Acidobacteriota bacterium
CTTCGGCTCGGCCTTTGTGTCACCGGCCTGGTCGGCGCTCGAGATGGCCGAGGCGGTCATCTTCGACAAGCGCAAGATCCTTCCGATCTGCGCCAAGCTCGAAGGCGAATACGGCGTGAAGGGGCTCTTCGTCGGCGTGCCCGCGATCGTCGGCAAGAACGGCGTCGAGAAGATCATCGAGCTCGACCTGACCAGCGAAGAGAAGGACGCGCTCGCCAAGTCGGTGGTCGGCGTCAAGAAGACCTGCGACGAAGTGGACACCATGCTCAAGAGCATGTAAAACGTCGCTCGCGACCCTGCGGTACCCAGGCTCCCCGCCACGGCGGGGAGCCTTTTTTCGTGGCACGCGCAGCGGGGTGATGGGAGAACGAACCCGGCGAGCGCGGTGCAACCGCCAGGATTTCCCCGTTCTTACGTCAGATGGGGCAATTGCCCCCTTCGCGCCTGTTAGTCAGGTCAGTCTCCCAGGCCCTCTCACGATCCGGGCAAATCATGCAAATCATTTCCGGTTCTTGCGGATGGGGCATTTACCCCACTTCCTGGATCAAGCAGGTCGAGCTTCGGGTATCTCACCTGCGCGAGGGCCAGAATGAGGCCTCGGGGGAAACCTCCCGCCAACCCCACACGAAAGGCGGGAGCATCTATAAGGGAGTTCCCAATGGCAAACATCCTCTTCGTGGACGATGATCCGGACATCGTGGAGGCGGGCACTATCGTGCTGGCCAGCGCGGGACACTCCGTGGCCGCCGCGTACAACCGTGAGGAAGGTATGGCCGCCGTCAAGGCGGCGCGGCCGGACCTCATCATCCTGGACGTGATGATGCAGGAGCCGGACGACGGCATCGCCATGGCGGTGGACTTACGCAAGATGGGATTTTCCGGCCCCATCCTCATGCTCACCAGCCTGAGCAAGGTGGTGGGACAGGCCTACGGACGCCATGACGACGTGCTGCCGGTGGACGACTTCCAGGAGAAACCCATCGAGCCCGCCGCGCTGGTCGCCAAGGTGGCGGCCCTTCTGGCCTCGAACCGCGAGACGTAAGGGGAACACCGTGAGCCGGACGAGCCAGTCCCCGTTTGCTTTTCACCGTTCACCGCCTGCGTCTCACGTTTTGCTTTTCACTTTTTGCTTTTAACTTACTTTCTCTTCCTCACGGGAGTCATGACATGATCGCAACCGAACAGCAAAACCTCACGGCGGAGATCGCGGAACTGGCCGGCCGCCACGGCCGCGACCGCGGTGCCCTCATGCCCATCCTTCAGGCGCTGCAGGAGCGACACCACCAGATCTCCGAGTTCGCCATGCAGGAGGTGGCGGCCCTCCTGGATGTCCACCCCGTGGAGGTTTACAGCGTCGTGACCTTCTACGCGTTCCTCAAAGCGGGCAAGGAGGGCAAGTTCGTGATCCGGCTCTGCAGGACCATCTCCTGCGACATGCGCGAGAAGGACAAGGTGGCCCGGCAGATGGAGAACGAGCTTGGAATCAGCTTCGGCCAGACCACGGCCGACGGCATGTTCACCCTCGAGTGGGCCAACTGCCTGGGAATGTGCGACCAGGGGCCCGCCATGCTCGTGAACGACCAGGTCTTCACCGCCGTCACTTTCGAGAAGGTCCACGACGTTCTGGAAGGGTGCCGCCGCAGCTTCAGCGTGCACCCCGCGCCGAAGGGAGGGCACTGACATGAACTCCCACGTCATCAACGTGAAGACCCGGGGCCCCATCCTTTTCGGCGGCGTCACCGCCGGTGAAGGCCTCAAGAAGGCCCTGGCCATGAGCCGCTCGGAGATCATTTCCGAGGTCCGGGCCTCCGGGCTCAAGGGCCGCGGCGGAGCGGGCTTTCCTACGGGCGTGAAGTGGAATCTCGCGGCCGCCGCCCTCGGCCAGCGCAAATTCGTGGTGTGCAACGCCGACGAGGGCGAGCCGGGCACGTTCAAGGACCGCGTCCTTTTGAGCGATTACGCCGATCTTGTGTTCGAGGGCATGACCATCGCCGGTCTGGCCATCGGCGCCCGCCAGGGCATCGTCTATCTCCGCGGAGAATACCGCTACCTCCTTGCCCCGCTGGAGGCGAACCTGGCGCGCCGCCGAGAGGAGGGCCTCCTGGGAAGCGCCATCCTCGGGCGCCAGGGTTTCGACTTCGATGTGGAGATCAGGCTGGGTTCGGGGGCCTACGTGTGCGGCGAGGAGACGGCCCTCATCGAATCCCTCGAGGGCCACCGCGGCGAGCCGCGCAACCGCCCACCCTTCCCCGTGGACACGGGCTACCTGGGCCAGCCCACCATCGTGAATAACGTGGAGACCTTGGCCCTGGCCGCGTCGGTCCTGGCCAAGGGGGCCGAGTGGTTCAAGGCCATCGGCACGGACAAATCCACGGGCTCCAAGCTCTTCTCCGTCTCCGGCGACTGCCAAAGCCCGGGCGTGTACGAGTTCCCCATGGGCATCACCATCGCCCAGCTCCTCAAGGTGGTAGGCGGCGAAGAGGCCAAGGCGGTACAGGTGGGCGGCGCCTCGGGCCACTGCGTCCCAGCCAAACAGTTCGAGCGGACCCTGGCCTTTGAGGACATCCCCACGGGGGGCTCCATCATCGTCTTCGGGCCTGGACGCGACATGCTCAAGGTGGCGCGCAACTTCATGGAGTTCTTCGTAGAAGAGTCCTGCGGCCAGTGCACACCCTGCCGCTACGGCAATGTGGCCCTCCTGGAGGGCGTGGAGATGATCGAGAAGGGCCGATGTTCTATGACGCACCTGAACGAGCTCAAGGCCCTGGGCGAGACCATGCAGATCTCCTCCAAGTGCGGGCTGGGCCAGAGCAGCTCCAACGCCTTTCTCTCCATCGTGACCCATTTCGAGAACGAGATCCTGGGCCGGCCCGTGCCCGCCTGAGGGAGAAGACCATGGCAGACCAAACCCGAACACCGCAAGGCGGCGGCTCCCGGGCCCCCGTGAGCCAGAGGCCCCACACCGTGGCTCCGGGCAGCGCGGGCATAGGTTCCCAGGTCACGGTCAAGATCGACGGCCTGGACCTCAAGGTTCCTTTCGGGACCACCATCCTGGAAGCGGCCCGCATGTCCAACATCCACATCCCCACCCTCTGCCAGCACGACGACCTCTGCATCGCTGGCGTGTGCAGGATCTGCGTGGTGGAGGTGGAGGGCATGAGGACGCTCCAGGCCTCCTGCGCCTACCCCGTCACCCAGCCCATCACCGTCAGCACGCACACCCGCAAGGTGCGCCAGGCGCGCCGCCACATCCTGGATCTCATGCTCGCCAACCATTACGGCGAATGCTACGCCTGCTGGCGCAATCAGAACTGCGAGCTTCAGGCCCTGGCCGACGAGTACGGGGTGGATTCCTTCCGCTTCGGCCACCCGGACAAGCCGAAGGTCTCGAAGGACGCCTCCAGCTACGCGGTCGTAAGAGACATGAACAAATGCATCCTGTGCCGGCGCTGCGTCCGCACGTGCATCGACCTCCAGGAGGTGGGCGTTCTCGAAGCCGTGAACCGCGGCGCGGCCACCACCATCTCGACGTTCATGGACAAGCCCCTGTCGGACGTGGTGTGCATCAACTGCGGACAGTGCATCAACCGCTGCCCCACGAGCGCCCTGGCGGCCAACGATCCCACGGACGAAGTGTGGGCGGCCATCGACGATCCCAGGAAGCACGTGGTCATCCAGACGGCGCCTAGCCCCCGCGCGGCCATCGGCGAGTGCTTCGGCCTGCCCGCTGGCACGGCCCTCACCTTCGAGCTCAACACGGCCCTCAAGCAGTGCGGCTTCGACCGGGTTTTCGACACCAACTTCACGGCGGACCTCACCATCATCGAGGAGGGCACGGAGCTGCTCCTGCGCCTGCGCGACGCCCTCGTGGACAAGAAGCCCGAGGCCGTCCTGCCGCAGTTCACGTCCTGCTCGCCGGGCTGGGTCAAGTATCTCGAGCACTTCTACCCCGAGATGATCCCCAACCTCTCCTCCGCCAAGAGCCCCCAGCAGATGTTCGGGGCGGTCATCAAGACGTATTACGCCAAGCTTCACGGCATCGATCCCGCGGACATCGTCACCGTGGCCCTCATGCCCTGCTCCGCCAAAAAGTTCGAGTGCAACCGCCCCGAGATGTGCGACTCGGGCTTCAAGGACGTGGATTACGGCCTCACGACGCGCGAGGCGGCGGCCATGATCAAGGAGGCGGGCATCGACCTCCTCCACATGCCCAAGAGCGAGTTTGACGCCCCCTTCGGCGGCGCCACGGGATCGGGCGTGATTTTCGGCGCCACGGGCGGCGTCATGGAGGCGGCCCTGCGCACCGTCATCGAGCTCGTGTGCGGCGTGAAGGTGGAGAACCTCTTCAGCCACGCCCGCGTCCTGCCCGTGCGAGGGTTTGACGGCGTCAAATACGCCGAGCTGCCCCTTCAGGCCGTGGGGCCCGTCCCCCCTATCCTCAAAGGCCTTTTCACGGATTGGAACTGGCTGAGGGGCGCCACCCTGAAGGTGGCCGTGGCGCACGGCACGGCCAACGCGAAGAAGGTCCTGGAGGACATCAAGGCGGGGGGCAAGTTCACCGAGTGCCACTTCATCGAGTTCATGGGCTGCCCCGGCGGGTGCATCGGCGGAGGCGGCCAGCCCATCCCCACCAGCCGGGAGATCCGCGCGGCCAGGGCCAAGGCCATCTACGCGGAGGATGAGGCCTACCCCGTGCGCAAATCCCACGAGAACCCGGCCGTTCTGGAGCTCTACGCCAAGTTCCTTACGGACGGCCCCTGCGGCCACGTAAGCCACAGGCTCCTCCACACGGGCTACACGCCGAGGGGGAAGTACATCTACTGACCCTCTGGCGGGGGCGGACCCATCGGCCCGTCCCCGCGCGTTGTGGCCGGCCGCCGGTGAGAGTACCCTGGGCCCTGGAAGGGAGCCCGTACGCCCATGTCCATGGAACCGCCCAGCGGCCCCATCCTGGTGGATTTTCCTCAGCCCGAAGGGGTCGCGACCGGGTTCTCGGCCGCCGAGGAGGAGGCCCTCGCCCACATCAACCTCAAGGCCGCCGAGGGCAACTCCCTCGAAGAGATCCTCCAGGCCATCTTCGACCGCATCCAGGCCATGATCCCCTGCGACCGCATCGGCCTGGCGTTCCTCTCCGACGATGACAGCCGCGTGGAAGCGCGCGTGGCCATCGCCAACTACGGGCCCCTCCGCCTCCAGAACGGGTACGCCGCGGACCTCCTGGGCAGCTCCCTCGAACGCGTCTTGCAATCGGGCCGCCCCCGCATCATCGGCGACCTGGCCCTCTACGCCAGGGCCCACCCCCACAGCGATGCCACCCAGCGCCTCCTGCGGGAAGGGATCCGTTCGAACCTCACGTGCCCCCTCGCGGTCGACGGCCGGCCCCTCGGCTTCCTGTTTTTCAGCTCGCGCCGCCCCAACGCCTACTCGCAGCGGGAGGTTCTCCTCGAACTGAAGGTGGCCCAGCGCCTGGGCCGCGCCGTGGAAAGGGCCTACCGCATGGGCCAGGTGGAGTCTTCCAAGCGAGCCTACATGGAACTTTTGGGCTTCGTGAGCCACGAACTGAAAAACCCGCTCGCCTCCATCATTTCCGAAGGCAAAGTGCTGGAGGGCGGGTACCTGGGCCCCATGAACGACACGCGGCGGAAGATGGTCGCCAAGATGGTCCGGAAGGCCGAGTTCCTCCTGGAGCTGGTGAGAGAATACCTGGATCTGGCCCGCCTCGAACAAGGGCACCTCCAGGTGAGGCCCCAGAAGGGCGTCAAGGTCATGGATCAGGTGATCCTCCCGGCCCTGGACATGATCCAGCCTCAGCTGGATGAGAACGCCATGAAGCTCGTCAGCCACGTGCCCGAGGGACGCCTGGAGGCGGAGTGCGATCCGGCCCTCATGACGATCGTCCTGGTCAACCTCTTGGGCAACGCCGCCAAGTACGGCAAAGCCGGCGGCACCGTCGAGCTTTCCGTGGAAGCCCATCCCGCCCTGCGCGTCAGCGTCACCAACGAAGGCCCGGGGTTCCAGGAGCACGAACGGACGCTCCTGTTCCGAAAGTTCTCCCGCATCCCCTCACGCGAACTGGCTTCCCGCAAGGGCTCGGGCGTGGGCCTTTACACCACCTGGTGGATCGTGAACCACCACGGCGGAAAAATCTGGGCCGACTCGGAGCCGGGCCGCTGGGCCCGCTTCACCTTCGAGATCCCCCAGCCCCTGACGGGCGGCTGACCACCCTCTGCAAAGGATCGGACCATGGCCACCATGAATGAAGCACCCTTCATCGACGAAGCGGCCATCGAACAGACGCTCTCCTCCCGAGGGCCCTGCGACGCCGCGCGCATCCGCGACGTCCTGGCCAAAGCCCTCGCTCTGGGCGGTCTGGACGCCGCTGAGCTCGCCGCGCTCATGGACGTGAGCGACCCCGGCCTGCTGGGCGAAATGTTCGCCGCGGCCCGCCGAGTCAAGGAGGAGATCTACGGCCGGCGCCTCGTGCTTTTCGCGCCGCTGTACATCTCCAACCTGTGCTCCAACGAGTGCCTTTACTGCGCTTTCCGGGCCCGCAACGCGGAGGTGAAGCGCCGGGCCCTGACCCAGGAGGAGATCGCCCGCGAGGTGCGGCACCTCATCGCCGAGGGCCACAAGAGGATCCTCCTCGTGGCCGGAGAATCTTACCCGCGCGAGGGGTTTGACTACGTGCTGAACTCCATCCGCACGGTGTACTCCGTGAAAGAGGGCCGGGGAGAAATCCGCCGCGTCAACGTGAACGTGGCCCCCCTGTCCCTGGATGAATTCCGGCGGCTCAAGGCGGAAAAAATCGGCACCTACCAGCTCTTTCAGGAGACCTACCACCGCGAGACCTACTCCAAGGTCCACCTCAAGGGCCGCAAGACGGACTACGACTGGCGCGTCACGGCCATGGACCGGGCCGTGGAGGCGGGCATCGACGACGTGGGCATCGGCGTCCTCTTCGGCCTGGCCGACTGGCGCTTCGATGTCCTCGCCCTCATGGCGCACATTCGGCATCTGGAGGCCCGCTTCGGCGTGGGCCCGCACACCATCTCCGTCCCCCGCCTCGAACCGGCCTCCGGGTCCCTCATGGCGAGCCATCCACCCAAACCCGTGTCCGACGTGGATTTCCGCAAGATCGTGGCCATCTTGCGGCTGGCCGTCCCTTACACCGGCATCATCATGTCCACCCGCGAGACGGCGAAGATGCGCCAGGAGACCTTTGCCCTGGGCGTCTCCCAGATCTCCGCGGGGAGCCGCACCAATCCCGGCGGATACACGACGGACCAGAAGGACGACGAGGCGCAGTTCTCGCTCGGAGACAACCGCCACCTCGTGGAAGTCATCCGCGACGTCGCGGAGCTGGGCTACATCCCCTCGTTCTGCACCGCGTGCTACCGGCTGGGGCGGACGGGACGCGACTTCATGGACCTGGCCAAACCGGGCGCCATCAAGGACCACTGCGGCCCCAACGCTCTGTCCACGTTCCAGGAGTACCTGGAGGACTACGCCACACCCGAAGCCAAGCGCGCGGGAGAGGACGCCATAGAGGGCCAGCTCGATGCCATGGAGGCCGCCACGGCGGAACGAGCCAGGGCCATGATCCGCAAGGTCAAGGACGGCAAGAGAGATGTGTTTTGTTGAAAGTTGAGGGTTGAGAGTCGAGGGATGAACTGATGCAGTCCACGCCCAGGAACATGCGCCTGCACATCGGGATTTTCGGGCGGCGCAACGTGGGGAAATCCAGCCTCCTGAACGCCATCACGAGCCAGGAGGTCTCCATCGTCTCGGCCCAGGCGGGCACGACGACGGACCCCGTGGAGAAGCCCATGGAGCTCCTTCCCGTGGGCCCTGTTCTCTTCATCGACACGGCGGGCATTGATGACGAGGGGGCCCTGGGCGAAGCGCGCGTCCAGAAAACGCGGAAGGTCCTGGACCGGACGGACCTCGCCCTCCTGGTGAGCGAGGCGAAGGCGTGGGGAGCCTTTGAGGAAGCCCTCCTGACGGAGCTGCGGGCGCTCGGCATCGCCACCATCGTGGTCCTCAACAAGTGCGATCTGGGTTCGCCGGAGACGTCCCTCATCCCCCGGCTCGAAGGGCTGGGAGTTCAGGTGGTGGTAACGGCGGCCCCCGCGGGAACGGGCCTTCAGGACCTCCGTCAGGCCATGATCGGCGCCGCCCCCGCCGACTTCTTCGAGTCGAGAACCATCTTGGCCGACCTCGTGGGACCGGGCGAGACGGCCGTCCTGGTGGTGCCCATCGACAAGGAGGCACCCAAGGGACGGCTCATCCTTCCACAGGTCCAGACCATCCGGGACCTGCTGGACCACGACGCCATTTCCGTCGTTGCAAAGGAGGGGGATCTGAGGCGCGCCCTGGCAAACCTCAGGAGGCCTCCCGCCCTGGTGGTGACCGATTCTCAGGCTTTCCTCAAGGTAGCAGCCGACACGCCTTCGTCCGTGCCCATGACGTCCTTCTCCATCCTCTTCGCCCGGTTTCAGGGTGACCTCGCCGAGCAGGTCCGAGGCACCCTCGCTATCGACGGACTCTCCAGCGGAGATAACATCCTTGTGGCGGAGGCGTGCACCCACCATCCCATCGGTGAGGACATCGCCCGCGTCAAGATCCCCCGGTGGCTGGAGGAGCACACGGGGGCGCGGCTGGAATTCCAGACCGTACGCGGCCACGACTTCCCGCAAGACCTGTCACCCTACGCCCTCGTCATCCACTGCGGCAACTGCATGGGCAACCGAAAGGAGATGCTCTCCCGCATCCTCCGCTGCCGCCACCAAGGGGTGCCCATCACCAACTACGGCCTCACCATCGCCTACTCCCTGGGCATCTTCGAGCGCGCCCTCGCACCCTTCCCCGCGGCCCTTGAGGTCTATCGAGGCGCGCGGACGAAACCGGTCCCTCTCGTGACGTGAGGTGAAACGTGTCTCAAACGGCCTTGCACACAGCACCAACCGTCGGCAACACCTTCGCCTTGGCCGCGGGATCCCACGCCGAACCCGGGAGAGCCCGCGCCCTTCCCAGAGCCCTCATCCTCGGCGCGTGCGCAGCACTCCTACTGGCCTCCGCCGCCCTCGGAGCCCAGCCGGCGCCTCCTGCCAAGAGCGCCATCGATCCCGTCCTTGCGGGCCGGTACTTCGCAGAAGCCAAATCCATCTCGGACAAGGACGGAGGAAAGCTTTGGGGCGCCCCCCTGTACGGAGCCATGCTCTTCGTGGACGACAACACGCGGAAGGTAGTTGCGAACCGGCCCGATTACCAAAATCTCCTCAAATCGCAGGGTGAGGTCTTCGTGGGTACCCTGCCGAGCGAAGAGAACACCTCCAACACGGCCATGCGATGGGCGGGGATCACCTGGACCATGCTCCGCTGGCCTCTCCCTGACGACGCCTTCGAGCGCGACAAGATCATGATCCACGAGTCGTTCCACCGCATTCAGAATGAGCTGGGCCTGGGCGGCCCGGATCCGTCCTGCGACCATCTGGACACCCGCGACGGGCGCGTGTGGCTCCAGCTCGAATGGCGCGCCCTCAGGTCGGCCCTCATGTCTCAGGGCGCGGCCCGCAAGAAGGCCATCCAGGACGCCCTCGTGTTCCGCTCCTTCCGCCGGTCCCTCTTTGAGCACGCCGCCGCGGCGGAAAACGCCCTTGAGATCCACGAGGGCCTGCCCGAATACACGGGCATCGTGCTTTGCGCCAAGACGCCCAGGGACGCGGCCGCCTACGCCGCCGCCCGCCTGACGGGCGCGCCATCCATGAGCACCTTCGTGCGTTCCTTCGCCTACGTGACGGGGCCGGCCTACGGCCTGCTCCTGGACGACTTCACCCCGGCGTGGCGCAAAGGGCTCACGTCCACCGCCGACCTGGGCGCCCTCCTGAGTGCAGCCTGCGGAGAAACGCTTCCCGCCGGCCTGAAGACCGCCGCGGCGGCCAGGGCCCCGGCCTACGGCTCCAAGGAACTCATGATCTCGGAGGATAAGCTCGCGGCCCAAAAGGCCAGCCAGCTCGCCGCCTACCGCGCGCGCTTCGTGGAGGGCCCCGTCCTCGTGCTACCCATCGCCGAAGGCTTCAACTACGCCTTCAACCCCACCGACCAGGTTCCCCTGGCGGGCTACGGCACCGTGTATCCTTACCTCAGGATCTCCGCCGCGTGGGGCGTCATGGAAGCCACCCAGGGAGCGCTGATGCTGCTCAAAGATGCCATGATCACGGGCGCTCAGGTTCCAGCTCCCAAGGACACCAAGGCCCGGCCCCTCAAGGGCGACGGCTGGACGCTGGACCTGAAGGACGGCTGGGCCCTTGTGCCCGCGGCACGCCCCGGCGACTTCACCCTCAAGAGGACCGCCCTCACCCAGCCCTGAGGTCGCCTATCGGACCGATTCGGGTGCCTTCACCCGCCTCCACTTGGATCAGTGGCCAGCGCGGGCGGCTAAAACCAAGCGCGAATGCCGTTCCTGCTAGCGTTGGGGTATATGAACCCCAGATCCGGCCTCATGACGCCGCTTAGGCAGATTTTCGGGCCGCGCGGGCCAAGAGTGGGTCAGGTTGCGCACAGGCGGGTTCGTTAGGCGCGGAGGACGTGACACTCTCAGCAGGCTGCCCCACATTCATTCCTGGCAGGCGCGGAGCCTGTTGGAGTCCGACGATGCAACCACTCACCTTGGCTTTTCCCCCACACCCAACCCTGTCTGAAGGATCGTTTTTCGGCTTGGGCTACCGTCCCATGACGGACTCGGGCGGCGCGGGTGCGGGACGCGAGGCACCCCTATGCCGACGCTTCAAGTTATCCTCAACGAACACCCACATGCGGGCCGAGACGCGCTGATCCCTGTGCTACAGCAGGTGCAGGAGGCGCAGGGCTTCCTGTCGCGAGGAGCCATCACGGCCATCGGCCGCCACCTGGGATTGCCGGCCAGCAAGGTCTACGGCGTGGCCACCTTCTACAACCAGTTCCGGTTTCAGCCCCTGGGCACCTATCACATCCAGGTGTGCCGAGGTACGGCCTGCCACGTGAAGGGTTCCCTAGGGACCCTGGAGTCGGTCCAGCGCCTCCTGGCCATCCGCCCAGGCGGCACCACCAAGGACGGCCTCTTCAGCCTTGAGACCGTCGCCTGCTTGGGCGCGTGCGGTCTGGCGCCGGTGGTGTGCGTCAACGGCGAATTCTTCGCGGGCATGACACCGGAGGGACTGCGAAGGCTCCTGGATACGTTTCGAAAACGGGGGACGGCCCATGACCCAGGCACCTGAACGTCCAAACGCTCCGCCCTGTTGGGAGCCGCCCCCGCGGCCCATCACCGAACTGGCATCCTATCTGTCCGGGGGAAACACGCCGCCGGGCGCCGTCCTGAACGAGCGCATCGCTCTTCTGCGGCGGGAACGCCTCGTGCGGCCCGCGATTTTTGTCGGAACCGGCACCTGCGGTCTGGGTGCCGGCGCCGGAAGGACCCTCCAGGCCATCCGGGGTCACCTCAAAGCCCGGCACATCGAAGCGGATCTCGTCGAGGTGGGATGCATCGGCCTCTGCTCGGACGAACCCTTGGTCGACGTCCAGCTTCCCGGCCGCACCCGCCTTAGCTTCCGGGCCGTCACGGAAGAAAAGGCCGCGCCCCTTTTAGACGGCGTGTGGGCGGGGCAGGTCAAGACCCCTTCCTTGGTGGGACAATTCAGCGGGGATGGGCTGGATCCGTGGCCCAAAGTTCCCTGGCTCCACGACAACCCCTTCTTCGCACCCCAGACACGGTGGGTCCTGGCCAACTGCGGCCTGGTGGACCCGTCGAGCCTCGACGAAACCATCGCCCGGGGGGGATACAGCGCCCTCCACCAGACCCTTCGAACCCTCAAGCCAGCCCAGGTGTGCGACCGCGTGGAACGAAGCGGATTGCGGGGCCGCGGCGGCGGCGGATTTCCGACGGGACGCAAATGGCACGTGGCCCGCGCCCAAGCCGCCTCCCAAAAGTACCTCATCTGCAACGCCGACGAGGGTGACCCCGGAGCCTTCATGGACCGGGCCCTCATCGAGGGTGATCCGCACCGGCTCGTGGAGGGCATGGCCCTCGCGGGCTACGCCATCGGGGCCAGCCTGGGATACGTGTACATCCGGGCCGAGTATCCCCTGGCCATCCGGCGCCTCGCCAAGGCCGTGGATCAGGCCAGGGAGCGGGGATTCCTCGGGCGAGCCGTCCTGGGGAGCGCCTTCGACTTCGACATCAGGATCAAGCAGGGAGCGGGGGCGTTCGTGTGCGGCGAGGAGACGGCCCTCATGAACAGCATCGAGGGAAGACGGGGTATGCCGAGGCCCCGGCCGCCCTACCCGGCCGAGAAGGGCCTCTTCGGCAAGCCCACGGTCATCAACAACGTGGAGACCCTGGCCAACGTGCCGGGCATACTCCTCCGGGGAGACGCGTGGTTCAGCGCCCTGGGCACCGCGGGCAGCAAAGGGACCAAGGTCTTCGCCCTCTCCGGGAAGGTGAACCGGACGGGCCTGGTGGAGGTGGCCATGGGAACGCCCCTGCGCCAGATCGTCTTCAACGTCGGGGGAGGCATCCCCGAAGGCAAGGCCTACAAGGCCGTCCAGATCGGCGGGCCCTCGGGAGGATGCATCCCCTCCTCCCAGCTGGACATCCCCATCGACTACGAATCGCTCAAGGCCGTAGGCGCCATGATGGGCTCGGGAGGCCTGGTGGTCATGGACGAAGGGACCTGCATGGTGGACGTGGCCAAGTTCTTCATGGACTTCATCCAGCGCGAGAGCTGCGGGAAGTGCATCCCGTGCCGCGAGGGAACCCGGCGCATGCTGGAGGTGCTGGAGAGCATCACCCGGGGACGGCGCGGTGAGAAGGGAGCCGATGCGCTCCAGCGCTTCCAGGGCATCATGGCCCTCAACGAGCTGGCCGAAGTCATCAAGGACAGCAGCCTCTGCGGCCTGGGCCAGTCGGCCCCCAACCCCGTCCTCTCCACCCTGCGCTGGTTCAGGGACGAGTATGAGGCCCACATCTACGACAGGCGCTGCCCGGCCCGCGTCTGTCCTCAGCTTCTCAGCTATTCCATCAACGCGGAAGCCTGCAAGGGGTGCGCTCTCTGTCTGAAGAAATGCCCCACCGATGCCATCATGGGCGCCCCCAAGAGCCCGCATTACATCATTCAGGACAAGTGCATCGCCTGCGGGACCTGCCTCACGGTCTGCAAGAGCCGCGCCGTCCTGGTGCAATAAAGGAAGCTGGCGCCATGCGTATAGAAATCAATGAGCGGCCGGTGGAGGCCACCCAAGGAGAGACACTGCTCACGGCCATCCGAAGGGCGGGCGTACGGGTGCCCACCCTGTGCCACATGGAGGGCCTTCCGCCTACGGGCGCGTGCCGCCTGTGCGTCGTGGAGGTGGAGGGACAGCGCGGCCTTATCCCGAGCTGTTCCTATCCCGTTTACGAGGGGATGAAGGTGCGGACCCACTCCCCGCGAGCCGTGCGCGCGCGCCACACCATCGTGGAGCTGCTCCTTTCCAACCACCCCGACGACTGCCTTTACTGCGTGCGCAACGGCACATGCGAGCTGAGGAAGCTCGCCGAGGAGCTGGGCGTTCACCAGCGACGGTTCACTGGGCTGAGCCGCGCGAGCCGCGTGGACGTGTCGGGCCCCGCCCTCACGAGGGAGCCCTCCAAATGCGTGTTATGCGGCAAGTGCGTGCGCGTTTGCGAGGAGGTTCAGGGGGTGGGCGCCATCGATTTCATCGGCCGCGGCAGCGCCACCAAAGTGGGCCCCGCCTTTGACGAGGCCCTGAACTTGAGCAGTTGCGTCCTGTGCGGGCAGTGCGTCATGGCGTGTCCCACGGGCGCCCTGCACGAGCAGAGCCACGTGAAGCAAGTCTTGGACGCCCTGCGCAACCCCGAAATGATGGTGGTCGTCCAGCACGCCCCTGCCGTCTCCGTCACCCTCGCCGAAGCCTTCGGCCTTCCCCCCGGCCGGGACGTGGACGGCAAGATGGTGGCGGCTCTGCGCCGCCTCGGCTTTCACCGGGTCTTCGATACGGCCTTCAGCGCCGATCTCACGGTGATGGAGGAGGCCTCGGAACTCGTCCACCGCATCCAGTCCAGGGGAACGCTGCCCATGATGACCAGCTGCTCCCCGGCCTGGATCAAGTTCGTGGAAGAGTTCTACCCCGGTTTCACGGGCCACCTTTCCACCTGCAAGAGCCCCCAGCAGATGCTCGGCGCCATCCTCAAGAGCCACTACGCCGAGAGCCGGGGACTGGACCCCGCCAAGATCTACTCGGTGGCCGTCATGCCCTGCACCGCCAAGAAGTTCGAGGCGGGACGCCCGGAGATGATCCACGACGGCGTGAGCGACATCGACGCGGTCCTCACCACTCGGGAGCTGGCCGAACTGATCCGCATGCACGGCCTCGACCTGGAGGCTCTCCCGCCGGAGAAGGCGGACGATCCTTTCGGCGGCCGGTCCTCGGCGGGGAAGCTCTTCGGGGCCACGGGAGGGGTCATGGAGGCGGCTGTCCGAACCGCCCACTACCTCCTCACGGGCAAGGAGATGGACGTTCTGGACGCGGTGGAGTTCAGGGGACTGGAAGGGATCAAAGAAGCCCGCGTTCGGGTGGGAGACCTAGAGCTCGGCCTCGCGGTGGCCAGCGGCCTGGGCAACGCCCGGGCACTGCTGGAACAGATCCAGGGGGGGAGAAGCGACCTGCATTTTATCGAAGTCATGTCGTGCCCCGGCGGCTGCATCGCGGGCGGTGGGCAGATCATAGGCGTGGACCCCGGAGCCATAACGGCGCGCATGAAGGCCCTCTACGACATCGACGCCCGATCGGCGGTCCGCGTGGCCCACCGAAACGAGGGCGTCAGGACCCTCTACGACACCTTCCTCGGCGAGCCCCTGGGCGAGGCCAGCCACCGCCTCCTGCACACCCACTACACTCCCCGCCACGTCATCACGTGAAACGGACGCCGGCCATGGCCATCCACGAAAACATTCAGTGGGTATCCACCCTCCCCGAGCGG
>JAKBES010000341.1 GCA_021833665.1 Acidobacteriota bacterium
GCCTTCGGCGCGGAAGCGGCCCGCCTGGACCACGATCAGGTTGGTGCCCATGCTCTTCACTTTTCCCACCACATCCTGCTCCGCGGCCTGGCCCGCCCCCACCATGAGCACCACCGCCGCCACGCCAATGCCGATGCCCGTGCTGGAGAGCACCGTCCGGAGGCGATGGCCCAGGAGAACTTCAAGCGATATGCCGAGGGTGCGGGCCACGTTCATGGGAGAAGACCTCCAGGGGCATTTCGGATTTGGAATTTGGGATTTGGGATTGAAAAAGAAGCTCGCCCAATTGCCATCAAATCCGAAATCCGAAATCCGTAATCCCCAATCATCTGAGCGCCTCCACGGGGTTGAGCTTGGCGGCGCGGCGGGCGGGCTGAACGCCGAAGAGCAGGCCCACGCCCGTGGAGAAGAGGGCGGCGTAGGCGAAGGTCTGCCAGGAGACGGCCATGGGCATCATGGGGAAGAACTTGGGAATGGCCAGTACGGGGACGAGGCCCAGCAGGACGCCCAGCACCATGCCGAGGAGACTCACGAGGACCGACTCGGCCACGAACTCCGTGAAGATGTCTCTCTGCCTGGCTCCCAACGCCCGTTTGAGGCCGATCTCCGGGACGCGCTCGGACAAGGAGAGCAGGAGGATGTTCATGAGCACCACGCCGCCCACCAACAGCGCTACGAAGGCCAGCGCGGCGCCCACCAGCTCCGTGGTCCGCGCCATGCTCTGCACGCGCGCGGCGATGAAATCGGGAGTGATGGTCCGGAAATCGTCCTGCTCGGGCGGGACGATGCGGTGCCGCGCGCGCAGGATGTCGGTCACCTGGGCGACCACGGAGGAGACGGTGTAGTCCTGGCGCACCTTGAGGCGGATGAAGCGGATGTAGTCCTGGTGGAAGACGCGGTTCATGCCCGTGGAGAGGGGGATCCAGACCCGGTCGTCCTGGTCGAATCCCATGGCGCTCGTGCCCTTGGAGGCGAGAACGCCCTTCACCACGAAGGGCACTTTGTTCAAGAGAAAGCGCTTGCCCACGGGGTCCTCGTCGCCGAAGAGGTTCTTGGCGGCGGTGGTTCCAAAGACCGCCACGCGGGCCATGGATCGCTCGTCGTCGCTGTCGATGGGGGCGCCCTCCTGCACGTACCAGTCGAAGGCCTCGGAGTAGGAGGGGGGCGCGGAGACGGCGTGGGTCTGCGTGCCCACGTTGCCCGCCTTGATGGCCACGTCCCCGGAGAAGATGCCCGCGGTCACCACCGCTTCGTAGCCGATCTGATCGCGAATGGCCTGGTAGTCCTGGAGCTTGAGGGTGGTTCCCGCCTCGGCGCGGCCGCCCGCGCCGTGCAATTCACCGCCCCCCGCGAAGATCATGACGGAGCGCGGGCCGAAGAAGGCGGTGATCTGGTCGATGCGCTTCTGTACCCCAGCGCTCAGGCCTACGACGGCCGTCAGGAGCATGATGCCGACAGCCGTTCCGATCATCATCAGGAAGGCCTTGCCCTTCTGGCCCCATAGCGCTCCCGCGGCGTGGCGGGAGAGGCGCAGGAACCGCGTGGGGCTCATGAGATGCCTGGCCGGCTTCGCGGCTTTTTTGGCCGTGGAAGTGAGGGCGAGTTCCGCCGGAGTCATGGCTTGCTACCTCCGCCGCTCATCACTGGCCACGCGGCCGTCTTTGAGGGTGATGACGCGCTCGGCGCGAGCCGCCACGTCTGGTTCGTGCGTCACCATGATGATCGTGCGCCCCTTTCGGTGGATCGCGTCGAAGATGTCGAGGATCTCGCCGCTGGCCACCGAATCCAGGTTGCCCGTGGGCTCGTCCGCCAGGATGAAGGCCGGTTCGTTGATGAGGGCCCGGGCGATGGCCACCCGCTGCTGCTGTCCGCCGGAGAGGGTGTTGGGCTTGAAATTGATCCTGTCCCCGAGGCCCACGCTCTGGAGGATCTGCATGGCGCGTTCCTTCGCGTCGGCGGGATAGGGCTCCGTGTAGAGAAACGGCAACAGGACGTTTTGAAGGACGCTCACCCGGGGCAGCAGGTGGAAGAGCTGGAAGACGAAGCCCAGCCTCCGGTTGCGGATGGTGCTGAGCTGGTTGTCGTCGAGGGCCGTAAGGTCCACGCCGCCCAAGGTGTACTTCCCGCCCGTGGGCCGGTCCAGCAAGCCCAGGATGTTCATGAGCGTGCTCTTGCCCGTCCCCGAGGGGCCCATGAGGGCCACGAATTCCCCCTCTTCGATGGAGACGTTGATGTCGTGAAGGACGGGCGTGTCCACGCCCCCCGTGTGGTAGGTCTTTTCGAGGCCCTGAAGTTCAATCATGGCTCGGCCCTTACATTCCCTGTTCTGCGCCCTGAGCGTTGCCGGGCACGAAGATTTTGTCGCCTTCGGATAGGCCGGCCTTGATCTGAACGTAGTCACCCGATTCGCGGCCCAGGGTCACGGGGCGCTGAACCATCGCTTTGCCGCTGGGCACCATGACGAAGGACTTGCCGCCCTCTCGCTTCACCGCGCGCAGGGGCACGGCGAGAGCGCCGCTGAGGGTGTTAAGGGTGATGGTCACGTTGGCGGTCATGGTGGGGCGGAGGATCCCCTCGAAGGGATCGTCGATGCCGATGATGACGTCGTAGTTGACCACGTTGTCCTGAATAACGGCCTGGGGGTGGATCGCTTCCACCGTGCCGTGGAAAATCTTGTTGGGGTAAGCGTCCACCGTGAACGTGGCCTTCTGGCCCACCTTCACGCCGCCGATGTCCACCTCGTCCACGTAGGCGTCCACCTCGAGGCGCTTGAGATCGATGAGGGTGACGAACGTGGGCGCGTTGAAGCTCGCGGCCACCGTGGCGCCTTCCTGGGTGGCGACGGACTCGACGATGCCGTCAATGGGTGCCGTGACGGTGCCGTAGGAGAGCTGGATCTTGGCGTAGTCTACGGCCGCTTGGGCGTTCTTCACGTTCGCCACGGTGGAGTCGCTGTTCTGCCGGGCCGCGTCCACCGCGTCCTGGGAGACGTATCCCTTAGGAAGCAGGGCGTTGAGCCGCTCGTAGTTCGCCTTGGCATAGACGGCGGCGGCCCGGGCGGCCGTGAGAGAAGCTTCGGCCTTCATGACGTTGGCTTCCAGGTCCTTCTCCTCCAGGATGCCCAGCACTTGGCCCTTCTTCACGACGCTGCCGATCTGCACGTTGAGTTTCGCGAGGGTACCTGACACGCGCGGCCCCACGGGCACCTCGGCTCCCACGCGCGGGCTCACGGTGCCGGTGGCGATGACCTGGGAGGGCAGATTCATGGTCTTCACCGTGACCAGGGTCCCTCCCTGGGCGGGGCCCTTTCCGCGCTTGCACGCCACGGCGAGAAGGAGGCTGCACGCGACGAGGGCCACTGCGACTTTCTTAAATGATGTCATGGCTTGGGCTCTCCCATGGAGTTCGCTTCGCGGGGGGCGAGTGAATCGCCCTTGGATTCGCCGGAGAAAACGGCCGTGGAGGGCGGCGTGAGGCCGTCCAGCAGGTCCAGGCCGGTGGTCCTGTTCCAGGTGGCCAGGGCCGTAAGGACGGCGAGGCGGGCGGAAATAAGCTGATACTTGGCGCCGCTGAGCGCCGTAGTCGCGTCCACCACGTTG
>JAKBES010000342.1 GCA_021833665.1 Acidobacteriota bacterium
ATGTTCGGCGGCGCCTGGGGCGCCATTAGCTACGCCTACCAGGGCTTCGTGGACCTGCGCCTCTCCTGCCTCCTCCTCATCGGTTCCCTCCTGGGGGTTTACATCGGGGCCTACGGCACGAAGGTGGTCAAGGAGGTCCTGGTGAGGATGGTGTCGAGCAGCATCATCCTTCTGGCCGTGTTGAGCCGGGCCGTGGCCGTGCCCGTGTACCTGCGGGAGATGGGCAAAATGAATTTCAGCGAGGCGTGGGTCCCCTGGCTCAAAGGGGGGAGCACGGCCATCCTGTTCGCGGCGGGCGTCGGCGGCGCGGCGCTGGTGCTTTATCACGTGGTGAAGGCCACCCTGGAGCGGCGGAGGGTCCACGCCACGCTGCTCGTCAGGACCACCGCCGGAGAGCCGTAGGAGGCCCCGAAAGGGCGCCTCCCAAGGAGAGCGCACATGGACGAGAGACTGAGCGTACTGGTGCTCGACGACGAGCCCATCGTGGGCAGGCGCTTGCAGCCCGCCCTCGCCAAGATCGGATGCGACGTGGAGATTTTCGAGGCCCCCGGGCCGGCGCTGGAGCGCCTCAAGGAGAAGGCCTTCCACATCGTCGTGACGGACATCCGCATGGACGACATGGACGGCATCGAGGTCCTGGAGCGGGTCATGGAGCGCAACCCGGAGACCCGGGTCATTATGATCACCGGCTACGCCACCGTGGAAATGGCCCGGGAGGCGGAGGCCAAGGGCGCCTTCGATTTCATCGCCAAGCCCTTCAAACCCCAGGAGCTTCGGGACGTCATCGCCAAGGCCGCCGACTCCCTGGGCTTCCACGGCGTCGCCCACGCGGCGGTGCCCGACGTCCCTTGAAGAGCGAACCGCGCGGCGCGGCGCCGCACCCGGCCCCTTCGGGCATCAGGTGACCCATGGCAGTCGTCTTGATCTCACGCGGAACCATGTCGGGAGGGCGCGACCTGGCCGCGTGCCTCTCCGAGCAGTTCAGCCTCCGCCCCGTCTCCCGTGAAGACCTGGTGGCCGTGGTGGACGCCCAGGGCGGGGAGTTGGCCAAGAAGGTCGTGGACGGCCTGAACCACGCCACCCGCGCCTACGAGCAGTTCAGCCGGCTGCGCCGGTCCTACCTGATCCTCATGCGGTCGGCCCTGCTGGAGTTCGTGCGCGAGGGCAACGTGGTCTACCACGGCCACGCGGGCCACCTGCTCCTGCCCAACCTCTCCTGCTGCCTCAGGGTTCGCATCACAACCACCAAGGCGCGGCGGGTGGAGAACGCCATGAAGCGCCTCAACCTGTCCAAGGAGGAGGCGAGCGAAGCCGTGCTCAAGGAGGACGAGGAGCGGGTCCGCTGGGCCCGGTTCGTCTACGGGTGCGACATCAGGGACCCCCACCTCTACGACGCGTGGTTCTCCCTGGACCGGCTCACCGTTCCCGCCATCTGCAACATGATCGTGGGCGCGCTGCGCGAGAAAGAGTTCCAGCACACGCCCCAGTCCATGGAGGCCATGGCGAACCTGTTCCTGGCCACCCGCGTGGAGGCGGCCCTGGTGAGCGATCCCCGGACCCACGAGCTGGAAGTGGGGGCCCGCGCCAGGGGAGGAGCCGTGGTGCTGGAGGGGCCCTATTTGGAGGACACCCCCCTCGCCGGGGTCATGGAAATCGTGAGTGCCGTGCCCGGGGTGACGGCCGTGGAGTACGAGCCGGGCTGCCCTTCGAGCATGGAATTTACCACCTGATGAATTAAGACCAAGGGTAGGAGGCCCCACATGGCCAGGGAAGGCAGCGGAGCGGAACCGGGCGAGGCCCTCGAGCGGATCGAATCCCTGCTCACCAGGGCCGTGGACGCGGAGCAGTCGCAGGTCGATCTCGCCAAGTCGGGCAACGAGATCTCCCGGCACATGGACGACGGGGTCGGCAACCTGCTGACCTTCTCCTCGTCCACCGCCAAACACACCGAAAAGCAGACGGCCATGGCCCAGGAGCGCACCGCCCTCACGCGGGAACAGACGCGCCTGTCCACGCGCAGCACGGAACTCGCCAACATCCGGACGGAGCTAGGCCGCGAGCGCACGGCCCTGGCCAACCAGCGGACCGACCTGGCCGTGGGACGGACCGACATGGCCCGGCGCCGCACCCACCTCGCCGAGGGGCGGACGGACCTAGCGCAGATGCGCACCCGGCTCGCCGAGGACCGCACCGCCCAGGCCCAGCGGCGCACGGGCTTGGCCGACGACAGGACGCGCCTGTCCGCCGCCCGCACGGACATGGCCGCCAAGCGCAACGAGCTGGCCGAGCAGCGGACGGACTTCTCCATCCGGCGGACCGACCTGGCCCGAGAGCGAAACGACTTCGCCGAGCAGCGCACGACCAGGGCCAAGACCCGGACCCGGCTGTCGCTGCACCGGACGGACCTTGCGTGGGGGCGGACCTACCTCGCCTTCGTCCGCACGGGCCTCGCCTTCCTGACATTGGGCATCAGCCTCTTCAGGTACTTCGGCCTTTCCTGGTGGAGCCTCTTCGACGGCGCCCTCATCCTGGCGAGCGTCTGGCTCGTCATCTACGGCGGAGCGGGCTACCGCAAGGCCAGCACGCGCCTCAAGCAGCGCGCGGCGGTCCTGGAGAAAGACTCCGGCTTCGCGGACATCGGCCCGTAAGGCCCCAATCCCGCCATGGGAGCATGCAAGGCAGGTGGAAACCCATGAAGAGTGCGCGTTGCCTCTCTAATCGTGTTTCACCTATCAAGGCATTGGGGCCGCCTCCGAGCCTAGCGAGGAGGCTCCAAGGGTGGGGTGGGGCCCCCGGCGGGCTTTGCCCGCGGGGCGGGGCCCCGAAGGGCACGACCCCGAACCGGACGGCTTTGCTGGCGGTTCGGGACGGGGACCCTATGGCCCTCCCCGTCATGAAGGCCAAGCGGTTTAATCCCAGAGCCTCCCGGTTTCCGATGGCAAGAGAATTCCATCGCGGAATTTGGGTAAGGAGCTCGTGATGCGCGAGGCGGCCTACACGGGCGCGCCCGAGCCGGGCGAGGTCAGCAGCGCCGAGAAGGCCCTGCTGCAAAGGCCGAGCTTTGGCATCAGGGCGAGGCTCGCCCTGGGGTTCCTGGCGTTCTTCCTCCTTGCCGCCGCCGTCACCGCCGCCGCCTGGATCATGCTCTCCCGCCTCGAAGTCCGCCTCAAGTTCCTGGAGGTGGCGGACCGCTACACGCTGGAGATCCAGCAGGCACGGCGCTTCGAGAAGAACTACTTCCTCTACGGCACGAACCTTCAGGACGTGCAGGAGCACGTGGCTAACGCGCGGAAACTGCTGGGCTCCTCCGAGGCGGAGGTCTTCAAGGTGCTCTCCGCCGCCGATCTCCGGCGCATGCGCGACCACCTGGACCGCTACGAGGCGCTGATCCAAAGCCTCGTGGAGATGGAGAAGAACGCCCCCGCGGACCGGGCCGCCAAGCAGGCCGCCGTGGAGGTGGAGGTGCGGGCCCACGGCTCCCAGATGGTCTCCTTCGCCATGGAGCTGTCGCAGAAGGAGCGCAACAGCGTCAACCAGACCCTCGCCCTCTTCAAGCGGCTGCCCGTGGCCTTCCTCATCGTCCTCCTGCTTTTGGTG
>JAKBES010000343.1 GCA_021833665.1 Acidobacteriota bacterium
TCTCTCTGGGGACCTTCAGCGGCGATCTCAGGAGCGCCTTCGGCGACAACAGCACCGCGCGCCCCGAGGACCACTCCGGCAAGCGCCTGAGCTTCACCACCGGCTCCGGCGGCTCCCGCGTCAAGATCAAGACCTTCAGCGGCGACGTCACCCTCACCAAGCGGTAGGGCGGCGGGACACCCAAGGCACCAGGGCACGGAGGAAGGACGAGATGAGGGGATGAGGAGATGAGGGCACGGACGCCTCCTCGTAGGTAGCCGTTCACCCTACTCACTTACTTACCTACTCACCTACTTACCTAAGTTCACCACGGAGGCACGGAGGACACGGAGAAAGACACGTTCATTCAAGACAAGAAGAGAAGGCAAGGATAGGGGCGGGCCGGAAGGTTCGCCTCCTTATTTATCCTGAGCCTTCACGAGCTTAGATCTCTGCATGGGCTGCGCCCGAGCAACCGCAGGAGAAATGCGCGCCATGAATCAAGGAGTTGCTCCGGCCGCCTTACCTATGACTTCGAACTTCCCGGCGTCGATCCAGACTTCGCCCCCTCCCGCGAGGAGCAGGCCGACGGTGACGGCCTCCGCGTCCGCGTCCACATCCCCCTCTACGGTGTACGTTTTCCAGTTACGTGATGTGATCGGCCTGTCTTGCATGTTGTCGAAGAAGCCCACTCCACCGCCCTTGAGGTCTACACGCATCCAGAGGCCCGCCCAATTGCCGTCGCCGGAGATGTGGGCGCGCACGGCGGCTTTGAACCGTACCCGTTTCCCCCGGCAGGGAGCGGCATTGATGGTCTGGAAGGCGGCCCCGAAAGATGTGCTCCGTCCGGCAAGGAGGGCACATTGTCTGCCCTGAAAGGGGTTCTCATTCGTGATCGACCATCGGTAACCGCTGTCTTGAGCCGTTTTTGGGAACCTCCATCCTGGCGGGGACTGCCCTTTCTCTCCCTCTTCAAAGTCCATGTTGGTGAGGGCGAGCGCGAGGTTTGGCGTGGCCCGTGTTCGAGGTTTTCCCACTGCGGTTACATAGAGCGGAACTTCCTCGCCGGGTGCAACGCCCAGGATGGAGGCGACGCCCGAGTCTTCAAATGCCCCCACGCCGCAGACTCCCAGACTAAGCGCGGTGCTCTGAACGTAGAGGCCTTCGCCCATGATCCCCGCATGAAGGTTCACGTATCGGTAGCCGCGGTCGCCGTCGGGATAAAATAGGTCCCTCCACGTGACGGTCTTGGCGAAGACCACCGCCGCCGTGCCGCAGAACTCCTGCTCAAGGCATGCTTGCTGGCAGGCCTTGGAGACGTCGCCTTTCTTCACCACCTGGAGGGCGTGGGTGGCCGGGATGTAGCGGTAGACACCCGGGTCGAGGTCCTTCACGTTGTGGACCAGGGCGTACAAGGTAAGCGGGGCCGAACTTACAAGCAGCGGATTCCCGGGGCCCGAATCCTTCTGGGCTTGGGCGGAGGCGGCGCACAGGGCGGAGAGTTCTTCCAGGCTGATGGGCTCCGTGCTGTACGCGCGTCCTGACCGCCGGGCGAAAATGGCCGGCAGGAGTGAGGTTCCTTGAGCCGGCGCGGGGAGAGAGATGTCCTTGGGGCCTCCCTCCATCTTCGAAGGATGGCGTGGCATCTGCCCGCTGCCCCCGGTCAGGCGCAAGGAGGTGCCGCCGTGGATCAGGCCAACGAAGGTGACCTTTGATGGCCCTCCCCTTCCCACGGCGTCGTTCTGAAACGTGGGTTCCGGCGACACGCCCTTTGAGCCGCCAATGGGCATGATGAGGAAACCGGCTTCCACGGAGGGGTCCACGTCCACCAGCGCATTGAGGGCGCCGTCGTCGAACCGGCCGATCATGGGAGCGCGAAAGCCGAGGGAAGCGGCGCAGACGCCAAGATTGTAGGCGGCGTGGCCCGTGTCCATGGCGACATAGCGGTAGGCGCGTTCCTTGTACTTGAACGCCGTCCTTCCAAAGGTGACGGTGAAGATGACCGTGGCCGGGGCATCGTCGTACAGATCTGGACTGCCGGACAACATGTGCAGCTGGTCGGGCAGCATGGGGTCGGCCTTGACCAGCAGAAGAGCGGCTCGCTTGGGATGGTAATAGTAAAGGCCGGGCGCGAGGCCGGCGACCTTCGTCACCAAAACGTACACGTTCACCGGATAGAGGGCGCCCGCGGATGGAGCCGTTCGCAGGTCGTAGGCGAGGCCCCGCACTCGTAAGGTCTTGCTTATCCCTTGAGCGTGGTAGAGAAGCAGCGAGAGTTGGTCGAGTGTCAATTCGCCTGCCTCGGGACGCGCGGCCCCGGAGATCCAAGCCTGGTAGGCATCGAGGATGGCGCCTCCGCCCTGGGACCTCGCCGGCGGAAGCGCGACCTCGGCATGTCCGGGGTACTCCTTGTAGACCTGGGGGCGTTCCGAGAGGGTCAGCCCGGGAAGAGCGGCACGGGCGGGATAGGAGCTCCCCTCCTGGTAATACTCGGCCAGCGTCGTGCTCGCCCCGCCCGACTGAACCAGGATGGGCGCGACGAGAGGCTTGGCGGCCAGCTTGCGTGTCAAGGCGCTCGTGCCACCCTGAACGTCCTGGATGGTGAAGGCGAGCGTGCGGGAGCCGTGACGCACGCCGAGGAAAAAGACCAGCGCGCCTACTGCTCCCGCGGCAAGGGCGTATCCGGCGGTGCGGACCCACGGAACAAACCGCGCGCCTCCGCGCTCCACGATCACCTGGGGAGCGTTCCGCCGGAGCAAGGCGGTGATGCTGGACCAGTGAAGCACCACGTGGACGAGGGTCATAATCAACAGGATGTACCCCGGGAGGTAGTGCCAGTCAAAGACCGGTAATTCCTGGGCCGCGACCCAGAAGATGCCCGTGCCCACGACCACCAGGAAGTAGAGCAGCAGCACCAGGCTGAAGACCGTCGTCGCGACGAAACGGCTCGGCCGGTTCCCCAGAGCCGTCCGCAGGCCCAGCCACAGCAAGAAGATCGCCACGGGAACAAGAAAGAGCACGAAGCGGGCAGTGAACATGCGTGACCCCCCAAACACGTGGACGTATCGCCCCTATCCTACAAGGCGCCGCCGTCGGCCGCCGATCGCCTGCTCCGGCGTCAGGCGCGACCTCAAGGTTCATTCAGTCCTGAGAATAATCCCACCCCTTTTGTATGACGAAACAGAGCCGCATTTGTCTAGAACGCGGCCACCAAGAGACGAGGCACCAAAACCTCAAAAAAGGGTGAACGGCTGCCTTCGAAGGTTCGCCGTCGGCGGCGGCTCGCACAACGGGGGTGCGTAGGGGAGGGCCACCGTGCCCTCCCGTCGCCGTTCATGCACCACCCCTGTGTCAGGGGCGGCGGCCTGCCCCATGCGGGAGGCGACCGCGAAGGAGGTCCGCAGGGCGAGCGCCGGCAGGCCGGGGGACGCGGTGCTGGGCCGGTGGTTTTCGGCCGATCCCATTCGGTGGAAGCCCGCGAGGGTAGTCCTCAGGGCAGGCTTGATCGGCCGCTACGGGGGAGTGAACGGTGCCTTCGAAGGCCCGTCCGCGCCCTCATCTCCTCATCTCGTCATCTCCTCATCTCGTCTGTCATCCCTGTTACCGTCGTGAATTCG
>JAKBES010000344.1 GCA_021833665.1 Acidobacteriota bacterium
AGCCGAGAGCGGCATCGTCGGCACCGCCATCGGGCTGGCCCTGGCCGGATTCAGGCCCATCGCGGAGATCCAGTTCATGGGCTTCATGTACCCGGCCGTGAACCAGATTTTCGCCCACGCCGCCCGCTACCGGAACCGCTCACGCGGACGCCACCCGGTGCCCATGGTGATCCGCATGCCTTACGGCGGCGGCATTCATCCTCCCGAGCACCACTCTGAATCGTACGAGGCCATGCTGGTCAACACGCCGGGCCTGAAAGTGGTGGTCCCCTCCAACCCCTACGACGCCAAAGGCCTCCTCCTGTCGGCCATCCGCGACGAGGACCCCGTGATCTTTCTGGAGCCCAAGCGGATCTACCGCGCCTTCCGCGAAGAGGTGCCGCGGGAGTCCTACACGGTGCCCCTGGGCCAGGCCAAGGTCGTGAAGGAGGGGAAGGACATCTCCCTCATCAGCTACGGCTCCATGGTCAGGCAGGCCCTTGAGGCCCACGAGATGCTGGCCCGAGACGGCGTGAGCGCCGAGGTGCTCGACCTGCGCTCCCTCGTCCCCCTGGATGTGGACGCCCTCATCGGCTCCGTCTCCAAGACCGGCCGCGCGGTGGTGATACACGAGGCCCCCCGCACGGCGGGTTTTGGCGCCGAGGTGGCCGCCCTCATCGGCGAGCGGGCCCTGCTGCGCCTCCTGGCACCCGTGCAGCGCGTCACGGGTTTCGACACGGTCTTCCCGTATGCCATGCTGGAGGGGCACTACTTGCCCACCCGCGAGCGAGTCGTCGCCGCGGCGAAGAAGGCGCTGGAGTTTTGAGAGTGGGAGCTGGGAGCAGGCGGCGGAAAAGGACACGCGAGATGAACAGCCTTCCGCTTCCTGCCACCTGCTCCCCGCTCCCGTCCACTTGAGAGGGGTTCCCTGATGGCACTGGACTTCAAGTTCCCCGACGTCGGCGAGGGTATCCACGAGGGAGTGATCGTCGGCTGGCTCGTGAAGGCCGGCGACCCGATCGCCATGGACCAGCCTTTCGTCAAAGTGGAGACGGACAAGGCCGTGGTCGACCTTCCGGCTCCCCGCGCGGGGGTCGTTCTCGCCCTTCATGCCTCCAAGGGCGACACGATTCACGTGGGCGACGTGCTCGCCACCTTCGGCGAGGCCGGTGAGACGTCCCCAGCCGGATCGTCCCCGCCGGCGGAGGGCTCGCCCCTTGCCCTGGGATTTGATGGCCCCACGGCCCCGCCAGCACCCGAGGCGGCGGCGCCCCAGGCCTCCTCGCAGGTACCCCAAGGGAAGCCCATGGCCACGCCCCATACACGGGCCTACGCCCGCAAACTCGGCGTGGACCTCGCCGCGTGCGTGCCCACGGGCAAGAACGGCCGCGTCACCGATGAAGACGTGGACCGGGCGGTTAAGCGAACCGAAGCGCCCGCGCCTCAGGCGTTCCAGCCCCAGGAGCGCACCCGGGCTCCCCTCGCGGAGACGGCCGAGGAGGGCCCCGTGGAGAAGGTGGCCGTGTCCCACCTTCGCAACGTCATCGCCCAGGCCATGTCCTTCAGCGCCCGCACCTCGGCCCACGTGACGCACGTGGACGAGGCGGACGTGACGGACCTCGTGGCCGCCTATGCGCGAATCAAAGCCATCGTGGAGAAGGACGGCACCACCCGGTTCAGCCTCATGCCCCTCTTCATCAAGGCCGCCGTGGCGGTCCTGAAGGAGCATCCCCTCTTCAACGCCACCTTCCTCGAAGCGGAAGGCCAACTGGTGATGAAGAAGTACTACCACATCGGCGTAGCGGTGGACACTCCCGACGGCCTCATCGTGCCCGTCGTGAAAGACGCGGACAAGAAGGACATGGTCACCCTCGCTCGCGAAGTGGCCGATCTGGCGGCGCGGGCCCGCGAGCGCCGCCTGTCGCTCCAGGAGCTTCGCGGCGCCTCGTTCACGTTGACCAACATCGGCGCCATCGGCGGGCTCATGGCCACGCCCCTCATCCATCAGCCCGAACTGGCCATCTGCGGCCTCTTCGCCATTAAGGACAAGCCCGCCGTCGTGGGGGGCCAGGTGGTGCCCCGCAAGCTCATGAACGTGTCCATCACCTTCGACCACCGGATCATCGACGGCGCCCAGGGGGCGCGCTTCATGCGCGATCTCGTGGAGCTGCTCGAACATCCCGAACTGCTCATGGCGAGGATGTAGCGGCGGAAGCGGGGAGCGGGGAGCAGGAAGCGGAAAGAGCAGGACCCGTGGGAGTTGTGTCTCAGCTCCCCGCTACCGGCTACCTGCTCCCGATTCACGTGCGTTATACTTGCCCCACACTGTTCTCAGGAGATTCCCATGGTCGTCGGATCGTTCGCCAAAGGGTGCCAGGTGGTGGTCATCGGGTCGGGGCCGGGAGGCTATCTGGCGGCCATCCGCCTCGCCCAGCTCAAGAAGGACGTGATCCTCGTGGAATCGGCGCCGGCCCTCGGGGGCATCTGCCTGAACGAGGGATGCATCCCCTCCAAGGCTCTCATCCACGCCGCCGACTTCTTCACGGACACGCAAACGAGCAAGCACTTCGGCGTCACCGTGGAGAAGGTCTCCCTGGACCTGCCCAAGCTCATCGCCTGGAAGGATGGCATCGTCCAGCGCCTCACGGGGGGAGTGAAAACCCTGTGCACCAAGAACGGCGCGGAGGTGATGCGGGGCCGCGCGCGCTTCATCAGCGACCGGCAGGTGGAGGTGCAGGGGCCCGACGGCGTTCAGGTGGTGCAGTTCGAACAGGCGGTCATCGCCACGGGGTCCGTCCCCTTCGGCCTTCCGGGATTTCCCTGGGACGGCGAAACGGTCATCGGGTCCAAGGAGGCGCTGTCGCTCCAGTCGGTCCCGCAGAGGCTCGTCGTCATCGGCGGCGGATACGTGGGCTTGGAGCTGGGCAGCGTCTACCGCAAGTTCGGCGCCGAGGTGGCCGTGGTGGAGTTCTTCCCCGAGCTTCTGGGCCAGCACGACCCGGAAGTGCGCGAGGCCCTGACCCGGCGCCTGAAGGCGCTGGGAATCAAGCTCTACCTGGGACACCGCGCCGTCGCCCTCGAAAAGGGCGCGCCCTCCAAAGTGACCCTACAGGACCGGGATCAGAAGGAGACGGTTCTCGACGCGGACAAGGTCCTCGTCTCCGTGGGCCGGGTCCCCAACGTGGAAGGCCTGGGCCTGGACGCCGCCGGCGTAGCACGTGACGCCAAGGGCTTCATCAAGGTCAACACCCGCATGGAGACGAACGTGCCGGGCATCTACGCCGTCGGGGACGTGGTGGGCGGGCCGCTCCTCGCCCACAAGGCGTACAGGGAGGCCAAAGTGGCGGCGGAGGTCATCGCCGGGGAGCCCTCGGCCTTCGACAACCTCGTCATCCCCGCGGTGGTCTATACGGACCCCGAAGTGGCGTGGGCCGGCCTGAGCGAGATGGAGGCCAAGGCCAAGGGGTTCAACGTGGTGACGGGCACCTTCCCCTTCCGCGCCAGCGGGCGGGCCATGACCCTGGACGCCACGGACGGGTTCGTGAAAACCGTGGCGGACGCGGACACCAAGCGCATCCTGGGCATCCACATCGTGGGCGCCGGCGCC
>JAKBES010000345.1 GCA_021833665.1 Acidobacteriota bacterium
CATGGTCATTCAGGCCCTCACGGGCAACCCCAATGGCGGAAGCCGCATCGAGGTGGCGCTGAAACAAGGCCGGGTTGAGACCCGAACCCCCGAAACCATGACCGCGAAGGATGAAAGCATCATCCTCACGGAGACGACGAAAATCCGTCCAGCCCCCGCCTCCCGCGTAGGCGTGGCCCAGGAGGCTTCGGGACAGGTCGTCACCTCGGTGCTGGCCGGAACGTCCGAGGTGGAGGCGGCGGGGCGCACGCAGAGCGTCGGAGCCGGCGCCACGGGCGTGTCCATCATCACCTCCGCGTCCCAGTTTTCGGCGCCTGAGCCCCTCATCGTCCCCCCGGCGGCGGACTATCCCAAGGATTTGCAGATCATCCGCGTGGACGACCCCGCCAGGCACCCCGTCGCATTCGCTTGGAAAGGCGGCGCCACGAAGACCACTGTCTTTGAGATCTCGGCCAAACCGCTCTTCTCCAGCCTTCTGACGCCCGAGCGGGAAGTCCCCGGGTCCAGCCTCACGGTGGACGGCCTCCCCGCGGGAACCTACTACTGGCGCATCCGGTCCTCCGGAACCGATGAAAAGGCCTACTGGTCCCCCATCTACCGGTTCCGCATCCTTCAAGTCTATCAGCGGCCCAAGATCACCCGCGACCTCAAGCTCACCGTGGACGCCACACCCATCGGCGACGGCGTGATCATCCAAGGGTCCACCGATCCGGGCGTGTCCGTCTCCGTCAACGACCTGGAGATCCCGGTGAACGCCGACGGCTCTTTCAGCAAAATTGTGTTATTCTCCGACGTCGGCACCCAGTCCGTGCAGGTGAGGGCCTTCGACGATGAAGGCAACGAAAAAATCTGGCGCAAGGCCTTCCAGTCCGTCGCCTACTAAGGCGCCCGCCCGCCGCGAACCGGCCCAAGGAGCGGACGAGCTCGAAGGCCTCAAGGAGGCCTTCCGGATCAAATCCGAGCAGCTCCGCCTCCTGGCTGAAGTGGTCCGGACCGCCAATTCCATGCTCGAACCGGAGGCCCTCACGGCGTTCATCATGGAGCGGGTTCAGCTGCTCGTTCAGTCGGAGGCCTGGAGCCTTCTCCTCCTGGACGAACCGGGCCAGAAGCTCACCTTCGCGGAGGCCATGGGGAGCCGCGCCAAACCCCTCAAGGAGGTCAACCTGAAGCTGGGAGAGGGGATCGCCGGAACCGTGGCCCAGACGGGCCGCCCCATGCTGGTCAACGACGCCCCCCGCAACCCCCTGTTCAGCCCCAAGATGGACCGGATGACGGGCTTTACCACGCGCTCCGTCCTGTGCGTGCCGCTCAGGAGCCGGGGCAAGACCCTGGGCGTCCTCGAGATGATGAACAAGAGCGGATCAAGGGGATTTACGGAGGCGGACCTGGACACAACCTACATGTTCGCCGAGATGGTGGGGATCGCTCTGGAAAACGCCTTCGCCTTCCAGCGGATCAAGCTCCTTAGCCTCGTGGACGACTTGACGCAGCTTTACAACTCCCGCTACCTCCACCAGGCCCTGGCCGTGGAAATCACCCGCGCCAAGCGTTACAGCTACGCCGTTTCGCTGATTTTCCTGGACCTGGACGGATTCAAATCCGTCAACGACCGCTACGGCCACCTCGTGGGCAGCCAGACCCTCAAGGTCGTGGGACAGATCCTCAGGGAGCGGGTCCGCAACGTGGACATCGTAGCCCGGTACGGAGGGGACGAGTTCACCGTCATTCTGCCCAATACCGACTTGGAGGCGAGCACCATGGTCGCCGAGCGCCTCCGCAGGGCCGTCGAAAAGCACGATTACCGAAAGGAGCCCGGCCGCGACTTTACCCTCTCAGCCAGTTTTGGCATCGCGGGGTTCCCCAAGCACGGGGATGACCCCGAACTGCTCATTCAAAAAGCCGATCAAGCCATGTACCGCGTGAAAGAGAGCACGAAGAACGGCTACGCCGTCTTTGACTAGGAGCCCCCATGCCCTTCAGTTTCCGATCGCCCTTCTCCTTCCTCTCCAACGACCTCGCCATCGACCTCGGGACGGCCATCACGCTCGTCTACGTCAAGGGAAAAGGCATCGTGGTGCGAGAACCTTCTATCATCGCCATTAACCAGAAGAACGGCAGGGTGGAGGCCGTGGGCACCGAAGCCAAGGAGATGCTCGGCAAGACGCCAGGCAACATCGTGGCCATTCGCCCCATGCGCGACGGCGTCATCGCCGACTTCGAGCACACGGAGCGCATGCTGGATTACTTCATCAAGAAGGCCCACAACCGGCGGGTCGTGGTGCGCCCCCGCATCGTCATCTGCATCCCCAGCCAGATCACCCAGGTGGAAAAACGCGCCGTGCGCGATTCGGCCTACAGGGCCAAAGCGTCCGAGGTGGTCCTCGTGGAGGAACCCATGGCCGCCGCCATCGGCGCGGGCATGCCCATCACCGAGCCCACGGGCAACATGATCGTTGACATAGGCGGCGGAACGACGGACGTGGCCGTCATTTCCATGGCGGGCATCGTCTACTCCCGGACCGTCCGCGTGGCGGGGAACGAGATGGACGAAGCCCTCGTCCAGTTCATGAAAAAGCGTTACAACCTCGCCATAGGAGACCGCACCGCCGAGGAACTGAAGATTCGGCTGGGTTCGGCCTACCCCCTGGACAAGGAAGAGTCCATGGAGGTGAAAGGCCGCGACCTCATCGACGGCATCCCCAAAACCCTGGTGGTGAGCTCCGAGGAGGTGCGCGAGGCCCTCTCCGAAACCGTGGGCGTCATCATCGACGCGGTCCGCCAGGCCCTCGAACAGACGCCCCCCGAACTGGCGGCGGACATCGTGGACCGGGGCATCGTCCTCACGGGCGGCGGGGCCCTCCTCCGAAACCTGGACAAGCGCCTTCGGGAAGAGACGGGCCTTCCCGTCCTGATCGCCGACGATCCCCTCTCCTCGGTCTGCCTGGGAGCGGGCAAGATGCTCGACGACTTCGAGCTGCTCAAGCGCGTCGCCGTAGAGTAATGGACCTCCGACCCACGGCCCGGCGCCCGGAGATCGCTCTCTGCCTCCTCGTGCTGGGTTTCTTTGTCTTGCTTACCTTCCAGGCGCGGCAGGGCAGCCGGTCTGTCCTGGGCAACATGGCGCTGGCCGCCTTCGGGCCCCTGCTCTCGGCCTACGATTCGGCGTCCCGCCTCACGCGCGAAGGGTTGCAGGCATACCTCTGGCAGAAGAACGCGGCCCTGGAATCGGAGAACCTGGCCGCGGAGAACCGGAGCCTCCAAGGGCAACTGGAACTGGCCCGGCCGCTGGAAAAAGAAGTGCTGACCTTGCGGGAGCTGCTCCAAGCCCCCAAGCCGCAGGGCTACCAGGTGATCGGCGCCCGCGCACTGACCGCGTACGGCGCCCCTTTCAGCCGCTACCTCCTGGTCTCCTGCGACGCCCGCTTTCTCATCCCGGAGGGGACGCCCGTGATGGGCCCAGGCGGGGCCGTGGGCCACGTGCAGGGCGCGAGCGGCACCCTCCACAAGGTCATCCTGCTCACGGACCCCAGCAGCGCCGTGGGGGTCGCGTCGGAGCGGGCCGGGGTCAAGGGGGTC
>JAKBES010000063.1 GCA_021833665.1 Acidobacteriota bacterium
CGAGGCCGCGGTGCCGCCCGCCGAGGCTCCGGCCCAGGCGCCGGCTCACTAGGAGCGAACCATGCCCGTCCTGAACCACTTCTGGCACTTGATGAGCCCCGAGTGGGTCCTGGTCATCTTCGGGACCCTCTTCCTCGTGCTCTCCGCCGTGCCGG
This sequence comes from Acidobacteriota bacterium, assembly GCA_021833665.1. Taxonomy (GTDB): domain Bacteria; phylum Acidobacteriota; class UBA4820; order UBA4820; family DSQY01; genus JAKAJA01. The sequence continues at coordinate 156 of JAKBES010000063.1, forward strand.
GCGGCAAGAATCTCCGCGTGGGCATCGGGGTGCTGGCGGTGGCCGGGATGGCCGTCGCTCTCGCACTGGTTTTCCAGACCCTCACGGCCCTGGGGCCCGGCATGAAAGTGCCGGTGCTGATCGGCCTGAACGGCAACGTGGGCCTGGTGGTGGATCCCTTCAGCCAGATCCTCAAGGTCATCTTCCTCGTGGGCGGGGTCATCACCCTCCTCATGTCCTTCAAGAGCCTTGAAGTGGAGGAGGCTTGGACGGGTGAGTATTTCACGTTCATCACCTTCGCCATCTTCGGCATGATGGTCATGGCCAGCGGCAACGACCTTCTCACCCTATGGGTGGGCCTGGAGACCATGGCCCTGTCGGTTTACGTCCTGGCCGCCTACCTCAGGCGCAAGGAGCACAGCGTCGAGGGCGCCACGAAATATTTTCTTCTGGGGGCCTTTTCCTCCGGGTTCTACCTCTACGGGGCGTCGCTCATCTACGGCGCCACGGGAAGTGTCCACCTGGACGCCATCCGTGCCTCGCTCCTACAGTCCGTGGAGCAGGGCGGCGTGAAGTCCATCGGGTTCCCCATGGGGGCGGGGCTGGTCATCATGGCCGTGGCCCTCCTCTTCAAGGCGGCCCTGGTACCGTTCCACTGGTGGACTCCCGATGCCTACGAGGGGGCCATCACGCCCGTCACGGCGTTCATGAGCGTGGCGCCCAAGGCCGCCGCCTTCGCCATGGCCATGCGCATCTTCGTGGTGGGGCTGCTCCCCGTCTCGCACCTCTGGGCGGGGCTCCTGGCCATCGTGGCGATCCTCTCCATGGCGTGGGGCAACATCGCCGCCATGCTTCAAGACAACGTTAAACGCATGCTGGCCTACTCCTCGATAGCCCACGCGGGCTACGCCCTCATCGGCCTGGTCGCCACGGGCGCCACGGGAACCGACCAGGGCGTGAGGGCCGTGGTCTTTTACCTGCTGGCCTACGCGTTCATGAACTTGGGCGCCTTCGGCCTGGTCATCTACCTCCAGCGGGACGGGAGCGCCGGCGACTCCTTTGAAGACTTCGATGGCCTGGTGCGCCGCCGGCCATGGATGGCGGCCCTCATGATCGTCTTCCTCCTGTCCTTGGGTGGCATTCCCCCCACGGCCGGCTTCATGGGGAAACTGCTCATCTTCTATGCCGCCGTCACGGCCAAGCTCTACCTTCTGGCCGTGGTGCTGGCGGTGACGAGCGTCATCGGCATGTACTACTATTTCCGCCTCATCCTCCACATGTTCCTCAAGGAGGCGGAGACGCCCGCCGAAGTGCAGGCGGGGCGGCCCCTGGCCTTTGCCCTCTCCCTCTGCGGGCTCTTCGTGCTGGCCATCGGACTCTACGGACAGCCCTTCGTGGATTGGGTTTCCAGGGCGGCCCTCGTGGTACGCTAGCCGGCACGTATTCGCAGGCTGTTGCAGCCCTGAGCGAGGCGCCGATGGCATCCGTTTGGAAACGAGGCGGAGTCTACCTCGATCTCGTCTACACCTTCCCCGGGGCCATCCTGGCGGGAACGGCCCTGGGCTGGCTCGTGGACCGGTGGTTGGGCAGCTCGCCTTACGGGACTCTGGCGGGATTCTTCCTGGGCGTGGCGGGGGCCTTCTGGTATCTCTTCAAGATGCTGGGTGTGTTCACCCGGAAGAAGGGCCCCGGTGGGGGTACCTGAGCTTCGCCGCCGATTCCTCGTGACGGCTGCGGTGGCGTGGCCGGCCGGGGGCGCCGTCCTGCTGGCCACGGCGGGTTGGAAGACCTCGGCGGCCTTCGCGCTGACCTTTCTTCTGGTGGCGGGTGATTTTCTCTGGATGGCCCTGGGTGTGGAGCAGCTTCTGGGGGGCGAAACCGTTCCAGCGGGCGCCGCGCGGTGGTTCTTGATGGGGCTGGCCTTTCGTAGCCTCTTGCTCCTGCTGGGTATTTATGGTATTTTTTCCCTTCTGCCCAGGGAGTCCTTGGGGGTGCTCCTGGGGATTGGGGGGCCGCTGGCGCTGATGGCTGCAGCCGGGGCCGCATCGAAGCGGGGGTAAGATGCACGAACTGAATTCCCTCCTCACTATACTCATGGACCACCTGACGGGCAGGAGCATTCCCGATTACTTCGTCATGATGGCGTTCGTCATGATCGTCACCCTGGCGGCCTTCTGGATCGGGACCCGCCGCCTCTCCGTAGACAAGCCCGGCGTCTTCCAGCAGATCCTGGAGCTCCTTACGGAAACAGTGGCCAAATTTCTGGATGACATCATCGGCCACGGCGCGCGCAGGTTCATGGCCCCCATCGGAACCTTCACGGTCCTCATCCTCATCTCGAACCTGTTGGGCCTCATACCGGGGTTCATGCCCCCCACGGGCAACATCATCGTCACCTTCTCCCTGGCCCTCTGCTCCTTCGTGGTTTACAACTTCTACGGGGTGAAGGCCCAGGGGTTCGGCTACATCAAGCACTTCATGGGGCCCTTCGCCTTGCTGGCGCCCCTGTTCTTCCCCATCGAAATCATTTCCCACATTGCGCGGCCCCTTTCTCTCGGGATCCGTCTCTTCGGCAACATTTTCGGCGACCACCAGGTGAGCGGCGTCTTCCTTCATCTCGTGCCCATCGTGGTGCCGGTTCCCTTCATCTTGCTGGGTATCCTGGTCGCGTTCATTCAGACGCTGGTTTTCGCTTTGCTCTCGATGATCTACATCGCGGGGGCGGTGGAACACCATTGAGGCGTGAAGCTCTAAAGGAGGAAGTCGTGAAGAAGAAGGCATGGATGGTTCTGCTCGGGTCGTTGATGCTCATGATGGCCGCTCCCGTGTTTGCCCAGGAGGGTGGCGCCCAGGCTGCCGGCCTCGGGAAGGAAGCGCTGGGGATGCTGGCGGCTGGGTTCTCCATGGCGTTCGCTTCGGCCATCTGCGGCCTCGCCCAGGGCAAGGCCATCTCGGCCGCCTGCGACGGCGTGGCGCGGAACCCTGGCATCGCCGATAAGCTCCAGCTGTTCCTGATCCTCGGCTTGGCCTTCATAGAGTCCCTGGCGCTCTACACGCTGGTGATCATCTTCGTGAAGATGTAACTTCTCAGAGAGGGGGCCCCGTTCCTCGGGGCCCCCGCCTGATTCCCTTGGCCACGCCGCGGGTCCAAACCCTTCCCTGCACGCTTCATCCCGTTTATATCGCGACTACCCTTGAAGCCAGCCTCCCCTCGCTGGCCAGGGCCGTCGGCGTCCGGCATCCCGTGATCTGCACGGAGCGGAAGCTGGCGCGCCTCTTGGCTCCCTCCGTGGGGAAGCTCTCCGTCTCCCTCGGCGGGGCTCCCGTCATGACCTTTCTGGGCGGTGAGCGGCACAAGGGCCGCGGTGCCAAGGAGCGCCTGGAAGATGCTCTCTTCCAGGCAGGAGCGGACCGGGGTTCGATCCTCGTGTCCGTGGGCGGCGGCGTCGTCAGCGACCTGGTGGGATTCACGGCCTCGACTTACATGCGCGGGATTCCCTACCTCGGCGTTCCCACGACTCTGCTCGGCATGGTGGACGCCGCTTTGGGCGGCAAGACCGCCGTGGACACGCCCGGCGGCAAGAACTTGATCGGCGCCTTTCATCCGCCCTCCGCCGTCTTCGTCTGCCTGGATCTTCTCGCCACGTTGCCTCCTGCGGAGTTTCGGGGAGGGCTGGCCGAATGCCTCAAACACGGGCTCTTCATGGACAGGGCCTACTGGGGGTGGCTTGCGGGCACAGATCTGGGCCACCTTCGCGAGGACCGGGCGGACCTGGCCCACCTCGTGTCCACCTCCATAGGCCTTAAGTGCGCCGTAGTGGACGCCGATCCTGAAGAGGCCTCCGGGCGGCGCAACGTCCTGAACGCGGGGCATACCGTGGGACACGCCCTGGAGCGCCTCTCGGGGTACCGCACGGCCCACGGAGAAGCCGTGGCGGCGGGGCTCCTTTGGGAGGCCGCCGCGGCGGTGGTCCAGGGATATCTGCCCGCCGCGGAACTGGCGCAGGTGCGAGGCGGTATCGAAGCGCTCGGGTTTTCTTCGGCCTGGCGCGCTTTTGATCCCAGAGCCGTTTACGAAGCGGCGGGCGCCGATAAGAAGAACCGATCGGGGCGAGTCCTCTACGTGCCCCTCAAAGCCATCGGCGAGCCGGCCTTCCCCCCGCCACACACCGCCCGGCTGGATCACCGCGCGCTGCGCGCCGGTGCGGCTCTCCTGAACACGTGTCACCACTGAACGGCTGGCGGGAGGACGCTGCTAGCTGCCGGCTCTTCGCTCTTGCTGCTGGCCTGAAGAAGAAACAGCGTAGCGTAGGGACAACAAGCGAGGACCCATGGGAGGATTGGCGGGGCCTTCGCGGTATACTCTAAAACCGGGAGCGTGCGCATGGACGTGATCTACGGGGTTCATCCCGTGGCCGAGTGCCTGAAGGCGGGCCGTCGCAGGACCCAGAAACTCTGGGTCTCGGATAGGGACCGAGAGAGCGACCTAAGGCGCGAGGTGGGGCGTGTCCTGCCCGTGAAGCCTGAAGTGGTGTCCAAGGATGTATTGGCCCGCAAGGCGGAGTCCGCCAACCACCAGGGGGTGGTGGCCGAGATGGGAGACTACCCCTACGTGGACTGGCAGGACCTCCTCGCGGCGAGTCCCGTCCCCCTGGTCCTGGTGTTGGACAACCTCACCGATCCCCAGAACGTGGGCGCCATTCTTCGCAGCGCGCTGTGCGCCGGCGCCACGGGGGTCACCCTCCGCAAGCACCACGCGGCGCAGATCACTCCGGCCGTGGTGAAGGCCTCCGCGGGCGCCAGCGAGCACCTGCGAGTGGCCCTCGTGCCCAACCAGACCATGTTCCTGGACGCCGCCGCCGAGGCGGGCCTCACGCGGGTCGCCCTGGCCACGGACGGGGATCCGCTGTGGGATGCCGACCTGGACTGGGATAAGGGGCTGGTTCTGGTGGTGGGGGCCGAAGGGCGGGGCATCTCCCGCCTGGTGGGGGAGCACTGCGACCGCGCGGTGCGCGTCCCCATGCTCGGGGGGTTCGACTCCCTGAACGCCTCCGTCGCCGCCTCCCTCGCGCTCTTCGAAGCCGCGCGCAACAGACAGAAAGAAAATCCGCCAAGACACCAGGGCACAAAGAAATGATTCGAGATCGCGCCCCGGGCTGGTCTGCAAAAAGGGAAGGCCCCCCTGGCGTTCTCGTGCCTTGGTGGTGAAGACGTTTGCCTTGAATTCGCCAGCAGAGGGAGCCTCATGAGTTCGCACGACAAGATAGCCGTCATCGATTTCGGGGGACAGTATGCGCACCTCATCGCCACCAAGGTGCGGCGGCTGAGCGTGCTGGCCGAGATCCTCCAGCCCGAGGACCGGGCGGAGGCTTTCGCGCCGTTTAAGGGCATCATTCTGTCGGGGAGCCCGGCCCTCTCGGCTTACGACGAAGACAGCGCCTACGACAAGCGCATCTTCGACCTGCCCATCCCCATCCTGGGGTTCTGCTTCGGCCACCAGGAAATCGCCAAACATTACGGTGGGCAAGTGGAGCATACCCAGCGCGAATACGGCCCGGCCATCCTCGAAATCCGCGGGCGCAGCCCCATCTTCAAGGGCCTCGGGCCGGAAGAGACAGTCTGGATGAGCCACGGGGACACGGTGACGGTCCTTCCTCCCGCGTTCGAGGAGGTGGGCATCTCCCTGGCCGCGAAGGACGCGCCGCCCCACCGGAACGCGGCCATCGCCTGCGAGGCGCTGCGGCGCTATGGCTTCCAGTACCACCCCGAGGTGGACGATACGCTCAACGGAGAAGCCATGCTGCGCAACTTCGTGGTGGATATCTGCGGATGCCGCCAGGACTGGACCATGGACCTTTTCGGAGAAGAGGAAGGGGCGCGGCTCCGCGAGAAGGCGGGAGGCAGGGGAGTCTTCCTCCTGGCTTCGGGCGGCGTGGATTCTACCGTCTGCGCCGTGCTCCTGGGCAGAGCTCTGGGGCCCCGCCAGGTCCACCTCCTCCACATCGACAACGGCCTCATGCGCAAGGGCGAGAGCGCGCAGGTCGTGGCCGAGTTTCACAAGCGCGGCCTCGGGGAGAACCTGCACTTCGCGGACGCCTCCGGGCGCTTTCTGGGGGCGCTGGAGGGGGTCGTGGAGCCGGAGAAGAAACGCAGGATCATCGGGGATACGTTCATCGACGTCTTCCGCGACGAAGCTTCGCGCCTCGACTTGAGCGGGTGCCTCCTGGCCCAGGGCACGATCTATCCGGACACGGTGGAGACGGGGGGCACCCGGCGGGCCGACACCATCAAGACCCACCACAACCGCGTGCCCGTCATCGAGGAGATGATCCGCCAGGGCCTCGTGGTCGAACCCCTGGCGGAGTTGTACAAGGTGGAGGTGCGGGAGCTCGGGGAGGCCCTCGGCCTTCCCGAAGACCTCGTGTGGCGCCACCCTTTTCCGGGGCCAGGCCTGGGCATCCGGCTTCTCTGTTCGGACGGCGTACCCACCGAGGCGGCCCCGGGAGCCGAGGCCGCCCTCGGGCGGGTTCTGGCGCCTCTGGGCCTGCGCGGTGGGCTCCTCCCCGTGCGTTCCGTGGGGGTGAAAGCCGATCTGCGCTCCTACGAACAGCCCGTGATGATCTGGGGAGGCCTTCCCTGGGCCGGGGCCGAAGCGCTGGCCGCCAGAATCTTCCAGGAGGTCCCCGGGGTGAACCGCTGCGCCGTAGACCTCACGGGAAAAGGCTACAGCACGGCCCGTCCCTTGGCCGCCACCGTGACGAGGGAGCGCCTAGATCTCCTGCGCGAGGCCGACGCTCTGGTCATGGAGGGCCTGCGCCGCCACGGCCTCTACCGGACCGTATGGCAGTGCCCTACGGTGCTTGTACCCCTTGAGCTGGACGGCCGGGGCCGCGAGTTCGTGGTCCTTCGCCCCGTCCTCAGCGAACGCGCCATGACGGCCCGCCCGGCCCTCCTGCCTCCGGCCCTCCTGGAGGAGCTTCGGGACGCTATCATGGCCCTGCCCGGTGTCTCGGGAGCGGCCGTGGACGTGACCACCAAGCCGCCCGGAACCATCGAGTGGGAATGAAGGGATCAGGCCACAACGAGCCAGAGGCGGGCCAGAGCCAATCAAGAAGGGCCGGGATCGCTCCCGGCCCTTTTTTGGTCGCGTCGCGGACCGCGTCACTTTGCCGTGAGGGAGCCGTCCCAAACCGGTTTCCCGCCGGACGTCACGTCCTTGGTCCACGTGGCTTCAACCAGGTCCACCACGTTCTTCGGCATGGGGATATAGTCCAGCCCCTCAGCCAGGGCGCCGCCCTTGCGATAGCACCAATCGAAGTAGGAGAGCATGGTCTTGGCCGTGTCCCTATTCGGCTGGTCCTTGTAGATGATGATGAAAGTGGCTCCCGCGATGGGCCATGAGTCTTTCCCTGGCTGGTCCGTGAGGACCACGTAGAAATGGTCGGCTTTGGCCCAGTCCGCATTGGCGGCGGCAGCCTGGAAGGCCGCCATGGTGGGCTTCACGAACTCGCCGGTTTTGTTCCTGAGCTGCAGGGTGGTCAGATTGTTTTGCTTGGCGTAGGCGTACTCCACGTACCCGATGCTCCCGGGCACCTGCTTCACGTAGGAGGCGACGCCTTCGTTGCCCTTGCCGCCCAGGCCCACGGGCCAGCTCACGGAGGTGTCGGAGCCCACCTTGTCGTGCCACGTCTTGGAGACCTTGTCCAGGAAATTGGTGAAAATCCAGGTTGTGCCCGAGCCGTCGGCGCGGTGGATCACCGTGATCTCCTCGTCGGGGAGCTTGACGCCCGGGTTGAGCTTGGTAATCCTCGGGTCGTTCCACTTGGTGATCTGTCCGAGGTAAATGTCCGCGAGCACCTCGTTGGAGAGCTTCAGCTGGTTGGACTGGATGCCTGCGAGGTTCACGACGGGCACGACGCCGCCCATGACCATGGGGAACTGGATCTGGCCGCGGCCCTGGAGCTCCTCGCCCTTGCGGGGCGCGTCGGAGGCACCGAAGTCCACGGTCTTGGCGGCGATCTGCTGAATGCCGCCGCCGGAGCCGATGGACTGGTAGTTCAGCCCCACGCCCGTCTTCGCTTTGTACTCGTAAGACCACTTGGAGTAGATGGGGTAGGGGAACGTGGCGCCCGCCCCGTTGATGACCTTATCCTCAGCCACGGCCCCGAGGGCCACCAGTCCCGCCAGTCCCAGCACTACCCACTTCTTGACCATGCGACCTCCTCATTCGCGCTTTCCGCGCGGGGTTCAGAAAGCTACCCTACCTGAGCCGTGTGAAGGGATCACGTCGTGAGTGTTGCGGTTTGGAAAAGGGCTCCCGGGTCAGGCGGAAACGGCCTGTCCCAGGCGATCGAGGATCTGGACCTCCGCCTCGGCCCGGGAGCGGGCGAGGACGACACCTACTTCCGAGGCCATGAGGAGCAGGGCTTTCTGGTACATCTTCTTCTCACGGAAGCTGAGGGGCTTCTTGGCGTTGAGGAGCCAGAGGGCCTTGAGAACCCGGGCGATGGACATGAGATCGCCCGTGCTGAGCATTTCCCCGTGGGCGGCGAACCGGTCTTTCCATGAGGGAAGAATCTCCGGGGCGCCGTTGGAGAGGAAGGCCAAGGCCTCCTCCACCACCGCCTTCTTGGAGAGAGGTCTGAGACCTACCCCTTGAACGTTGTCCAGGGGGATCATGACCGTGGACTCGTTCCCCGCCTCACTGAACGAAAGGACGCAGTAGGTACGTTTCAGCTCGTTGTTGAGGAGCCGCTCCTGAAACTCGCGCACGACGCCCACCCCGTATCCGGGATAGACCACCGTATCTCCGACCTGAAACCACTGCTTCGCCACTTTCACCATTCCCATATTATACCACGAATCGGATGCAAGGCCACCCCGCCTCCAGGACCGCCTCCTTGACCCACCTCCCCGGGGTGCTTATGCTGGAACCATGAGGACGATGGCGGGCGCGCTTTTGGCGGGTTCCATCCTGTGCGCCGCCACGGCCTGGGGGTCTGCCCCTCTGGACCCCTCCCAGGCCCGCTTTGCCGACGTGACCCTTCGCCTTTTCACCACGGGCGATAGGCAGCCCATTCAGGAGGCGGGCGCCTTTACCTCCTCCCTACCCCTAGGGAAAGCGGGGGGCCTGCACCGCGCCGTCACCATCACCAACGAGACCAAAGGCACGAGCCTGGTCCTGTCCCTCTCCCTCACTGTAACGCCCAGCCTGGGCGAAGATGGAGCCCTGCACTGCGTCGTCCTATCGGAGGCCGCTCCGCCGGGGGGGAGTGAGCCCGTGGCGCGGGCCAAGGACATAGCCTTCACCCACCCGGGCGAGCAGATCATGGAGCTTTTCGCCGACGCCCGCACCGGAACCCGGCTGGCCCTGGCCGTTTCCGCCACTCTAGCCGCCGAGCGGGCTCCCGATGCTCCCGGTTCCTTCCCGCCCATCAGCTTTTTGGTGAGGGTGGAACAGTGGAACGGCGCCCAGAGGGCCGAGCTGGAAAACCTCCAGCTCCAATCTCTGGAAGGTGCCACGGTGAGCCACGACTACCAGCGGCGCGTGCCCCGGTGGGTCGAAGGCGAGCCAGGGCCCGGCGATACCATGGCCGTGGACAGTCTCCCCCTCCTGGACCTGAACAGCGGGACGCCCACGGTGCAGGCCGGCCAGGGATTCTCCATCCCCTTGACCCCCAAGGCCCAGGAAAAGCAGAAGAAAGAGCTGGCCAAGGAGAGCGCGAAAGCTGGGGCGGGAGACGGGGCCATCGGGGGAGGGGGCGCCAAGAAACCCGAGGAAAAGCCACGCAAAATCGTCTGGGACGAGGAGTTCTATCACCTCTCCATGGAGCCCGTAGCCCTACACGAGAACCGGCTCTCCGTACGCCTGGCCATGCGCGGCCAGATCCTCAATCCCGTCACCAAGGCGCCTTACGCTCCCGTGGACCTCACCGTGGAAAAAACCCTTCAGCCGGGCCAGTCCACTCCGTTCTACCTCACCCGGGAGACCTCAGGCGGGCCGCAGGGCTACGTGGTGTGGGTCATTCCCCATTGGGTTGAAGGGCCTCCCCCCGAAGGTTCCACCGCCCCGGTGCCCGCGGTTTCGGCTCCTGTTCGGTCCACCCAGAAGGAGGCACCTTGACCCGTCCCGCCCTGCCCGCCCTGATCTTTGCCGCTTGGGCCGTCCTGTGCTCCTCCGAACCTCCGCTCAGCGCCCAGAGCCCGAAGGATTGCGCCGAAGCCTTTGCCCGCCTTTGCACGGCCTACCGGCACGCCTTGCCGATGGAGGCAGAGTTCCGTCACATCCTGCGAGCTCGGGCCTTGAATCAGACCGAAGTCGAGGAGGGGACGGTGACCCTGGCGCCCGGGGGGAAAATGCGCTGGGCCTACACCCGGCCGGAGGGCAAGCTGGCCGTGGCCGATGGAAAGGAATCCTACCTTTACCTGCCGGGAAGCCGCGAGGTGTTCATCCAGCCTATCAGCCAGGAAGGCCCCCTCCTCTTTCGCCTCCTCTCTGGGCAGGTGAATCTCGAGGAGGAGATGGGCTGCGAAGGGGTAAGCTTTCACGGAGAGGAGGCCGTCCTCTCGCTTAAACTCCTAAAATCGAGCGCGGAAGTCCGGCGGGTGGAGGTTACCACCGAGGCAGCCACGGGCCAGGTGAGGCGGGTCAGTTACCTGGACCCGCTCGGCAACGAGGTGAGCCTCACCCTGAGCCACATCCGAACGCCTGCGGCGCTTTCTCCCGGTCTGTTCGCCTTCAAGGTCCCGCCCGGCGTGAAGGTGATCCGCGCGGAGTGACCCCCATCCGACGATGGAAGCTGGTTTAACGAGCCGAAACTTGACGGCGCGCACGGCTACCTGCACGCGATTTTCACCCGCAAAGGACTGGGGCCGCCTCCGAGCTTTGCGAGGAGGCTCCAAGGGTGGGGCCCCGAAGGGCAAGCTCTCCCTCCGACGGGCTTTGCCCGCTGAGGGAGAAGGTGAAGGTCCCCGGCGGGCTTTGCCCGCGGGGCGGGGCCCCGAAGGGCACGATCCCGGACCCGACGGCTATGCCGGCGGTTCGGGACGAGGACCCTATGGCCCCTCCCCGTCCAGGAGGCCAAGCAGTCGATGCCCCAAGCCATCACCAAATTCGAAGGCAAGAGACGTCCATCGCGGAACTTGGAAAGGACTCTTTATTTGACGGGATTGGGCACGCCGGCGAGGGCGAGAAATTCGGCGCGGGCCCGGGCGTCCGAGAGGAAGGTTCCCCTCAGGGCCGAGGTGCTTGCCACGCTTCCTTCCTTCTGAACGCCGCGCATGACCATGCACAGGTGTGTCGCTTCGAGGACCACGCCGAGGCCCCTCGGACGCAATGCCGCGCTGAGCGTATCGGCCACTTGCTCGGTGAGCCGCTCCTGCACCTGAAGCCGGCGGGCGAAATGCTCCAAGATACGGGGAATCTTGGACAGGCCCATAAGGTGGCCCGCGGGAATGTAGGCCACGTGGGCCCTTCCGAAAAACGGCAAGAGGTGGTGCTCGCAGAGGCTGTAGAAGGGCACGTCTCTTACCAGCACCATGGCTTGGGAAGGATCGTCGAAGACGGCCCCCGTCAAAATTTCTTCGAGGGATTCCCGGTAGCCGCGCGTAAGATCCATGAAGGATTCCTCGACGCGCTCGGGGGTTCGGAGCAGCTCGGGCCGCTGGGGGTCCTCACCCACTGCCCGCAGGATCGTACGGATGGCGTCCTTCAACGCAGCCTCCATAAAGAGGCAAGTATAGGCGGGCGCCGCCCCCATTGCAAAACCGCTCTACCTTGTCGGCCTCGGTGGCGGCTTCTTCTTGACCGAGCCCACTGTTCTCGGCCCATGCCTGAGGACATTTCGCCTTTAAAATGAGGACCTGAATCCGTCCCCATACCTCCCTGGAAGGACAAAATGGCGCAAGTCGTGATACTCCGTTCCCGTGTGAGCTCGCACTTGACAGGGTGGTCCAAAGGAGCTATAGTGAGTCCCGGTCACCGAATAGCAGAGGAGAACTCCGGAGATGCCCATCTACGAATACGAATGCGCTAGATGCCAGAAGCGCTTCGAACGCCTCCAGCGCCTCTCCGATCCCGTTGTGACGGCATGCCCGTCCTGCGGGGGCGCCGTGCACAAGATGTTTTCCGTCCCGGCCCTTCAGTTCAAGGGCAGCGGGTTTTACACGACGGATTACGCTCACCGTTCCGGCGGGAGCGTATCCTCCGAGGGCAAGGCCGCTTCCGAGCCGGGCAAGGCTCCGAGCGCGCCCGAACCGAAAAAGGCCGCCGGAGGATCGACGCATGAGTAAATCCCACCTAAAACATTCCTGTCAAAAAAACGAGGCCGCCAAGGCGGTCTCCCGCCTAAAAAAACTGCCCACCTAATACAATCCCACCTCGCTGACTGAGCCCCCCGGACGCCAAGAGTGGACGGGGGGTCCTCCCTTTCTGGGGGGAAGGGCCGGGCCGGACTTTAGGCTGAGAAGAGGGACGTGGTATGGTTGTCAACATATGAAACCGCGATCGAAGGCCAAAGGCGGGCGAAAGGGAACGGTTCGGAACCCGCGAGCATCGGGGAAGCTTTTCGAGCTCCGCGTGGACCGGCTCACCTGGGGTGGGAGGGGGTTGGGCCGCCGCGGCGGGAAAGTGGTCTTCGTGCCCAAAACGGTGCCTGGGGACCGTCTCCTCGTGCGTCCGGAGAGAGTAAGGGCGAGCTTCACCGAAGGCCGGGTGGCGGGCCTCCTGGCCCCCGGAGCCGACCGGGTGGATCCTCGCTGTCCCTGGTTCTCCCAGTGCGGAGGCTGCCAGTGGCTTGCCGTGGACTATGCTCGTCAGGTTCTGGAAAAGGGCCTCATGCTCCAGGCGGCCCTCAGGCGCCACCTCGAAGGGGCGACTCTCGAACCGCTGGTGCGCGCGACCCCTCCCCTTGCCTACCGGCACAGGGGAGATTTCCACGCCCGTCCCGCTCCCTCGGGGGTTCACATCGGTTTCTACGAGGAGGGATCCCATCGTCTCGTGGACATCAGTGGGTGCCTGCTCTTCGACAAGGTCTTCGGCGCGCAGATGGAGCGTCTACGGAATCTCCTGGCCGCCCTGCCGGAGGCCAGGGGACTCGAACGCATGACCCTGGCCCGTTCGGAGACGGAGTCGGCCTTCTCGGCCCACTTTCGGCTCGGCCCTGAGTCGGCGCCCCAGGCTCCCGAAGCGCTCCTGGCGAAGATGGCTCCGGCGGGCTTGGACGGCGCCGTGGTCACGACGGGAAAGGGACGCGGGCACGGCGAACTCGTCCGCGGCGATCCCTTCGTCTGGTTCGGCGTACCCGCCGAGGGCGAAGACCTCCGCCTCAGGGCCGAGGTTCGCTCCTTCACGCAGGCCCACTTTGCCATGAACCGGCGCCTCGTGAGCGAGGCCATGGTTTGGCTGGGCCTCTCGCCGAGAGAACGGATGCTCGACCTCTACGCCGGCGTGGGAAACTTCTCGCTCCCCGCGGCGAGGCTATGCCGCGAGGTGGTGGCCCTGGAAGACAGTCCTCAGGCCCACGCGGACGCCGTGTTCAACGCCGGCGCCAACGAGATCCCCAACGTGGTTCACTTGGAGGAAGACGCGGTCCGTGGCGCGGCGCGCCTTGCCGACGAGGGGGAGCGCTTCGACGCCGTCCTCCTCGATCCGCCTCGCGCGGGTGCCCTCGCCGCCCTTGGCCACCTGGCCAGGCTCGATCCCCGGCGCATTCTATACGTTTCCTGCAACCTCCCGTCTCTGGAAAGGGACTTGGGGGAACTGGGCCGCGTCGGGTACCGGGTCGTTCGGGTCCAAGGCTGGGATCTTTTCCCCCAGACCTACGGTGTCGAAACCCTCTGCCTGCTGGAGAAGACAGCGGGCCGTGAGGCAATGGGCCTTGACAGCTGGGCCGTTTCCCGGTAAATTTATGGGCCGGGCGGGAATAGCTCAGCTGGTAGAGCACAACCTTGCCAAGGTTGGGGTCGCGGGTTCGAATCCCGTTTCCCGCTCCATGAAAAGCGCAGAGAGGGGCAGCGATGCCCCTCTTTTGCCGTCTGCGCCGGAAAAGACAAGGGATTCGAACACGCGGCCGGGCGAAGGGGTTCGGGGGAACGGGGAGGTTCCCCCGATCAGAGGCCTGCCCGCGCAAGGGCCGGGAGGAGCAGGGAGCGAAGCGACCGCCGAGGAGGGGCGGCCGAGCCCCTCCTTGGGGAGCGAGAGCGACGGAGGGGGTTCGAATCCCGTTTCCCGCTCCATGAAAACCGCAAAGAGGGGCAGTGATGCCCCTCTTTTGCCGTCTGCGCCGCGAAAGACCTTGACCAAAACTGCTTAATATTGGTACACTTACAACCTTGCATGCGAAGAATGCGGAGTCCCGCAGCCGCAGGTGCAGGAGGAACTCCCCAATGAAATCCCAGAATGTCCTCATCATGGGTGCCGCCGGAAGAGATTTTCACAACTTCAACATGGTCTACCGGGGCAACGACGCTTACAAGGTCGTCGCCTTCACCGCCACTCAGATTCCCGACATCGCCGGCCGTAAATATCCCGCGGCCCTGGCCGGCAAGGGATACCCCAAAGGCATCCCCATCTACGACGAGAAGGACATGCCCGAGCTCATCAAAACGCTCAAGGTGGACCTGGTGGTCTTCTCCTACTCGGACCAGTCCCACGAGGACGTGATGCACAAAGGCTCTATCGCCATGGCGGCGGGGGCCGACTTCATGATGATGGGGCCGGACCACACCATGGTGAAATCCTCCAAGCCCATCATC
>JAKBES010000346.1 GCA_021833665.1 Acidobacteriota bacterium
CCTGAGAGGCGCCCGTCCACGGCTACCGCCAGGACGGTCTTTCCCTGGGATTCGAGGCCCGCAGCTCGATCGTCCGCGCCGTGGAGGGCAACACCTTCATCCGCCAGATAAGCCGACGTGCCCACCATGACGGTCCTTCCCCGAACGGTGGCTGTGACGCCGCGGCCCGGCACGGAGACGAAACGCTCCGCAGGTGCCGGAGCCAAGCCGTCGTGCTCGGCCCGCGCCACGACGGCCATCGCCAAGGGATGCTCGCTGGAAGATTCGGCGGCAGCGGCCAGGGACAGGAGATCGCGCCCATCCATCCCCTCCGCGGGGAGGATGTCGGTAACCTGGGGTTTCCCCAGGGTGAGAGTCCCCGTTTTGTCGAAGACCACCATCGTCACCCGGCGGGCCGTCTCCAGGGCCGCCGCGTCGCGAACGAGGATGCCCATGCGCGCCGCCCTTCCCGTTCCCACCATGAGGGCTGTGGGGGTGGCAAGGCCCAGGGCGCAAGGGCACGCCACGATGAGGACGGCCACGGCGTGTAGGAGGGCCGCGGAGAAGGCCGGCGCGGGCGCCAGAAGGAGCCAGAGGAGAAACGTGATGGCCGCGATGCCCATAACCACGGGGACGAAGACGGCCGCCACCCGGTCCGCGAGGCGCTGGACGGGGGCCTTGCTCCCCTGGGCCCTCTGGACCATGTCCACGATGTGCGCCAGGAACGTCTCCCGCCCCACCTGCTCGGCCCGCATGAGGAACGTCCCGGTCGTGTTCACCGTGCCCGCGAAAACCCGTGCGCCGGGCTCCTTGGGCAGCGGCATGGGCTCTCCCGTGAGCATGGACTCGTCCACGGCGCTCCCGCCCTCCTCCAGGGTTCCGTCCACGGGCACCTGCTCTCCCGGCCGCACGCGAAGCAGGTCGCCCCGCATGACCGAGGCGAGGGGCACCTCCTGCTCAGCCCCTTCCGTCACCCGCCGGGCCTTCTTGGGGGCCAGGTCCATGAGGGCCCGCAGGGCCTGCCCCGTGCGGCCCTTGGCGCGCGACTCCAAGGTGCGCCCGAAGAGGATGAGGGTGATGATGACGCAGGCCGTCTCGTAGTAGAGGGGGGGCATGCCGGACGCGCTCCCTCCGGGCGGAGCAAAGACTCTCGGGAAGAGCGTCGCCCCCAGGCTTGCTCCGAAAGCCGCCAGGGTTCCCACGGTCACCAGGGTGTTCATGTCGGCGCTTCCGTGCTGGGCGTTGATCCACGCCGACCGCAGAAACCGCCGGCCCGCCCAGAACTGGACGGGAAGGGTGAGCCCCAGGAGGATCCACGGCAGAACGTGGATATGGGGAAAGCCCGGGATCATGTGTCCCATGGACAGGAGAAGGACCGGCGCCGAAAAGACCACGGCCACGGCCAGGTCACGTTTCAGCGAGGAGGATTCCCTCGCCTGCCGGGCGGCTTCCCAGTCCTCGCCTTCCGATCCCTCATCGGCAGGCACTGAGTAACCGCCCGCCGCCACGGCCCGGGCAAGATCTTCGCGGGAGGCCGTCCCCGCCACCAGGGTCACGCGCACCGAGTTGGAGGCCAGGTTGGCCGAGGCCTCCAGAACGCCGGGGAGGCGCTTGACCAGCTTCTCCACCCGCTGGATGCAGGAGGCGCAGCTCATGCCCTCCACGGGGAGGGTTTTCTCCTCGATGACCACGTCGTACCCCGCCCCCCGCACGGCATCCACCACCGACAGAAGGGACGCCGTCTCGGGATCCAGGGCCACTTCCGCGAAGGCTCCCGCGAAATTCACGGTGGCCCCCGCCAGCGCCACTTTGCGGTTCAGCACTTTCTCGATTCGTACCGCACACGCCGAGCACGTCATTCCCGAGAGCGGGATCCTCAGCCGTTGAACCGCCATTCCATGGGCCTCCATACGTTTTTTGCGCGCCGCCCAGCCGCGCCTTACCAGTTTAACAGCCCCGCCCTCCCATCTCATGCAGATTCTTGGGCGCATTGACTTTAAGCCCGCCACCGCATATACTTTGCCGGCGCCACAAACCTCGCGGAGAGGTGCTGGAGTGGCCGAACAGGACTGCCTGCTAAGCAGTTGTCCGGGCTTAAACCTGGACCGGGGGTTCGAATCCCCCCCTCTCCGCCAAAGCCTTGACAGATAGGGAGTTGCGAAGGGCGCCCCGGGGTCTCATGGGGCACTTTCCTTTTGGTCTCGGTGGGAGGCATTGCAACTAAATTGCAACTGTGACTCGAGAACCCTCACGGCATCGCGCATATCGGTCGCGCCGAGGTGGGCGTACCGCATGACCATGGCGATGCTCTGGTGCCCCAGGAGCCGCTGCACGACGTGGAGTCCTACGCCCGCGCTCACGAGGCGCGAGGCGAAGGTGTGGCGCAGGGTGTGCCAGCAGAGGTCTCGGCCGTCCAGTCCGTCGGCTTTCGCCGCCGCAACGGTCTTCTGCCAAGCCTTGTAGAAGGAGGGGGCACCCTTCTTGTCGCTCCCGAACACTTCCCCGCCGTAGAGGGGGAAGACGAGGGCAGCCGGGTTGATGTTCCGGGGCAGACTTCCCAGGGCGTCCTTGGCCACGGAGTTCAGAGGGACATGCCTTGTCCGCTTGCCCTTGGCCATCTGTGCTGTGATGGTTACGAAGCCCTGCTTCAGGTCGATCTGGCCCCAGGTGAGCGTCAGCATCTCGCGGAGGCGGAGCCCCGTGTTCACTGCGAAGGTGATGCACGGCTTCATCGCGGCCGGGGCATGATCCAGGAGCATGGTCTCTTCTTCGAGGGTGAGGAATCGCTCCCGCTGGCACTCCGGGTTGAAGAACTTCACGGCCTTCACGGGGTTCTTCTCGCAAAGGCCCCAGGTCACGCAGAGCGAGAAGAGTCTCCTCAATCGTCCGAGGTCCGCATCTGTCGTGCGTTGGGAGACCTTGTTGGGTCCGGTCACTCGTTGCGCCTTGTAGATCTCCACGTCCATAGGCGTGATCTTGTTTAGGCGCTTGTGCGCGAAGTGCTCGCTGGCCAACCACAAATCCGTGTAGTGCTTGTCGTTCCTGTAAGTGGAGGGCCTCACATTGACCTCGCTCCACACCAGGAACTTCTCCACGGCGTCCTCGAAGGTGGTCTTGAGCTCCTTCCTCCGGTCCATATACCGGCTTTCCCTCATGAGGGTTCGAACTTTCTCCAGATAGGCTCTGGCTTCGCTCTTGGTGCGAGCAATGTGGCGGCAATACCGGCCCATGGGATCCTTGTAGCTCCACTGCCAGCGCCCGTCGGGTAGTTGCTTCAGGCCTCGTTCTCGCTTGTACTCCATGCGCACCTCCTTTTCTGCCGGCACAGTCCGATTGCCCCAATATGGGATCTTCGGCGCTGAATTGCTAGCCGGCCAAGGGCCTCGTAAGGTCCACCAGAATGGGCTTGGGGCTGTACTTGGCAAGCTGGAGCCAGGCGCCGCGCTCCAGGCCGCCGGTGAGGGTGATTTCCCGGGGCCGGAGGACGGGCAAGAAGTCCTCCCTGGCGCTGAGGCCTCCGCCCTCGGTGCTGTGGCGCGGGCCGCGCGAGGTGGAGGCGGAGACGGT
>JAKBES010000064.1 GCA_021833665.1 Acidobacteriota bacterium
AACCATCCTCTCGGTGAACCAGTTCGGCGCCCGGCAGCTCGGCTACTGTGCCGAGGAGTTGGTGGGGCGGTCCCTCTTGAGCATCCTCCATCAGGAGGCCCATGCGGACGCCCTTTCGCTGCTGGCCGAGCGGCTGGCCAAGCCCGGCGAGGTTGCCCAGTGGGAGCGCCGGTACGTGCGGAGCGACGGAGGCGAGCTGATGCTCAAGGCGTCGGCCCGGGCCATCCGCGGAACGGACGGGGAACCGGTGGTTCTCGTGGTGTGCGAGGACATCACGGAGCGAAAGCGGGAGGAGGAGCGCTCGGAGGAAACCCTTCGGCAGCTCGAAAAGCTGCTGGATGAGACGGTGCAGACGCTGGCGGCGGTGGTGGAGGTGAAAGACCCGTACACGAGCGGCCACCAGCGGCGGGTGGTCCAGCTCGCCACGGCCATCGCGGAGCGCATGGACCTGACACCCGCGCGGGTGCAAACGCTCCGAGTCGCGGGGCTCCTGCACGACATCGGCAAGATCCAGGTCCCCTCCGACATCCTCTCCAAGCCGGGCAGTCTCAGCGAGGCCGAGCGGAGCATCATCCAAACCCACAGCGAGGTGGGCCACCGCCTCTTGCGCGGCATCTCCTTCGAAGGGCCCGCCGCGGAGATCGTCCTCCAGCACCACGAGCGCATGGACGGCTCGGGGTATCCCAACCACCTCAAGGGGAGCGACATCCTGCTGGAGGCGCGGATTCTTGGCGTGGCGGACGTGGTGGAGGCCATCTCCAGCCACCGGCCCTACCGGCCCGCCCTGGGCATCGGGCAGGCGCTGTCGGAGGTGTCTACCCTCTCGGGCGTCCTCTACGATCCCGTGGTGGTGGACGCGTGCCTCGGGGTCTTTAAAACGGGTGGTTTTGCGTTCGATTAATACCCTCAGGCCGTCAAGCCCGCGGCGAGAAGAACCTGGCGCAGCCCAAGCGCGTCCGCTTCGGTGAAGGCGGCGAGCGAACGGCTGTCCAAGTCCAGGACGCCCCAGCACGAGCCGTCCGGCTCCAGACACGGGACGACCACCTCGGAGAGGTTGGCGGGGTCGCAGACGATGTGGCTTTCGCCCAGGGCGTGGACGTCCTCCACCACGCAAGGCGTCCGTTCGCGCCAGGCCTTGCCGCAGACGCCGTGGAGCCCGATGGGGGAGCATGCGGGCCCGGGACGGCAGACGCGCAGGAGCAGAGCGCCGCGGTCCTCGGCGATTTCGTAGAAGCCGAGCCAGTCTACACCGCAAGCCTGGAGTTGCCGCCACAGAATGTCCGTGACCGTAGTCATCCGCGCCAGGCGGTCCGCGCCCCCCGAAATCTCCACGCGGGCGGCTGCCCCGCAAGCGCCGTAGTCGCGGAAGGGCCGCGTCATGGCTCGCCGGCTCCCCTCGCGCCCTCCTCGGCGGCCCAGGGAATCTCCGCGCCGATGGGACAATAGCGTTCGGGATACTCCGGAGAAATGAGGGGCGTGGCGCTGGTGCGGGCCAGGAAGCCGGCCAGGCGGCCCAGGAGGACGTAAAGGCCCGGCTGGACATAGCGCGGCGGCCCTCCCTGCAGGGCCACGGGTTCGGGCCGAAGCATCTCCTGGACCAGGAAGCCGCCGTGGCTGATGCCCTCTCGGACGGCCTCTTTCCAGGTGTCCAAGGGGACGAGGGGGCCCACCACCACGCCCCGGCCTTCGTACCCTCGGACGGGTTTGAGAACGAACTCGCCCGGGTTGGACAGGAGGAGGTCCTCCATGTCCCGGGCCTCCCCCCCGTGATCCACGGGGCCGGGGCGAAGCAGGCGCGTCCACGGAATGCACGAGGCGAGCTCGGAGGCCAGAGGCGGTGGCAAGATGCGCGCGAAGGCCGGGTCCGAAAGGGCGACGAAGAGGGCCTTGCTCCACGCCGGGTCGGTCCTGAAGCTCCCCACGAAACAGGCCGCGTTTTCAAGGTAGCCGTCCAGAAAAGGCCGGATCTCCTCCGCGCGGCGGAAGGCCTCTTCGCTCACCACGCGCCGGTAGACCAGGTTCACCTCGCCGGAAGGCCCCATGAGCGAGCCCTCCGCGAGGCGAAGGGCCCTGGGGTCCTCCACCGTGGCGGGGTAGCCCGAAGCCGTGAAGAAGGCCGCCAACGCCTCCTGCTCGGACCGTGTCCCCACCTCCGCCCAGTCCACGATGGCGATGCGCGGCCTCTCGATGCCCCGCCGGTCCCACTGCCGGAAACAGGCCAGGAGAGTATCCAGCAGGCGCGCCGTGAGAGGGTAGTCCTCCTGCGGCATGCCGTGGCGCTCGCGCCACAGCTTCGTGAGGGCGGCCGAGTAGTGCCATCCCGCGGTGCCGTCCGTGTTGTATTCCATGAAGCGCGGGCCCCCCGGGAAGAGGAAGGAATCCCAGCGGCCCAAAGGGATGAGGGGGCGGTAGCCCGGATCCTTAAGGATGAACGATTCCTGGAAGGCGTCATAGCCAAAGAGGCGGCGAAGCGAGGGATCGCGCGGAAAAGCGTCCACAATCCTCTCCGCGGCGGCGCACGCCGCTTCCACCGAGCGGCGGACGAGGTCCGCCTGGCCTTCCTCGATGATGAAGGGATGATCCGAGACGGGCAGGGCGAAGCCCCGGAACGAAATGCCCCTCCCGATCAGCTCATTGTCGGTCCAAGGGTGCGGCGGCGGCAGGCTCATGAACGCTCCAGCAGAGCGCTATACCACGAAGCCCGGCCCGCCCGCAAGGCGAAGGCCATCAGGCGGGGCGCGAAAGGCGAAAAGCAAATTCACCACCAAGACACGGAGGACACGGAGGAAAGACGAGATGAGGGGATGGGGACCGCGGATGGCCTTCGAAGGCCAACCCTCACCGTAGGGGCGGGGCCCCGTCCCCGCCCGCCGTGGTGCCCTGCACAAGGGTCGTGTCTGAACGGCGACGGGAGGGCACGGTGGCCCTCCCCTACAAACCCCCGTTGTGGGAGCCGTCGCCGACGGCGAACCTTTGAAGGGCGCCGTCCTTCGCCTTTGCAGGAGCGCTCCCCAGAGCGTGAGCCCTTGTCCCGTTGTCTGCTGCCTACATCGCGGTCAAGGGCAGTCTCACGGTGAAGGTGGCGCCCGGATGGGGCGTGTTGTTTTCGACGGTCACGGTTCCATCGTGCGCGGTTACGATCTGGCGCACGATGGCCAGGCCCAGGCCCGTGCCGCCCTCGCGCCGCGTGAAGAAGGGCTCGAAGAGCTTGTCCAGCGCCTCCTCGGGCACCCCGGGCCCGCGGTCGCTGACGCACAGGCAGGCCGCCCGGTCCTCGCGCCACAACCGGAGGCGAACCTTCTCCCCCTTCGGCGAAAACGAGAGGGCGTTCTGAACGAGGTTCACCAGGACCTCCGACAGCTTCCCGGGAATCCCCAGCACGGCCAGATCGTCGTCCGGCGGCGCGTCCAGCTCCCATCGCCCGTCCATCCCCGCGATGGTCTCGTTGAAAAGAGCGCTGGTCTCCCGGGCCAGCCGGACCAGGGAGCAGGGCGCGAACTGGTTGCGGTCCGTGGGCCGCCCCAAGAGAAGCAGGTCTTTCATGAGCAGGCTGAGCCGCTGAACCTGGTCCTGCACGTGCTTGAAATGTTCCGCGAGCTCCGGTTTGTCCTTGAGTTTCTTCTCCAGGGACGCGACGAGGGTGCTGATGGCGAACAGCGGATTGCGCACCTCGTGGGCCAGGCCCCCCGCCACCATGCCGATGGTCTGGAGCTTTCTGGCCTCCGTGAGTTCCGCCTCGCGCCGTAGGTCCTCCGTGACGTCGAGGAAGAGGCCGAAGGCGCCCTCGAAGCGGCCCTGGCCGTCATACTGCGGCACCGCCGTCACGCGGACGGTCCGCGTCTCTCCGTCCGCTCGCCGGATTTGGAGGAAGTAGGTGCCCGTCTGTCCCTGCGCTCGCAGGCGCGTCTGCTCGCGGACGCGGGCGAATTCCTGGGGCGTCATGAACTCCGACAGGTTCCTCCCGGCCAGCGTGCCGCGCGGCACGCCCACGATGGCTTCCGCCGCCGGGTTGGCGTAAAGGCAAGTCTCCTGAGGGTCCACGAGGGCCGCCCCTTCGATCTGGTTCTCGATCAGCGTGCGGAAACGGCGCTCGCTCTCCTTCAGGGCCTCCATGGTCCGGCGGCGCTCCGTGGCATCCTGCACGTTGCCCAGGATCTGCCGGGCCCGGCCATCCGGATCTCTCGTAAAGACGACGATCCGGTTCAGAATCCAGCGCCACGAGCCGTCCGCGTGGCGGCACCGGTGCTCCAGCTCCACCACTTCCTCGTCCTTCGCCTGGGCGATGCGCGCAAAGTGTGCCTTCACCTCCGGCAGTTCCTCAGGAGGCAGCAGCTTCGCCAGGTCGCCGATGGACAGCTCGACGATCTCCTCGGGAGCGAATCCCAGGATGCCGCGCACCTGGTTGTTGGCGAGAAGGAAGCGCTTCTCCTCCAGGTCGAAGGTATACACGGCGTTCGGGCTGGTCTCGACGACGCCTTTGAGAAACCGCTGGCTCTCCCTCAGCGCCGCCTCCGCGTGGCGCTTGTCCTGCCGCATCCTCCTCTCCGCCAGCGCCCTGTCGACTGCAGGCCCCAGCTTAAACAGCCTGTCATGCAGGATGCAGTCCGTGGCGCCCTCCCGCATCAGGCCGGCCACCTGCTCCTCGCCCAGCATACGGGATACTATGATGACGGGAATATCCAGACCCAGGCCTCGCACCCGCCGCACCACGTCGCGCCCCCCGAACCCCGGCCTGCCATACTCCGCGAGGATCACGTGCAGGGAGGGCTCCAAGCAGTCGAAAAAGTCCCTCTCCGTCTCAGCCCGCCGGGGGTCCAGATCGAAGCCCCGCCGCCGCAACTGGACGAGCATGGCCTCCGCTTCCTCCGCGCCGCCTCCGACGATCAACACGCGAAGGCTCTTCACGCCAGCGGGCTCCAGCAACCTCATCTCGGCACCCCCTTTCCTTTCGGCGCACGCGCGCACGCCGCCAGATGGCCGCCGCATAGAAGAGGCCACCCGTAAGGAACATTCGTCCATAGATTACATGATATTTCCCCGCCGCGCACAGGTGCCCGCCACCGCGCCTCCCCAGGCCAGCCGGCGTTCACCCTGCGGCCTCCGACACAGGGGGTGGTGCATGAACGGCGACGGGAGGGCACGGTGGCCCTCCCCTACGGACCCCCGTTGTGGGAGCCGTCGCCGACGGCGAACCTTCGAAGGCCAACCCTCACCGTAGGGGCGGGGCCCCGTCCCCGCCCGCCGTGGTGCCCCGCACAGGAGTGGTGTCTGAACGGCGACGGGAGGGCACGGTGGCCCTCCCCTACGCACCCCCGTTGTGGGAGCCGTCGCCGACGGCGAACCTTCGAAGGCCGCCATCCCATCTTCCGTAGCGGCCGATGCTCGCATCGGCCGAAACCCACCGGCCCGCCACGACCCCTGACACAGGGGTGATGCATGAACGGCGACGGGAGGGCACGGTGGCCCTCCCCTACGGACCCCCGTTGTGGGAGCCGTCGCCGACGGCGAACCTTCGAAGGCCGCCACCCCATCTTCCGTAGCGGCCGATCGCCGATCGGCCGAAAACCGCGCTCAACGTCCACCGCTAGTCCATCCCCGTCAGACGGAGCCCCAGCCGGTGGTTCGGGAGCGGCGGGGGCGCTCGCCGCCGAAGGAGAGGGCCGACGGGCTCGCCACCTTGCGGCCCACGGCTTCGGCCACGGGCGTGATCTCCTCAACGAGGTCGCGGAACTGTGCGAGGGTGAGGGACTGGTCTCCGTCCGAGAGGGCCCGTTCGGGGTCGGGGTGGACCTCCACGATGAGGCCGTCGGCGCCCGCGGCCACGGCGGCGCGGGCCATGGGGATGACGGCGTCGCGGCGGCCGGTGCCGTGGGAGGGGTCCACGATGACGGGGAGGTGGGTCTGGGCCTTGAGAACCGGCACGGCGTTCAGGTCCAGGGTATTGCGCGTGGCCGTTTCGAAGGTGCGGATGCCGCGCTCGCATAGGATCACGTTCGGGTTGCCCTCCAGCAGAATGTACTCGGCGGCAAGGATGAACTCCTTCACCGTGGCCGAAGGCCCGCGCTTGAGGAGGACGGGTTTGCCCGCCCGGCCCACTTCTTTCAGGAGGGGGAAGTTCTGCATGGAGCGGGCTCCGATCTGGAAGCAGTCCACGAGGGGCGCCATGGGCTGCACCTCGCCCGGCTCCATGACCTCCGTGACCACGGGAAGCCCCGAGGCGCGGCCCGCCTGGGCGAGCATCTCCAGCGCCTCGTGCCCGAAGCCCTGAAAGGCGTAGGGGGAGGTGCGCGGCTTGAAGGCGCCTCCCCGGAGCGCCGTGGCGCCGTAGGCGGCCACGAAGCGGGCGCAGGTCTGGATCTGGTCGCGGTCCTCCACGGAGCAGGGGCCGGCGATGAGGGCGAGGGTATCGCTTCCCAGCGCGGCCCGTCCCAGCATCACTTCGGTCCTGTCCCGCGTCACGTCCCGGGCGGCGAGGACGGCGCGTCCCCCTTCCTTCTTGGCCCATTCCACCCCTTCCATGGCTCCGAGGGTAACGGCGTCACCGGCACCGTCGCCCAGGCCCACGGCGAACAGGCCGTAGGGCAGGTCCACCTTGCGGGTCTCATATCCCTGCCGGGCGAGGGCGGCGAGGACGGTGCTCAGAGCGGACGGGGTAGCGGAGGCCGTAAGTTTGACGATCATGGCGTCATCTCCTTGGAAACATCACTTCCGTTCTGGCACCGCAGAAGTCCGGCGACGAAGCGGCGGGCCGTTTCACGGCGCTCCGTGAGAGGGCAAGCCGCCAGGGCGTCCACGAGGGCCGAGCCCACCACGGCGCATTCGGCGTCTTTCCAGATGGCCGCCACGTCTCGGTGCGTCCGGACGCCGAACCCCACGGCCATGGGGAGCGGGCAGAGGGAGCGGAGGCGCGCGAGCCGAAGCTCCAGTCCCTCCGAAGCCCCCGCGTGGGTTCCCGTGATCCCCGCTCGGGAGACCACGTACACGAAGCCGCGGGCGAGCCTTGCCACGCGGCCGAACCGCTGGGCCGATGTGTTGGGGCTGTCCAGGAGGATGGGGTCGAGGCCGCGGCCCGCGAGGAACTCGAACCACCCGGGCTCCTCTTCGGGCGGCAAATCCAGCACAAGGACACCGTCCGCGCCGGCGGCCAGGGCGTCCGCGGCGAAGGGCTCCATGCCGTAGGCGATGAGGGGGTTGAGATAGGTGAACAGGACGAGGGGAACGCCTGAGGCCGCCCGCAGCGAGCGGACGAGCTCCAGCGTGGCCGCCACGCCGCCTCCGGCCGCCAGGGCCCGCTGGTGGGCCTGCTGGATGACGGGGCCGTCGGCCACGGGATCGGAGAAGGGGATGCCCACCTCCAGCGCCGCCGCTCCCCCGTCAATGGCGCCCAGGGCCGCATCCAGGAAGCTATCGGAGGATGGGTCGGAGGCCGTCAGGTACGGCATCAGCGCGTGGCCGGAGGTGAGTGCCGAAAGGAGTCTGCTCATGGGGTGGACGCCTCCGTGGGTGGCGGGGAAAAGACGCGATGAAGCGAGACGCGATGAAACGAAGCGCGATTAGGCGAGACGCAATTAGGCGAGACGCGATGAAGCGAGACGCGATTAAGCGAAGCGCGATTAAACGAAGCGCGATTAAACGAAGCGGTTTCTATGCCCTGTTCCATCCTCAATCTCCTGTCATGCCCTTCGCGTCTAGCGTCTCGCTCCCGCGCCCCGCGTCTCTCGTCCCGCCCTCATCCCCCCACGTTCCCCATGTCCTTGTCGCCGCGTCCGGATAGGTTCACCAGGACACGGGCATCGCGGCCAAACGTGGCCGCGCCGTGCTCCATCACCCACGCCACGGCGTGGGCGCTCTCAAGGGCCGGAATGATGCCCTCCAGCGCGCTGAGCCGCCGGAATGCGGTGAGGGCCGAATCGTCCTGAACGCTCGTGTAGGTGGCACGCCCGGAGCGGAACAGGTGGCTGTGCTCGGGCCCCACGGCGGGGTAGTCGAGGCCCGCCGCCACCGAGGAGGTGGACAAGACCTGTCCCTCCGCGTCTTGTAGGAGGTAGGAGAACGTTCCGTGGAGAACGCCCGGTGAGCCGCCCGAGAAGCGGGCCGCGTGCCGGCCGGGCTCGGGGCCCTCGCCGCCCGCTTCCACGCCCACGAGCTTGACCTCCCGGTCATGGAGGAACGCGGAGAAGAGGCCGATGGCGTTGGAACCTCCGCCCACGCAGGCCACGGCGGCCTCGGGGAGGCGCCCTTCGGCGGCGAGGAACTGACGCCTGGCTTCCTCGCCGATGACCGATTGGAAGGTCCGCACCATCGCCGGGTAGGGGCGGGGGCCCAGGGCCGAACCGAGCAGATAGTAGGTGTCCGACGGGCGGGCGGCCCAGTCCCGCAGCGCCTCGTTGACGGCTTCCTTGAGGGTGCCTTGCCCCGCGCTCGCGGGCTCGATGCGCGCGCCCAGGAGGCGCATGCGGGCCACGTTGGGAGCCTGCCGCGCCATGTCCACGTGGCCCATGTAAACCGTGCAGTCCAGGCCCAAGAGCGCGCAGACCGTGGCGGAGGCCACGCCGTGCTGTCCCGCGCCCGTTTCCGCGATGATGCGCGTCTTGCCCATGCGCTTGGCCAGGAGGGCTTGGCCGATGGCGTTGTTGATCTTGTGCGATCCCGTGTGGCCCAGGTCCTCCCGCTTGAGGTACACGGCTGCGAGGCCCGAAGCGTCGCTCAGTCTTCGGGCCAGAGTGAGGGGCGTGGGGCGGCCCGAGTAATCGGCGAGCAGCGAAGTGAAAGAGAGGCGGAAGGAGGCATTGCCCCAGGCGTCCTCGAAGGCCTCCTCCAGCTCGATGAGGGGAGCCATGAGGGTTTCGGGCACAAAGCGGCCGCCGAAGGGGCCGAAGTCGCGAGGGCGGTCCATGAGGTCAAAGGGCATGAGCGATCTCCATGAAGGCCTGCCGGGCGGAGGCGCAGAATTCCCGGATGCGGCCGGCATCCTTGACGCCGGGGCGCGATTCGAGCCGCGAGGCCGCGTCAACTCCCGCGGGCCGCGCGCGGTGCACGGCCTGCGCCACGTTCTCCGGTCCCAGTCCTCCGGCCAGAATGAAGGGCCTGGGCGCGAGGCCGCAGAGGCTCCAATCAAACGGCGATCCCGTGCCGCCAGGTTTACCTGGTCTGGCCGCGTCTAAAAGCAAAACCTGTCCCCAAGGCAGGGCTTCCACGGACGAGGAGGAGGCGGCTGGGCGTGACTCGATCACGGACACCCGCAGCGCGGCCAGGGCGGCCTCGTCTCTGGCCGGGGGCCTGGCGTAAAGCTGGAGGAAGGGCGCACCGAGCCGGGCCGCGCCGGTGAAAGGGAGGAGCGATCCGGAGAGGTGGAGGACGACGGGAACGAGCCCGAGCGAACGGGCACCGCGAACAAGAGCGCGGGCCTCGCGCGGAGAAACGGCCCGCGGGCTTTGGGGCCAGGTGTTCACGCCCACGTGGGTCGCGCCCGCTTTGGCGCAGGCCTCCAGATCGGCGAAGGAGCGCACGCCGCAGACCTTGATCCAGGGCGATCGAGGGGAAGGGAGCGCCGCCGAAGGGGTCATGGCCGTGCTCCCGCCGCGTGTTCATTCAGGGCCTTCCGGAACTGGCGCAGGAGGGGCACGGGATCGCGAAGCCGCATGAGGGTTTCCCCGATGAGGAAGCCGTGAGCTCCCGCCGCGCGCAGATCGAGGAGATCCTCTACGCCTCGGATGCCGCTCTCGGCGATGCAGGCGCGATCGGGCGGGCACAGGCCCGCCAGATGCTTGACCAGGTCCAGGTCCACCATGAAGGTGTCCAGGTCGCGCGCGTTCATGCCCAGGAGGCGGGCCCCCGCGCTGACGGCGTCGGCCATCTCCTCTTCCGAGTGCACCTCCACGAGCGGTTCGAGACCCGTGGCCAGAGCTTCCAAGATCATGGCGCGCAGATCGGGACCCAGAATCCTCGCGATGAGGAGGATCCACCGCGCGCCGTCGGCGCGGGCCATGCGCAGTTGGACGGGGTCGAGCACGAAGTCTTTGCACAGGACGGGGACGGCAACGGCGGCGGAGGCGCGTTGGATGTCGCGGCGCGATCCGCCGAAGAAGTCCGGCTCACACAAGACGCTCACGGCTCCCGCGCCGCCCCGCTCGTACGCTCGGGCACGCTCCGCCGCGTCTGCTTCGGGGGCGATGGGACCCTTGCTGGGGGACGCCCTCTTCACCTCGGCCACGATCAGGCCCGCGCCGGCGTGCAGGGAGGCGGCGGGGTTTTCGGGAGGCGAGGCGCCAGCGCCGGGCTCGTCCAAGGGCTCGGTCATAGACCTTCGGAGTTCATCGATCCTCACCCTGCGGCGGGCCAGGATCTCCTCAAGAAACCTGTGCACGTCCCGCCTCCATCCCGTCGCTTCGCAGCCGCTCGAAGTAGGTCCCGACGCCGCCCGTCCCCAGGGCCTCCTCGGCGCGGCCCGCGCCCTCGCGCAGATCATCCACGAGGCCGGCGGCTTTGAGGGCCAGAGCCGCGTTGGCCGCCACCACGGATCGAAGGGCGCGGGGCCCGGCTCCGCTAAAAAGGCCGAGGAGCATCCGCACGTTGTGATCGGGGCTCCCTCCCGCGAGGTCTTCGGGACGGCCCGCGGGGAGGCCGAAGTCGGAGGGACCCAGGTCGTAGTACGTGATGGCGTCCCCGTTCACCTCCGCCACCGCCACGGGACCGTGGAGGACGGCTTCATCGTAGCCGCCGGACCCGTGGATCACGAAGGCCCGTTCCGCTCCCAGAGTGGCCACGGCCTCGGCCATGAGCGGCAGGCGATCGGGGCCGTAGACGCCCACTACCTGCCGTCGCACGCGGGCCGGGTTGAGCAGGGGGCCCAGGAGGTTGAAGACGGTCCGCACGCCCAGGGCCTTGCGGACGAGGGCCACGTGGGCCATGGCGGGGTGGAACCGGGGGGCGAAGAGAAAGGCGAAGCCCAGGTGTTCGAGCCGCTGTTCGGCGTCCTCGGGAGTCCCGTTGATGGGCACCCCGGCGCCTTCGAGCAGATCCGCGGACCCGCAGGAGGAGGACACGGAGCGGTTCCCGTGTTTGGCCACTCGCGCGCCGAGGGAGGCGGCGGTCACGGCGGCGGCGGTGCTGAGGTTGAACGTGTGCCTCCCGTCGCCGCCTGTCCCGCAGGTATCAATGGCTTCGGGGAAGGCTTGCATGGGCGTGGCGGTCTCGCGGAACGCCTCCGCCAGCCCGGCCACCTCCTCGGGGGTTTCTCCCCGCGCCGCGAGGGCGGCGAGGAACGCCGCGCACTGCAGCGGTTCGCTCCTTCCTCCCGCCAGGTCACGCCCCACCTCACGGGCTTCATCCCTGGAAAGCCGTGTTCCCGCGGCTGCCTTCGCTAAAAGGTCCTTACGCATGGGCGTGCTCCCTGCAAAGGTGGACGAAGTTTCTCAGGAGGATGCCCCCCTCGGGGGTGAGGATGGATTCGGGATGGAACTGAACGCCGTGGCACGGGTGTTCGCGGTGGCGCACGGCCATCACCTCGCCGTCCGCCGTCGTGCCCTGCACGCAAAGGCTCGCCGGGACCGAGGCGGCTTCCGCCACGAGGGAGTGGTACCGGCCCGCGGCGAAGGGGCTGGGCAGGCCCAGCAGGAGCCCCGACCCGTCGTGGGCCACGGGAGAGACCTTGCCGTGCATGGGCCTGGCGGCGCGGACAACCTTGCCGCCGCAGGCTTCCACGATCACCTGGTGGCCGAGGCACACGCCCAGGATGGGCACGGAGGGGGCTAGCGCCTCCACGAGGGCCCGGCAGACGCCCGAATCCGAAGGCGTTCCTGGCCCAGGAGAGAGGACGATGCCCGAAGGAGCCATATCGCGGACCTCCCGCACCGTCACCTCGTCGTTGCGCACGACCTTCAGGCTCGGCTCGAGGGCGCCCATCATGGACACGAGGTTGAAGGTGAAGGAATCGTAATTGTCGATGAAGAGAATCATCAAAGGGCTCCTTCGCAAGGGCCGTGATGAGGAGATGATGGGATGAAGAGATGAGGAGAAACCCTCTCACCCCGAGCGCCGGGCGCGGTCAGCTCCGGCAGATGGTTGTACGGATTCATTTCCCTCATCTCCTAATCCCCTCATCTCGCCATCTCGGCATCTCGTCATTTCGGCATCTCGTCATCTCGGCATCTCGTCATTCCCTCCGAGTGCCGCGAGCATGACGCCCGCCTTGTGGTGGATCTCCTTCCACTCGGATTCATCCACCGAGTCGGCCACGATGCCCGCGCCGGCCCGGAAGCGTGCCCGCCCTCCCTCGAACTCCACCGTGCGGATGGCGATGCAGGTCTCCAGGTTGCCCGCCGCGTCCACGGTGCCCACGGCCCCGCCGTAGACGCCCCTGTCCTGCTGTTCCAGCTCGCTCAGGATCTGGACGGCCCGGATCTTGGGCGCGCCGCTCACGGTGCCCGCGGGGAAGGTGCTCCAGAGGGCGTCCAAGGCCGGCAGGCCTTCGCGCAGCCGGCCCTGGACTTCGGAGGTGAGGTGCATCACGTGAGAGAACCTCTCTGCGGCTCCGCGGACGGGGACCGTCACCGATCCGAAGTCGCAGACGCGGCCCAGATCGTTCCGGGCCAGGTCCACGAGCATGGCGTGCTCGGCCAGCTCCTTGGGATCGTGCAGGAGGTCTTCCTCCAGGCGGTGATCCTCCAGAGGATCCGCGCCGCGCGGCCGCGTTCCCGCGATGGGGACCGTGCTCACCGCGCGGCCTTCCACGCGCACGAGCATTTCCGGAGATGCGCCCACCACCTGGCGTCCGCCGAGGGAAACGTAAAAGTGGTAAGGGGAGGGGTTGAGGCGCCGCATGCGCCGGTACACTTCGAAGGGGTCGCCGTGAAAGGCGCCCTCGAAGGGTTCCGATAGAACGACCTGGTACGCGTCGCCCGCGAGGATGGCCTCGTGGATGGCGGCGAGGTTGCGAGAAAAGCGGGCGTGGTCCGGGGAGGACTCCAGGGACCACGCCGTGGCGCCCGTGCGCCCGTCCACGGAGCCCTCCAGCCGTTTCCGGGTTTCCAGGAGAAGGGGTGCGACGTCCTGCGCGCCCTCGTCATTGCGGGGAAAGCGGTAGAGCCAGGCTTCCTGCCGCAGGTGATCGAAGACGAGGCCCGTGGTGAAAAGTCCGAAGACGAGACGCCTTGAGCGCGCGCCCGGAAAAGAAGACCTCAGGACCGGCTCGGCGTAGGCCAGGCAGGAGAAATCCATCCAGCCTACGGCGCCGCCGAGGAAGGGGACCGGCCCCGGTTGCGCGGGCGCCGGGATGGAGTCGAGCCAGGAGGAGAACGCCGAAGTGGGGCTTCCATCCAGGGAAATGGACGCATCTCCGCGTAGAAGGACCGCCTCATCGCCGGCCTCGAACCGCTCCGCGGGGGCGAAGCCAAGGAAGGAGTAGCGTGCCTGCGATTCACCGCCCGCCACCGATTCGAGGAGGAAGGCATCCTCGCCGGGCTGCGTGAGGCAGAGAAAGGCCCGAACGGGTGTCGTGAGATCGGCGGGAATCTTGAGAACCGCGGGAGGCGCCGCGGCGCCGCGTGTCTCCGTCTGGGTCGAGGTGGCCTCGGTCATGGGTGCCTTTCGCCTTTCCGCCCGCTTCGAGGGCAAACAAAAAGGCCCACCGTCTCCGGTGGGCCAGGTGGCCGATCGCGAATGCGCGCCTAGAAGGCCGCGTCCCGCGCGCGCGCACCCGACCCTGAGGGCCACCACCAATACGAATAGGTGCTGAGGGTACGCGCCGCGTTAACCATCCTTGAAACCTCCAACGAGGGGACCATAGAGCAAAACGGGTTTGCTGTCAAGGGGTGGGGGTTTCTCCGTGCTTCTCCGCCGACAGGGAAGGCCGCCGGAGGCGGCTTCCCGGGCCCAGGGCCACGGTTCGGCCCAGGGCTTCGATGCGCTGGCGCAGGCAGTCGCCGCACTCCGCGGCCGTCTCGTGGAGGCAGGCCTTGGCGGGATAGATGTCGTACAGGACGCGGTAGTGAAGGGGCGTGATGTTGGGCATGATCACGTTGGCGCCGCGGCGCAGCCCCTGCTCTCGGCCCGAGGCGCGGTTCAGGGTGGCCAGGGCCGTCGTGGCGGGAATGTTGGCCTCGGGGCAGACGAGCCGGGAGAGGGCAAGGACTTTGTACGTCATGTCCTCCGTGGCCGGCACCTGCTCTCCGGGCGGGGCGGTCCACGCGGACTTCCCCATGGGCGTGTGAGGGTGGGCGATGAAGGGCCCCACGCCGATCATGTCCAGATCCAGCTCCGCGAAGAGCTGGATGTCGCGGGCCAGGCTCTCGTACGTCTGGCCCGGAATGCCGATCATGACGCCGCTTCCCGTTTCGTACCCCAGCTCACGAAGCCGGGCGAGCAACGCGAGCCGGTCTGAAGGGCGGCCGGGAAGGGAGGGGTGAATCCGTCCGTACAGGTCCGGGTCCGAGGTCTCGAAGCGGAGGAGGTACCGGCTGGCCCCCGCCTCTCTCCAGGCCTCCAGATCCGCCTCGGTCCGCTCGCCCAGGCTGAGGGTCACGGCCAGGGGCGTCTGGGACGTGATGTCGCGGACGAGGGCCGCGACGAATTCGCGCGTGAGGCCGTAATCCTCACCCGCCTGGAGAACCACGGTGCCGTATCCGAGCGCCTCCGCGCGCCGGACGCAGTCCATGATGTCCGGCCCCGTCATGCGGTAGCGCTTTAAATAGGGGTTGTTGAGGCTCACCCCGCAGTAGCCGCAGTGGCGGACGCAGTTGTTGGAGATCTCCAGCAGCCCGCGGAGATGAACGGCGTCGCCCACGCTCCT
>JAKBES010000065.1 GCA_021833665.1 Acidobacteriota bacterium
AAGGGATTACCACGTGAGGTTCTACAGCTCTCGTTTCAAGGGGCGGCGTTGCTACTTCCTCGTCCACTCCGCCATCGAGTACGTTTGGACCGAACCGGAGGCTCAGGCCGCCTAGGCGAGCCGCCTAACAAAATGCCGCAGGGCCGGCTCCCATCGAGGAAGCCGGGCACCCGTCCGCGCCGCCGGGGAAGGGTCGCGCCCTTCCCCGCCTTCGGCCCCCCATCCTGGCGGACATCCTAGTGGCATGCAGCTAAAATGGCCTCGAAGAGTACTCCACATCTCCTAGGGGAGGGTCACGAATGACCATGAAAGAACAAGAAGAACCGAAGCAGAAAGCGGTGCGGCAATTCTCGGAGGCACTGGCCAATCTACTGGAGGCCTTCACCCCTCTTGCTTCCCATATCTATTGCAGGAAGATCCCAAGGCACCCCCAACAAAGGCCGCTCCCGACCCGAAAGGCCCTATCGAGGTGTGGCCCTACATGAACACCAAGACCCTGGCTGAACTCCTCGGAGTCGGCGCTCAGACCATCAGGAAGTGGAGGCTGACGGGCGGGGGGCCACCCTATTTGCGCATCGGTGGCGCCCAAGCGGGCCGAGTCTTATACAAGCGGGAAGATGTCGATGCTTGGCTTGTACAACGGCGGTTTCCTCACACCTCGGCAGAAACGGCCCGCCGATGGGAGCTTGAACGAGACCAGCCCGGAAGAAGCGCCGCTAGGTCTTGGCCTCTCGCTTCAGTGTTTCGGAGAAACGCCGATCCTTGGGCACAGGTGGGCAATCGGGCATTCCGAACATCTGGGTTTCCCTGAGGTGCAGAGTTCTCTTCCCAGAGAAACCATGTTCACGTGAAGGGAGAACCTCAGATGCAGCGGAATCTTGGCCTGAAGGCGGTCCATGTCCAGGGGGGACGGTCGGCCGTCCTTAGTTGTGGGGCGGACCCAACCTAGTCGCCTCCCGATGCGCCAGCAGTGCGTGTCCACGGGAAACACCTCACGACCGAGCGAGTACATCATTACGCACCTGGCCACCTTCTTACCCACCCCAGGAAGCGAGGTCAGAAATGCCTCGCATTCAGCGGTCGGCCATCTCCGCAGCGGGGCCATCGTCAGGCTCCCAAACTGGTCCATTGCGCGGTTGAGAATGATGCGGATGGACCGCGCCTTGTTGTTGGAGAGGCCGCCCCCCCGGATGGCCTCGGCGATGGCGTCGACCGATGCCCTGGCCAAGGCTGACCGGGTAGGAAAAGCCCACTTCAGAGCCTTGTAGGTTCGCTGATAGCCCTTTTCAGCGGTCTTGACCGAGCACAAGATGAAGAGAATTTCTTCGAGCGGATCCGACTTGTTTCCGTGGGCGAAGTCTTTGTATTTGAGGCTCAATGCGCTCGCGACTTCGCGAACACTTATGGTGCTCTTCATGCATCCTTCCTTTAGCGCGAAATCATGGCCTCTCGGGAGGAGCTACGGCAAAGTTGAAGGGGAGGTTCGGCGGAACCGTCCCCTTCTTCCCAATTGTATCGTTACCCCAGAATGCAGGTACGCCCTTGTAGCGGACTTCCGCGAACGTCTTCAGGACTGCCGTGACGAGTTCTTGGGCAGCCAGAGGGGGCACGGCCATTCCTATTTGCCTTCGAACACTTTCCTTTCCGCCGTAAAAAATGAAATCGTCTGGAAAGGTCTGAATCCGCGCGCGTTCTCGGTTTGTGAGGGCACGGTTCTCCGCCCAATGATAGCAGTGGGTCCCCCCGCCACCACTACCCGTGATGGTATAAGAGGGCTTTCTGGGATCCAGCCTCTTGTAAATCTGACTCAGCTTTGCCCCCTTCACCTTCAGCCTCAAGGCAGGTGGTAGCCTGGCGTTCCAAGCATTCTCGCCGGGCTTAATATGCTTCAAGCGCTCAACAACCCGCGGTGATTGTCGGGTAGGCTCATGATTGGGGGCTTCTCCTGGAATGGGCGGTTGCTTCAGTGCCTCTGCAACCGTACGGAAGCTGATCAGCTGGGTTGGCGCGGGGACAGCAAACTGCAATTCCTGGTCTGCTCGGACGCCCACTATTATCAATCGGTGCCTCGTTTGTGGTACTCCGTACTCCTCAAACTTGTAAAGATGAGTTGTCAGGCGGTACCCTGGCGCCACGTTCTCAAGTTCCTCGAGAATCTGCCTAATCGTGCTCCCATCGTCGGCACTTCTAAGGCCCCCAACGTTCTCCGCAATAAACCACATCGGCTGAAAATGCTCGAGCGCCCTGACACCAAAGGTGTAGAGTGGTCCAAATTTTCCATTGATACCCTTTCTTTCGCTTATTATGCTGTAATCATTGCAGGGAAAACCGAATGCCAGCGCATCTATGGGCCCTAGCTGGTTGAAGTCCAACTGCCGGATGTCCTTGCAGACTACAGAATCAGGATCCTTGGGACATAGATTGCGCCGGTAAGTGTCGCAAGCATCGGCATCATAGTCAGTAGCCCATGCGTGCGTAACTCCCCAAGGCCTGCCGCCTTTCCTGATCTTGGCCCTGCTTGCGCCCAATCCGAGCCCTCCAGGCCCGCAGAAAAGTTCGCCGAGACGAAAAATCATATGTCGACCTCTCTCTTCGAGTTACGTGCTGACATCGCCACGCGAGTGTGCGGCTCCACGCACCGGAACCGGCCCGAAGTTATTGCCCACTCCTATTGGTTTCTGGCGGGATGAAGCCCTCTTCGACCGCCCGCTTCTCCAGTTCCAGCAGAACGGCGGCCTGCTTCTCCGAGGGCAGGAAGCTGGGGATGGTGCACGCACGGTCGAGAATTGAAGCCTCTTTCGGACTGCAGACCCGGGCCCCTGCGTTCCACTCTTTCAGGCTGATCCAATGGGAGGCCCCCAGCTCCAGAACCCTCTCTTGCGCCAGGATTCCCGTTACGATGTGTTGCTCCTTCTCGGCATCGTGTTCTTGCAAATGGGCCTCTTCGCGGCCCAGTAGCTCCTTGCCCAGCTCCGGTATGAGCGCCATGGGGTAGTCTCGAATCTTCTGCCAGCATAGGAGCTGCTTGCAGTACTGGGTTACGTTCTCGTTGGACTCGCCGTTCCCGCCGCCGAGAGGCGGAGCGACGTTCCCGGGCTGTCTCTGCTGAATCAAGTCGTTTATGACGGGGGCGATCGTGCAGAGCTGTGTCTTGAGGGCCTCCGTCGGTTCCTGCCGCTTCCAGACGGCCGCCAGATCCAGGTGCTTTCCCGTGTATGAGACCAGGTGGGCGAGCTTGGCCATGGTGTAGGTGACGATGTTGGCTTTGTACCCCCCGTACCAAGGTTGGGCCAGCACCATCTGATCGACGTAGTGGAAGATGATCGCCTGGGCGACAGCGTTCTTGAAATAGAGCTCGTTGAAGCGGCTCTCGTTCGATTCCCACTGCTGTCCGATGTCGTTGGCGAACTGAGCAAAGTTGTACTGGGCGCCCTTGCTCACGACATGCGGCAGCATGCCCATCGAGTTCTCGAACTTAGCGAGGTCCGTCTTTGTGAACATCTGCGCCTTCGGACTCATTATGAGGAACTGCTTCTGCTGGGCGGGGGTCATCTTGGCCTGAGCGTTCGCGTACTGCCCCCTCGCTCTTTCATAGTACCAGTGGGTTTCCCGTTGCCCGCCACCGCGCGAGGGCGCCCAGAGGCGGCGGGAGGTTTCCTCCATCCTCAAGTGGAACGGGTGGTTAGAGAAGAAGTCTGCCGCGTTCACCTTGTTTTGAGTGTTTGCAAACTGCGAGATCTTCGGGACCACCTCCTCGACCTCGTCCGGGGCGATGACGTTCATCTTGACCTGGACGTAGACCTCGGACAGGTCCGCCCTGTTCTTTCTCATGGCGTGGAACAACGAGGCGGTGGTCTGTCCTCCGTTTACGATTTGGAGGTTCTTTATCCCGATCAGCCGTCCCTTGCTTTCGTCGATGCGCTCGGCCGTCACGGTGAGGCCGTTGTTATAGGCGAAGAACATCGAAGGCTCGTTCAGGATGGTGGTTCGAATTCCCTTGTTTACACCGCCTCGGAACTGCAGAAACGTACGAACGTTCTGCTCGAGAAGGCGCTCGCCGTATCGGTCGTACAGGGAGGCGACCACCTCCCCGGGGAAAGCCATAAGGTAGGACTGACACCCGTTGGAGCCGGAGAATGCGGGCAGGTAGGGAACTCCTTCGGGTTCGTATTCCCGGAGGTCGATCTCGATGTCCTCGCGAGCCTTTCCAGACATCTCAAGGCGGGCGAGTCTTCCGATGTCCCAAATGTCGTAAGAAAGCAGGAACTTGCCGTCCTCTCTGTCGCTGATGGCCTGAACCCTGCTGCTGAGCGAGGCGTTTGACAGAATAAAGAGCGCGACCCTGCTGATTCGCGATGCGTTCTCGCAGATTGACCGGGATGCCTCGTAGGCGGGAGTGCTCTCTTCGAGCGAAGAGTAAAACTGCTTCTGCAGCGACTTCAGAAAGTACTTCTCAAGCCGCTGGAAGTGCTTGTCTACGTCGGTCTGCGTCAGGGTCTGGAGGGTCTTGTCGGGGTGGTAGTCTGTGGCCAGCAAACATAGCACCTCGGAATCTGTGTCCAGGTTCCACGCATCCGCCCTGATGCCGGCGCCGGTCTTCTTGTAGTTGATTATTGTGAAGTTGTCGATTACAGCCTGCTCCGTCAAAAATTCGCACATCCTCTCGGTGAACGCGCTCTCGGTGAAGTCCTCTCTGGCCCCGGAAAGCGCGTAGATGTTCTGCATGAAGTCGTTGTAGTACTCCTGGTCTGTCATTGAAGGATCTCCCTCCAGTCCGGGTCGACCAAGAAGGCCTCGCCTTGCTCCAGGCTGATCGCATAGCTAAGTCTGACTATTCCCGGCCGCAGATCTGTTGGGCAGAGCCTCGGGAATCCCTCCCGGACCTCGTAAAATCTGTTATTCAGAGGAACATAGCTGAAGTCGAGGTACCTGTCGGAGGGGACGTACCCGGCGCGATAAAGCAGGTCGTGAAAGCGCTCATACATGAGGGCGTCCTTAGCCTCCAGAAGCCGCGAGATGTCCTCGGCCAAGGTGGGGAGGGAGAGGGCATCAGCTTGATCTGCCATCGCCGGCCCGAGCGTGACCACGCACAGATAGAGAAGAGGGGTCTGCGCGCAGAGCTGATCCGCGGAGGTGATGGTGACAGTCGGATGAGCGCCTGCAGAGTGGCATTTCACCTCGATGGAGATCTGCGCTAGGCAGAAGTCCTGGGCTGCCCCTTCCGGGCCGGTCCAGAAGCGCACCGCGGAGGCCCCGACATTCGGAATGAGGTAGTCCCTCAGCACAAGGAGTTCCCCGATAAGGCCTTTAACCACTTCTTCAGAGAGTAGCCCGGTCCGCGCCACCTTGAGAAACTGTTGCCATTTGGCCAGCCGCCTGAGAATCACGGCCAGTGCGTCTTCGGCGTCTTCGTGACCGCGCGTCGCCTGAACTATGTCCTGACACAGGACGGCGAACAGCTCCAGGTAGGCCTCCTCTTTGAGCGTTATGACGAGCCTTCTTCGTCCTTGGGGGGATAGATGGAAGGCCGTCTGAATCCCCTCCAGCTCCGGCATCGGCGCCGCCGCGTCGTCCCCGGGGGTGTCATGCTCGTAAACGAACAAGCACCGTCCGAGGGCGTCCCTCGCATAGAACAGGTCCAGCTCGTGGGTGTGGTCTATGCGCCTTGCGGCGACATCCGCCTGTGGGGGCACGATATCGCGCCACGGGTTATTCATCTTGGGCCTCTACCTCTTCTTCATCTTCCAGCGAATCCGAGTACTCGTTCTTCCACCAGACCGTGTTGACGATATACTCCACGAGGCCCTCCGGGCTGTGGCCGCCGGGATCTCCAGGAAAGCTCATTCCGTATGCGAGGACCCCCTCTGGGAAAATGGGCGGAGCCGACTCATCCGTTTTGCAGTCGAGCAAATGAAGAAGCAGCAAGGGACGATTTCGCACTCTCCTGTAGGCCAAGTCAGAAACGGTCTTCCCTTTTGCCAGCTCCTTCGCACTTTCTCGCTCTGCCACTGAGAGACCTATCGCCTCCGCCCCAACCGATGCTATTCGGCGGTTTCTGAAGGTAAGGCTTCGCTTGTGCTCGTCGTATGCCACCGTACGGTAGGGGGCGCGGATTTCGAGGCCGTTGACTTTGAGCCTGAGGTCGGAGGGTCCAGCGCCCACGGACGATACCCCGACGTCCCAGCTCCCTTGGCCCTCCGAGGCCAACTTCTGGATACAGTGCGCCAGCGGACCTCGCTCGGTGAGGTTGGATTTCGGGTGATTGGCGTATCGTTCTACGAAATCGATCACCTGAGGTGCCGGGACTCCCCTCCAAAAGTACTCGCTCTCGTCGGGCCGGGCGCCGACGGACCGGATTTTTTCGATGAGCGCGCCGAACAATGCCAGGTTCTGCCTGACAGCGTCCGCGGAGGCCAAAAGTGCCCTCGTTTCCACCAGCCTCCCCTCGAGGCTGATTCTCCGAATCACGGGGGTGCCAGAGCGCATCTTGTTTCTCGCCGTTACGATGAGCGACTCGGGATGAGCACGGACGCACAGGCCGAAGTCGCGCGGGGTCATGTTGCACTGCTTCATCCTGTTAAACTCCTCTCGGAGTTCTTCGATTACGCCCGCGATGTGCCTGTACCAGCCCTCGGCCTCGGGGGTCATGTAGACTCGGCAAAGGTCCTGGTAGCCTTCTCTGTACCCGAACCACCTGCCCATCTGCATGAGTGTGTCGTACATCTCGGATCGTCTCAAGTAGTAGCTTACGGATAGGCCTTCGAGGGTGAGGCCTCTCGATAGGTTGAGGCCGCCGACGGCGATGACCTTTCGCCCGCTCGGATAGTTGTGGGATGTAAAGTCTAGCGCCTCGCTAGTCGCCGAAGAGTTGACCTCGATAGCGCCTATGCTCGTCACTGCCTCTCCGAGGAGGGCCTGGACCGCGGGCCATTCCACCGAGGCCCCTAGCCCCTCCCTATCCCAGAGCGCTCTCAGCTCGCTCACTACCGGATTCTTGAGGGCTTCCGCTTCCTCCAACTTGAAGTTGTTGGTGATTGACGGTTGCAGTTCGTCTCGGAGGTACTCCTGAATCAGCTGCTTGGTTGCCGTCTGGACCTG
Organism: Acidobacteriota bacterium; assembly: GCA_021833665.1. Taxonomy (GTDB): domain Bacteria; phylum Acidobacteriota; class UBA4820; order UBA4820; family DSQY01; genus JAKAJA01. The sequence continues at coordinate 7,099 of JAKBES010000065.1, forward strand.
GGTGAAGCGGCTGACGTTGACCATCATCGAGTGGTGCCTGTTGACCTGCTGCCTCCGCAGCCTCTCTGCGACAGCAAGTATAAAATACCGGATCGCCTCCTTCAGACTGGGTGGAAGCTCCTTTGGCCGCCAAGTGATCTTATGGCTGAGGGGCCAATGAGAATCGCAATCCTGGATGTGCCTGATTATCCGCAGGCCGGCACCTTCCACGAAAATCGCCCCCGGCCCGATGTAATTGTCGGGAGGATCCAGGCTGAGGATGAAGTCCCTCGGGAAGAGGTCATCTCCGAGCATCTCATCGTCGCTCTCGGGGTCGATGAATATGTTGGCGAAGGGCGTAGCGGTATATCCCACATAGGAAGATCGCTGAAACAGGCGCAGAAGCTCCCTTATCTTAGAGTTGATTGCGGTTGTGCTTCCAGCGCTGGTATTAATCGAGGCGTGGTCGGCCTCGTCGTCGATTAGAAGCAGAGGGTGATCCTGCAACTTGTGTGGGTTATTGTCCCGTAGCCAAGAGATGAGGTGGGAAAGCGTCGTCTTGTTCTTCTTGACCACGAGGACGACAGGCTCCTTGAGGTCCCCGAGCGTCACTCCGATTTGATTCGCTGTCCTCTTATTGAAGTCTTCGGTCGCGATGGTGAAGTAGGCTGGGCGCTTGTTGCCGTCAATAAGTCCTACGCCGATCGGGTGCCTGGTGGCAGGATTCGTATCCATCCCGATGAAGCCCGAATCCAAGCGAGACTGCGTCTGGTTCCGGAGCGAGTTCAGGGTTCCGGCAAGCACGATGATGACGCGATAACCCGCGTCTGCAGCCTTGCAGATGAGTCCGACGTAGTTTGCGGTCTTGCCGGACTGGACATGCCCGACGACCATTCCCCGCATGTCCCACCTTCCCTCCTTGCGGGGGTTCTCAACGTGATCAAGAATCTGATCGGAAATGTCGTCGAGGCTGCGAATCACGTATGGGGAAAATCGGATGGCGGTGAGGAGGCGTTTGTACCGTCTCCAGTAATAGAAGTCTATGCCGCCTCTGGCCGATTCAAGCCAGGGTCGGTAATCGTCCGTGGTAAACAGAACTCCCAGGTTCATTCTTACGCTGAATCTCTCCTGCAACTTTCTAACTATGAGGTCGATGGCGGCCTTGGCGACAGGGGGGATCTGGTACAGAGCGCTGAAGCTGGCGGCCTGGGAGATCACGACCCTTCTGAACGTGTCCTCGGGAATCGCCGGCTGAGCCTGGGCCATCAGAGAGAGGGCGGCGGCGGCGGCGTCCTCAATGCTGTTCAGCACATCGCTTGCTGGAGAAGTGGCCTCGCTAGTCAAGGCGGGCTCCTTTGCTGGAAAGAATCTTGGTGGTCAGCTCGCGGCTGTGGCAGAAGGGCTCCGTGCCCAGAAGGTCGCTGATGTTCTCCCCGTTCAATCCGCTGTAGCCGCCCCATGCAGTCACGATGATATCCAAGAGGGGAATCAGGCTCTTCTCGTCGTACACCGGGCGCTCGATCTGCTCGGGGGCGCTAGCAAAGTCGTGAAAGAACGCGTCTGACGGGAAACTTCTCTCTATGAGGGACATCAGCTCGTCTAGGGTGTTCGCCTGTTGATCGGGGAGGCTGGATTGGATGCTTTCCAGGAGCGGGTGGTCTCTGTTTATCTCGTAATGAACGGTGCCGCCAGAGGCCCGCCTCTGCCAAGCTGGAACCACGGCGGAATCTCCGATCTTCGCCCCCCGTTGCCGATACACCTTCTTCCCAGAAATCTCTATCTTTGCGATTATTCGTCTTAGTTCGGTTGCGATGCTCTCCGGAGGGAAAGCCGTGGCCTTCTTGACGTCGATTCTCCAGAGGTGATCGAGGGTGTTGGGAATATCGATTCTGACGCGGAGCAGCTTGGTAAGCTCATCTTTCGGAATCAGCCGGAACCACGTGCCTCGAATTATCAGCCGCTTGTTTCGGTAGACGTAAAATCCCTGGCTGTCCCTGTATCCGGAGATTCCGGCAAACTTCTTGTACTCATCCTGGGAGACTTTGTTGTGGTGAGGTAGGACGTAGGGCTGAACGCTGACTCGCTCCCCCTCGCACAGGAACTGTTCTTCGGGGAGTTCGACCGTCGTAGCGCACCTAAAATTGAATGGATCAAACGCCGCGAGCGGGTCCTCATTCATAAGGATCCGCGTGCCTTTATGGCCCCGGTCTGGAGATAGGTATCTGTGGAACACCAGCTCGAGATGCTTTCTGACATCGGCCAGTAGCTTGTTGAATACCGCCTCCTGGCGCTCGACCGATATGTCCCTGTCAATGCGGTCGATCTTCTCCCACAGCACGACGGTTCCCGACTCCCGTTTGTCCAGGTATTTCGAGGCAAGAAGGGAGAGGACGGGTCTCCGTGCGACCTCTCCCGGACCCAAAACGCCCAATGACCACTCGTGGTCGGTGTTTGCCGCGATGGTGTCCAAATCCCACTCGCAGCACGATTGAACCCCGGCTTTTCTGCTCAGAACCGTGAGGTGCCTGCACTGCGAGAAGGAGGCCGTTTTCATTCCAAGCCCGAACCGCCCAAGGTCAGCCGGCGAGCGCCTTTCAAGGGGGCTCTTGCTCCCAAAGCGCATCGCCGCAATGAGCTCATCCTCGTGCATGCCGTGGCCATCGTCCGCGATGGCGAGCCACGGTTGCCCTGCATTCCACGAGAAGCGGACGTCGATCTCAGATGAAGTGGCAAACAGACTGTTATCTATCAGGTCCGCTACGGCCGTTTCAATCGAATACCCGATGTCCCGTAGCGACTGGATGAGTGCGGCTGGAGACGGCGGCAGGTCCAGAACTCTAGGTTTCGGCATGTGGCCCATTCCCTCCTTTGGCGTCCTTACACCCATTCTCACCCGAAGCAAAGCCTTTTGCCCGCATCATCCTGCGCCCCGGGTTCATGGGGGCGGAGCGGAAAGCCCCAAGATGATCAGGGACGCGCCCCGGCCCGATCGCCGGGAGCCGCTGGCCCGGCTCCTGGGGAAGTCCGCCATCTCCGGTGACAGCATTGTTGTCGGCCCCAAGGGTCCCTTCCCCCAGAGCATTATACTTCACCGAAGCGGGCGCGCAGCCGCCTTCGGGTCGTCGTCATCCCCTGCTTGGGACCCGGGCGGCCAGGTCGCTGAAAGCGCAAGGTCTCCCGACCTCAGCTTTCCCGCCACCGCGCCGGTCGCCAGGGGTGATGAGCAATTCGAAAACGGGGTCACATCTTGCAATATAGCACTTGTGGTGATGCTTAATCAGTCAATGTTTGAGTGAGAGGGCTGGACGATGGCTCGGCCGTTGCGGATCGAATACGCGGGGGCGGTTTACCACGTCACGTCACGGGGCAACGCGCGGCAGAAGATTTACCTCGATGACGCGGACCGGGAGCTGTTTCTCGGTAAGCTCTCGGAGGCCAGGGAGCGCTACAGGTTCGTCGTCCACGCCTACTGCCTGATAGGCAACCACTACCATCTCCTCGTCGAGACCCCCAAGCCCAACCTGTCACTGGGGATGCAGCGCATCAACGGAGAATTCACGCAGGCGTTCAACCGGCGCCACCGGAAGGCGGGCCACCTCTTCCAGGGGCGGTTCAAGGCCATCCTGGTCGAGAAGGGTAGCCACCTGCTGGAGCTGTGCCGGGCGGTACCGCCGCTTCGTATCCGAAGGGAAGAAGACGAAGCTCAGCCCCCTGAAAGCCGTGGAAGGGCAGATCGTGCTGGGAGGCTCAGGATTCGCGGAGAGGCACCGGGATCGGATTGAGGCGAAACGGGGCACGAAGGAACACCCCCGCGTCCAGCGGCAGATTGCCCGGCCATCCCTTCGGGACCTGTTGGAGGGGTGTTCGAGGGATGAGCGAGCAGTTCTGGCGTCGAGGGCAAAAGAGGCCCATACACTACGCAACTGCTGGGCGGCTCGTCCGCGCCGCCTTGGGCAACGGGGACGAGGATCGGAAGGGGTGCTACGATGCAAGATATGCCCCATTTCTCTCAAAGCCATGCCCAGCCGTCTTACCCTTCGCCATCCCAGGACCTCCTCACTAGGCCCCAGCATGGCAACGGACCCTCAACCATGTCTAGACGGGGCACGGCGAGGATTTACGGAAGTCCTCGACCGAGCCAGTGCCGATACCTATCCCCTTCACACGGCCCTCTGGCTTTTCAAAAACGTCCAAGGCGGTCGTGGGCCGTTTCGGCACCTGCCAGGGCCAACCTTCGGCTACCGCCTGCGGGATCGTGAGGCCAGATCCAAAGGTATCGACCATTGCGTCCACACTTTGCAGGCGTTGTCATGGCTCCCATGCTTACCCGCCTTCGGGGCCGGGCGCATCTTTTGCAACATCTGCCTCCGATTAGGGGTTTACCAGGTCGAACATTCCAAATCTCCATGGACCGATCCATGCGCGCCCCCGTCGATTAGATTCTGTTTGAGCTATTCTAAGGGTGTGGGCACTTTCGCTTCACACCGGCCCGGGGGAGGCTTGAACCATGCACCGAGATCCCGTCCTGGACGCTCTTGGTAAGATCGCCCGCATCGTTTCGGAAACGCTGGAGCTGAGGGACGTCCTCGTACGGGTCGCCAAGGAGGCGGCCGCCGTGCTGCCCCTGGAAGGCATGACCATCGCACGGCTAGAGGATTCTGGCGCCCTCACCCTTTACTCTCACACCGGGGATATCTCCGACATCTTGCCCGCAGTTACCTTCGAAGATTTCTCTCCGGCGCTGCGGCCGAGCCTGAAGGGCGTGAAGCGCGTGGACGACGCCAACGCCCTCGCCGACCCGGCGTTCTACGTGGACCGGAAGATGTTGAAGCGGGAGTCCCGAGCTCTGATGACGGTGCCGCTGCATAGGGGTGACTGGACGGCCGGGTTCGTGGTTGTAGATTCCCGGGGCGCCGGCTCCTTCACGGCGGAGCACGAAGTGGTCCTCCTCTCCATCGCCGATCTCCTGAGCCTGGCGCTCGAGCACGAGCGCCTCTGGAACCTGGACTTGGTCCGCCGCCGGCGGCTGGACGCTATCGATGCCGTGCTGCCAGTTATTGCCAACGCGTTGGGCGTGAGGGAGATCTTCGAGCAGGTTTCTCAGATCGTAAGACCCGTCCTCCCGCACGACCATCTCCTCCTGTTGTCCATCAGTGCCGACGAGAAGGTGATGAACGTGGACGCGTACTCGGGAGATTTTGTCGAAGGTCTGCCCCCTTCGGCGCCCGTAGAGGAAAGCAAGCGCTTCCCCGTGGGACAGGAATTCCATCTGATCCATGACGTGCAGGACTCGAATCAGTGGCGTCTGCCGGCCGATCCCGTGGCCAAGGCTCTAGGCATCCACTCAGTTTTGAGAATCCCCATCTATCTGGAGGGCGTCCCCGAATCGACCTTGAATTTCATCTCACGCACACCCCACCAGTACTCCGAAGATGATGTCTCCGTGGCCCGCCGCGTGGCGGACCACGTGAGCCTGGCCTTGTCCCACCGGCGGCTGGCCGAGGAGGAGCGCCGGGCGGCCCTCCTGGAACAGCGCGTGGAGTCGCTAACCCAGGAACTGGAGACCACCCGCGGGATCAGGCGGGTCGTGGGGCGCTCCAAGAAGTGGAAAGCCGCCCTCGCGCAGGTCGCCAAGGTGGCTCCCACGGAGACCAGTGTCCTTCTGACGGGAGAGTCCGGGACGGGTAAGGAGGTCCTGGCACGGATGATCCACCGCGGGTCCCCCCGCTCGAAAGGGCCCTTCGTAGCCATCAACTGCGCCGCCCTGCCGGAAACTCTGCTCGAATCGGAACTCTTCGGTCACGAGAAGGGCGCGTTCACAGGAGCCTCGGGCACGCGACTCGGATGCATCGAACAGGCGGCGGGCGGCATTCTGTTCCTCGACGAGGTAGGAGAGCTGAGCCTCGCCGCGCAGGCCAAGCTCCTAAGGGTGCTCGAACAACGAGAGTTCACGAGGGTGGGTGGCGCTAGACCCATTCAAGCGGACGCGAGGCTCGTGGCGGCCACAAACCGGAACCTCAAGGCGGCGCTGCCCCGGGGCGGCTTCAGAGAGGATCTCTACTATCGGTTGCGCGTTTTCGAGATCGCTTTGCCTCCTCTGCGGGAACGCTCCGATGACATCCTTCCCCTCGCGGGGGCTTTCCTCGAAGAGATCGGGCGTACAGTAGGGCGCCCCGCAGGCGGGCTCTCACGCCAAGTCCAAGAGGCCCTCCTGGCCTATCCATGGCCTGGAAATGCCCGGGAGCTGCGCAACGTGCTCGAACGGGCCACGATCCTCTGCGGCGGTGGCCTCATCACCCTCGACCACTTGCCTCCTGAGGTGGGGAGCCGGGAGGACGTCGCTACAAATTCGGAGACTGGTCTCTCCAGGGACGATTACAGCCTCGACGGCGCGGAGAGGGATTTAATCATCAAGGCACTCAAGCAAACCAGGAACAATCGCACCAAAGCCGCCCGCCTCCTGGGAATCACTCGCCCGACGCTCTACTATAAAATGCAGAAATTTGGACTCACCTCTGAACCCGATCCGCGGTCAGAAGGTTCACCCAAACCCTGACCGTCAGAATATGGACACCCGTCCGATATTTGACGCTTTCCGCTCTTTGCGCCCTTCGCGCACATAGCATGTAACTACCGCTTCTTCTTACTGTTACGCTTCCATATATTCCCGTGTTCTCGTTGGCACTCTCCTTGATATAAGGAAGGCGGAGGCGCAAAGTGTCCCAAAGAGCCGTTGAAGTCCTTCTGGGAAAACTCGTCACGGACGAATCGTTCCGCCGAAAGTTCAAGAAGAACAGGGCGACGGCGATCCTCGACTTGAATCACCTCGGGCTGGATCTGACGCCCGTCGAGCGCACCGCCCTCTTGGCTTTGGACCTCCCAAGCTGCGACCGCTTCGCGCGCCGACTCGATTCCCGAATTCGCAAAATGATCCCGGACGAGAGGGACCAATCTCCATGACACAGCGAGAAGGGCGGACCCTCTTCAATAGGCGTTTGGCAGCCCTGGTGAGGGCCTCAGCGGACGGTCTGAAACCCGAGGACCTCGCCAAATTCGCCCTGGCCCCTAACCCCCTTCTGGAGAACCGATCCCCGTGGGAGATGCTGACTGATTCAGATGATTCCGAGTTCGAACGGGTATTGGTGATCCTTCGGGGCATGGCCGCCGAGAGCGAGGGCCATGCGTGTCTCCCCTGCAGCAAATCCAGTCCGTCCGAACACACGGGAGATCCAACGTGATTCGGTCATATTCTAAAGGCCCCGCCCCGAACGTTCGTCAGCGCATTTTGGCGGCCGCCGCGGAGATCTTCGGAAGTAAAGGCTATGCCGCCACATCCGTTGGAGAGATAGCCACGAATGCCGGGATCACCAAACCCTCTCTTTACTATCATTTCGGCAGCAAGGAAGGGTTATATCGCGCGGTGCTGGACACGTGCGCCGCGCAGGCGGACCGTTTGCTGGACCAAGTGGATCAAGCCGGCGGGACACCTTGGACCAAGATAGAACACCTTTGCCACGGGCTTGCCCTGCTCTTGAAACGGGATGTCGTCGCGAGACGGATGATGGAGGCGGACTACCTCAATCCGTCTCAGGGCTTCTCTCTCTGCGTGGGCACCCGCCTCGGCGCGAAGATCGAAACCAGCCTCTGGAGGTACTTGATCGAGGGACGGCAAGTGGGACAGTTCCGATACGATCACGCGGAGGATGCCTT
>JAKBES010000066.1 GCA_021833665.1 Acidobacteriota bacterium
CGGGGCCTCCATCGAGGACACGCACTCCAAGGCCGTTCGCAACCTCGAAGCGGTCCTGGAGGAGATTCGGACCTTCGACGGCAAGGCCCTCAAACGCGTCCGCGAAGCGAAGGGCATCTCCGTGGCGGAGATCGTGTCCGAGACCAACATCCGGTCCTGGTACATCGAGTGCATCGAAGCGGAGCGCTTCGACGCCCTCCCGGCCTTCATTTACCTCAAGGGATTCCTCAAGCAGCTCGCCCAGTACCTCGGCCTGGACCCTCAGCGCGTGCTGGCGGACTACATCGGACAGTATCAGGCATGGAAGCAGGCCCATGGGAAGTAGGGAGTGGGGAGCAGGGAGCAGGGAGCAGGGAGCGGGAAGACGAGGCCATCCCATGAAGGCGGGTTTTGTTTCTTCACGTTTAACTTTTTACTTTTTACTTTTCACTCGCTTTAACTAAGGGGTCCTCCTTGCGCTTTTCACTTTTCACTTTTAACTTTTCACTTTTCACCTTTTACTCCTCACTCCTCACTCCTCACTCCTCACTTCCCACCGCCCCATGAGCACCTACCAGCCGGGCGACCGGACTCCCGTCACCTCTTTTTCACAACTGGCGGACTATTTTGCTCCTGGAGCCCCCGTCCAGGGCCGGGTAGGCGTGGAATGGGAGCTCCTTCCCGTGGACCCGCAAGGCCGGATGGTCCCTTACGGCGGACCCGCGGGCGTCGAGCCGGCCCTCATCCGCCTGGCGCCGGGGCATGAGACCCTCCTGGAATCAGGGCACATCGCCGCCGTCAAGCTTCACGACGGAGGGGTGGTGGGCCTCGAACCCGGGGGCCAGGTGGAGCTGGCCTCGCCTCCTCTGGAGAGTCTGGCCGGCATCGAATCCTTCATGGAGAGAAGCCTCCGGCGGCTGGAGGCGGCCATCGAGCCCTCAACCTTCACCCTGGCGCCCTGGGGTGTCGCGCCCGCCAACGGCGAGGAGGACCTTCCGGATGTCCCCAAGGCTCGGTACGTGATTCTCAAGGAACACCTCCTCCACGCGGGGACCCTGGGGCGGCGCATGATGAAGCTCACGGCCTCCACCCAGGTGTCGCTGGACTACCGGAACGAGGCCGAGATGAGCGCCATGGTGGACACCCTCCTGCCCATCCTGCCCTACGCCGTGGCGTTTTTCGCCAACGGTCCCGTGTACCGCGGGAGGAAAACCCGTTCGGCCACGGGGCGGTCCGCCATCTGGAGGCACACGGACCCCCTCCGATGCGGGCTTCCGGCCTTCCTTTTCAAGGTTCCCGTGCGCTATGCCGACGCCGCCCGGTGGGCTCAGGGCCGTCCTTTGCTGTTTCTCGTTCGGGAGGGCCGTTTTCTGCCGGGAGACGGGCGCAGCTTCGAGGCATGGCTCAAGGCTCCTGGGCCCTTGGGCCCCATGACCATGGAGGACTGGGATCTTCACGTGAGCACGCTCTTTCCCGACATCCGGCTTAGGAACTACCTGGAAGTGCGCGTCCTGGACTCGGTGCCTCTTCCTTTGGTGCTTGCCGCCGCCGCCTTCTTCAAGGGCCTCCTGTGCGGGCCGAGAACCCCTCCCGGCTCCTTAGGTCTGCCCCTTTTGGGCCGGGCCGCGGCGGGGCGGGCGATCCTCGCCGCTGGCCGCCTGGGGCCTCGCTGGATGCCCGAGTCTGGGCCTTCCCCCGCCGAGGCCATGGCCGGGCTCCTGGATGCCGCCGGGGCGGGCCTACGCGCCCTTGGCGAGGAGGACCGGCTCCTGGAACCCCTGCGGCGCCTCGTCCGGCAGAACCTCTGTCCCGCCGACGGCTGGGCCCAAGACCGCCAAGGCCATTGGCGCGGCCCCGGCCTTCGGGGCGGGGCCGTCGCCCCGGCATAGGCACCCCCTACCCGCCATTCAGCCCCGCTGTTCCGTGGGGCAGGCGCCCCCGCCTGCCACTGCTTTCCTCCCTCTTCGCGGCCGGGGGCGGCCGCGCCACGGGCAGCCGCCCCACGGGAACGCCATCCATCCCGCAATTCTGCCTGCAGGGGCAGTCCCCAGACCGCGACCCCCTGGGCGGTAGCCGCCACTGGGAACCCATTGAGCGCCACCTGGGCGGATCTCCCCCCTTGACGCCTCCGGCGGGAGCCTATATTGTAGGAACGACAGGAGGTAGCCAAGCTAGCGGCCGGGGGGTTCGGCGTCATACATGGGGCGCCCTTGAGGTATTGACAGCCCTTGGCCCTATGCTATACTGCGCTACCGGAGGGGTAAAACGGCTGGCACTATCGACTTTTCTATTTTAGGAAAGGAGCATCGCCGTCGCAGGGCAGGGGCTTGACTTGGCCGTGAGGGACCGGGTATTCTCTACGGTGAGGTTGCCAAGTGAGGAGTGGAAGGGGAGAAATGCTTCATATGCGGGCGTCGAATCCAATAAGGGTTGAGGCGCACAAAACCATGGAAGGGGGTGGTTAGGTCATTGGCCAAACCCGAGGGGAGATCCAGCAGTTGATTACATACTTCGTGTTCGAGACGGGCTCTTGAAGTTGATGGAATAGGAGGTAAGGATGCACAAACAGTCGAGAAAATGGTTGGTGGTGGCGCTGGTTCTCGCCGCCTCCCTGCTGCTGGGGCTGGCCGTCTTCGCAGACGCCGTCGCCGGGGCCGGGGTTTTGCCGCCCGCGCAGCAATCTGAAGGCAAGGCCTCTGGCGGCTTGGTCACCGACGCGCAGATGAACGCGCTGATCGCGGCCCCCCGGACCGAGATCGCCAAGCACAGCTTCACCAAGGGTTCCAAGCTTACCCGTCTGACGGAAATGCCCACGGCGACTCCCGCCGAGGCCGCCAGGCTGGAAAGCCTCTGCGCTTCCAGTTCCGCTTGGAAGGGCGGGCCCACCTATCGCTCCGCCACCAACGGCAACGCCGTGGTGTGGGGCGCCGGCTCCGCGATCTACTTCGCCGCGGCCTCCGCGCCGGGCACTTACTCGGTCGCTAATCTCAGGGACATTCCCTGGGATATTAAGTTCTACGGCAACACGGTCATGGTGTTCTGCTTCTATAACACCTATTTCTTCGACGTGACCGACCCTGTGAACCCCGCCTACATGTACGGCTGGGGCCAAATTGGCTATGCCTACGGGTACAACGACGTGGCCCTCACTCCTGACCAGAACTTCCTGCTGGCCTGCTGGCAAGGGTGGATCGAGGAGTACAACAACTCCATCGGGTACGGCATTGACGCCTACAATTCCGGTTCGGGCGGCCCCGGTTTCACGAGCCTCATCATCCCCGACGATCCCAAGTCCAACGGCCTCGTGGCCATCGCCGCGAACGTCACGGACAAGTATATCTACTTCTTGGACCTGAGCGGACTGAACTGCGACGTCGGCGCTTCGTTCATGTACCAGTACTATTCCCCGGACGTGTTCCCCCTGTTCGGCGTCCAGGCCGCCTACCTGATGTACCAGGCTCCCTACCTGTACTTCTCCACCACGCCGCGCTATATCCAGCACCCCATGTTCGGTACGCCGTCTTACACCAGCCTCATGAGGGTGGGCATTTACCAGATTCCCGACCTGACCGATCCCCTCAATTTCCTCATCATCAAGGGCTATAACAAGTCCGGTGACGACGTCGTGTCCCTGCAGCCGGCCGGAAACGGTAACGTGGCTGTCGGCACCCTGCAGGATCACGTTTTCCTCATGGACGCCCAGTTCACCACTGTCGTGGGATTCGGAACTTACGGCGTGTGGGACCCCCTCGCCCCGCCCTTCTCCCCCTGCCAGCAGTACATGTGGGACATGGGTTGGTCCGGCACCTATGGCACCGTGGCCAGCGATGTGCGCGGCATGCAGTCTTTCAACCCCGCGAGCTTCGCCAAAACCGGCCAGATCCTCACCGGCGGTTACTCCCAGACCACCTTGCAGAGCGGCAACTACCTGCTCGTGCCCTCCGGCACCGGCGGCCTCGTCATCCTGGACAACTCGGGCAGCTACCCCGCCCTGACGGGACAGCTCCTGCCGAGCTGCACCAATGGGCCCGATTCGGTCTATATGGTGGCGGTCACCCCCGATGGCAACACGGCTTACGTGAGCGACGGCTCCAGCACCTTCTACAGCATCAATATCACCGACAAGGCCAATCCCGCCGTGGTTGACGTCTTCTCGACCGATGACGGTTCCCCCATGACGTTCATGGCCTACGCCCAGGGCCGCCTCTGGATCGCCACCATGGGCGCCCACCTGGAGTCCTGGGACATCACGACGCCCGCCGAGCCGGCTTACGATCAGTCTGTGACCCTGAGCGCCGCTGCTTCGGGCAAGATCGTGCCTCTTCTCTTCGCGGCATGGCCGGCCAGCACCATCCTGGCGGTGGTTGAGAGCGGTTTCGTCGAGATCGTCGACGTGACCGATCCCACTGCCCCCTACGTCGCCACCGGCGGCTCTCTCGCCGTGGGCAGCGCCTCAAACTGGACCCTGGCCCAGAACGACCGCTTCCTCTATCTGAGCGATCCGGGCGCCGGGTTCCTCTATCCCATCACGATTACGCCTCTGGCGCCGGCCTTCCCCGTGAATATGACCATGGCAGCCTCGGCCGGACTCGCGTTCACCTTCGGTCCGACGAGCGTCATCACGGAAGCTCCCGGCATCATCGGCGTGTACGGCACGCTTGCCGGAGGTAGCCGCGGCATCAACCAGTACGACGTGTCCGGCGCCAACGCGACGGCCCCCGTGCTGATCCCGACGCCGCAATTCCCCTTCGCGCCCAGCTTCTTCACCCCCATGGGCGACATCACCCCCGTGGGAACCGGGTTCGCTTATGCCGATTACCTGGCCGGCATCGGCTTCATGAACGTGGTCACCGACTTCACGAATCCCGTGGTCGATACCCCGCCCGTGGCCGTGACTGTGAACATCCTTAACCGCCTCCAAGGTACGGTGAACATCAGCGCGAAGGTGCACGATACGGGCACCGGCGTGCAGAAACTCACCTTCGTCCTCACCGCCTCGAACACAGGCACCGCATGGAAGACCGGCAAAACCATCTACACCATGGCGAGTGCCATTCCCGCCGGCGGCGCGCCTGTTACCGTGAGCTACAACTGGGACACCACCAAGTTCGACTGGCAGAACGCCAGTGTGGGCCAGGGCCCCTTCTACATCTGGGTCGTGCTGACCGACGGTGGCTGCAACACCTTCGCGGCCGTGGGCACCGATCCTCTGGCTCCCTACACCGTGAACGAGCCTCCCTACCATCTTAGCTGGACGGCGACGCCCGAACCTCCGGTGGCGCTCGATCCTTGTTCTTCTGCGGGCGATTGGATCGTCTGCGGCGACCTGTGCTTCACGGTGACGGCGGACGACCCCGCGGCTAACCTGCCCCTGGGCATCACGCAGTACATCGCTTACGTGGACGGCGTGCAGTACGGCCTTCCCAGCAACAACATTCCTCCCGTGACCTTCTGCATCGACACCACCCTGCTCACCGACGGTGTGCACACCTTCGCCTTCAAGGCCGTTGACGCCGCGGGCCTGAGCACCATGGGCAAGGCCGTCAGCTTCACCGTCCACAACATCGGCCCCATCACCGTCGTGACGGCTCCTGTGTCCGGCAACGTGGTGAGCGGCACGGCGATCCGCGTCGCGGCCACGGCCGTGACCAGCGACCCCGCGTTTACTGTTACCAAGGTCGTGTTCTGGCTGGACGACGGCTCCGCGACCCCCGTGAAGCTCGGTACCGCTACCGCGCCCGACGCCAACGGCGAATACTCCATCGCGTGGGACAGCACCGCCACGGGCACCAACACCGGTTACGGCAACCACACGATCCGCTCCTACGCTTACGACAGCGGCAAACCGTGCACTGGCATCTCTTTCTCTGACATCGTGTCCTTCAACCTGGTCCAGTACACGCCCATGGTCCTGACCGCCAGCGCCACGCCCACCACGGGCAACATCCCCCTGTCCGTTGCCTTCGCGGCCAACGTGACGGGCGGCGCTCCTCCGTTCACCTACGCGTGGAGCTTCGGTGACTCCTCCACCGGCACCGGCCAGGCCGTTGCCCACACCTACGCCACCGCTGGGACCTTCAACTGGACCGTGACCGTGACCGATGCCACCGCCGCCACCGCGACGGCCAACGGCTCGATCACCGCCATCAACCCCATCGTGCCTCCCACGGTCACCGGCGTTAGCAAGATGTCCGACCCCTTCCGTCTGAAGATCACCGGCAGCAACTTCCACGCGAACTGCACGATCTACATCGGCGGCGTGGCTGTTCCCGTAACGACCTTCAAGAGCTCCAGCGAACTCGTTGCCAAGAAGGGCTCCTCCCTCAAGGCCATGGTGCCCAAGGGCGTGCCCGTCGAGATCACCGTCAAGAACAACGATGACGGCGGCGTTTCCGCGGCGTTCACCTACACCCGGTAACACCACCTCATCGGAAGTATGACTTGGGGCGGCCTTCGGGCCGCCCCTTTTTTTGGTGAACGTGAAGGGCTAAAGGCGAAAAGTGAAAAGTGAAAAGTGAAAAGTAAAAAGTGAAAAGGAAAATCTCTCCGATCCGCGGCTCGCGATAAAACCAACTTGCCGCCCGCCGTCTACCGCCTGAAGGCGAGGATGCCCATGCTCGCCTTGGCGGGGATCTGTATCCCGACCTGCGGGAGAAGGATGTCCCTTTAGCGAAAGCAAGTCGGTATCAGGCATGGAGTTTGAAGCAAAGCCGGCGGATGGGGAGGTCCACTCTGCTCCCCGCTCCCTGCTCCCTGGTCCCTGAAAGGGGCTTGCAGTCGGCAAAAGGGCGCCGTATAATCCAATTTAGCAAGACGAACATCCCTCGCGAGGCCGGTTCCAACAGGGGCCCTTCCGCTCGGGGGAAGAGGGGTTTAGCGGATCTTTTCGCTCTGACGGATGGGGAATTCGCGTAAGGCCGGGGCCCCATGACCCTGCATGTCGGCGGTCGTGCCGCAACTTAGGACTAAGGAGGACTGAGATGAGTAGCCGGAACACACTGAGTCTGGGGAGAAGCCTGGTGTTTCTGGCCCTGCTCCTCGTGGCCGCCGTGCCGTGGTTTGCGGCGCAAGGCACCGGGACTGGAGCCGCCTACACATGGCAAACGGCCGTGGCCGGCGCAAGCCAGCTTCACGGCGTGGCGTGGGACGGCCAGCGCTTCGTGGCCGTGGGCGACAAGGGTGCCGTGTTCACGAGCGCCGACGGTCGGGTTTGGCAGGCCATGCCCTCGGGCACCGTTCAGCCCCTCGCTGCCGCGTCCATGGGCGACAAGGGTCTGGTGGCCGCCGGTGCGCTGGGCCTCCTTATGGCGAGCCCGAACGCCCAGACGTGGCATACCGGCACGGTTCCCGCCATCCCCGCCAACCTGAACGGCCTGGCCTTCGGCCAGCCCGCCGGCAAGGGCCTTTACGTGGCCGTGGGCGAGCTGGGCACCCTCCTGACGAGCCCGGACGCTCAGACCTGGTCTGCTGCGGCTTCTCCGGTCACCGAGACGCTCCATGGTGTAGCCTGGGGCGGCACGACAGACGAGACGGCCTTTGTGGCCGTGGGCGACAACGGATCCCTTCTGTACAGCCGTGACGGCAAGTCTTGGACGGCCTCTCAGCCCGTGCCCGCCAACCTCTCCGCGGTGGCATGGGGCGGCTCCTGCTTCGTGGCCGTGGGCCAGGGCGGCGCGGCGTTCGTGAGCGCGAAGGGCCTCAAGTGGGCTCCCGCCGCCACGGGTACTTCCCTCGACCTGAATGGCATCACCTGGATGGGTTCACGCTTCGTCGCCGTGGGCGCCGCAGGCGCCATTCTCACGAGCGTGGACGGAAACACTTGGCAGGCCCAGCAGGGCCCCACGGCCGCATGGCTCCACGGTGTCGCGTTCAGCGGCTTCGCGGTTGTGGCCGTGGGCGACGGCGGCACCGTCGTCGAGGCAACGACGTATGCCATCAGCGGCACGGTGACTCTCAACGGAACCTCAACGGGTGTGGCCGGTGTTACGGTTAGAGCCACGGATGGCCTGACACCCGTATCTACTACTACCGCCGTCGACGGCACCTACACTCTCGCGGGCCTAAGCGGTTCGACTCCTTATAGCGTGACCCCAACCCCCGCAGACCCTCCGGCCCAGCAGTATACGTTCCAGCCAGCCTCGACCGACGTAAATATCGGTAGCGCTGACGTGACGGGGATCAATTTCTCGGCGATCCCCAATTACAGCGTCTCGGGTATCGTCACCTTCCCGGCGGGAACGCCTACGCCCCTTCCTGCGGTGAGTATCGCTGTGTCGCCCTCCGCGGGAATCTTTTCGTATAACGATACCACCGGGGCCTATTCAATCGCGGGGCTGCCCGCCGGGTCTTACACGTTGACGCCATCCCTCGCTGGATATGTCTTCAATCCGTCCAAGGCCTCAGTGGCGCTGAGCTCGAGCAGCGTATCGCAGAACTTCACGGCCTATGCCGCCGTTGCCATTTCCGGAACCGTCACGTCGGCCTGCACGCTCCCCGCGGACGCCAAGGTGACGGCCACGGGTGGCGGCATGACCTTCAGCGGCGACGCTTCAGGAGGTGCCTACTCCGTCGACGTGGCCGCCAACCAGACTTACACCGTGGCGGCCAGCGGCAGCGGCTTCACCTTCAATCCCTTGAGCACGAGCGTTGCGGTTGGGACCTCTCCCGTCACCGGTATCAACTTCACCGGCACTGGGACTTACAAGATCACGGGCACGGTGATCATCAGCGGGACGAGCACGGGCCTTGGCGGCGTGACCGTCAAGGCGATCGGCCCGGGGCCCACCGTCGTGGGCACCGCCACCAGCGCCAGCAACGGAACATTTACCATTTCGGGGATTCCCAACGGCTCCTACGAAGTGACAGGCACCTTGAGCGGATACTCCATTGATACCAAGTCAAGTACGGTCGATTGCGGTAACGTGTCGAACGTAGGCCTAACGGCCACACCGGCCTACAGCGTAAGCGGGCAGGTGCTGTACAACGGCACAGCCGTGGGTGTGCCTGGTGTCAGCGTGGTGGCGGGCCCAGCGACGGCGACGACGGACAGCAGCGGCAATTACACCCTTACGGGTCTCGTCGCCGGAGACTACACGGTGACGCCCACGCTCACGGGCTTTACCTTCACGCCTACCAGCTCCGCCATTACCATCGCCACGCAAAATCTCACGGGCATCAACTTTACCGCCGTGGGGACGCGGACCATCAGCGGGACCATCACCTATGTGCTGCCCGCAACGGGGGGCATTCCGAATGTTGTGGTGACCGCCTCCGTTTCGGGCTATCCTGCCGGCATGTTCACCGCCATCACGGATGGCAGCGGGGCATACAGCATTGCTGTCCCGCCGGCCAGCGGCATCACGGTGACGCCGAGCCTTCAAGGCTACACCTTCACCCCCGCCAACCGGCTCGTGGACACGACCGCCGGCAACGCGACGGCCGATTTCACCGCCCCGAAGCCCGCCACCTATACCATCAGCGGGACCCTCACGGGCTTCACCAACGGGACGAGCGTTACGGTCACGGCAGGTGCGGGATTGTCAGCCACCGTCACCATTTCCGGCACGACGGCCTATAACATCCTGAACGTGGCCAATGGCACGTATACGCTCACCCTTTCCTTCATCCCTTCCTGCCCGGCTTACACCGTGTCACCCGTCTCCATTCCGGTGACCGTCAGCGGTGCCAACCAGACGGGCAAGAACTTCACGGCGACTAAGGTGGGTGCTCCCACCGTGAGTTCCATCACCCCCACAAGCGGACCTATGAGCGGCGGGACTCTAGTCACCATTACGGGAACAAACTTTGTGGACTGCAGTGCCACAGTGACATTCGGCACGGCTTCACCGGTGCCGGCCACGGTTTTAAGCACGACGCAGCTCACGGCCACGACCCCGCTTGCGGCGACAGCAGGCCAGGTGAAGATCATCGTCACCACGGCCAACGGAGCCAGCACGCAGACCGTCTACTTTACGTATCTCGCGGCTTACTCCATTAAAGGCAACGTCTACGGGACCGACGGGACGACCGGGGTTTCCGGGGCGACGGTCACGGCCACGGGCGGCGGGACCACGGTGACCGCCACCTCGGGCGCCGGAGGGGCTTACTCCCTCGACAACCTTGTAAACGGCACCTACACGGTAAGCTGCACCTATCCTGGCCTCGCGTTCACCTCCCAGTCGGTGACCATCAGCAACGCCGACCGGACGGGCATTAACTTCACCGCGAAGACCGCCTACACCCTCAGCGGCACCATTACCTATAACAGCGCGGGCCTTGCAGGTGTGAGTGTATCAGCCGGCGCGGGCCTCACCGGCTCCACGGACGCGAGCGGAAACTACACGATCCCCAACGTGCCCAATGGCACCTACACCGTGACGCCCGCCCTCACGGGTTATTACTTCACACCCGCGAACCGGAGCGTGACGGTCAATGGGGCCAATATCACGGGCGTCAACTTCGTGGCCAGCAGCGGCTTCACGATTTCCGGTACGGTGAGTCTCTATAATGGCGGTCCCGGCCTAGCCGGCGTCACCGTCTCGGCGGGCGGCCTTCTCACGGCTACGACGGGTATTTCCGGTGCTTACACCATCAACAGCGTAGGACCGGGAACCTATACCGTTACGCCCACGCTTGTTGGCTACGTGTTCAATCCCATCAGCGCCCCCGTCACGGTGACGACTGCGAGCGTGGCGTCCATCAATTTCGTGGCCACGCCGGTCTTCCCCATCAGCGGCCTTGTCACGTTAGGCAGTGCGACGGGCAAGGGCGTCGCGGGTGTGGCCATTTCAGCCGGCGGGACACTGGTGACAACTACCGCCGCCGACGGCACCTACACCATCAAGGACGTGCCCGCTTCCACCATCCCGTACATCGTGACGCCCACACTTACGGGCTACGTGTTCACGCCGGCCACCCAGAGCGTCACGGTGAGCACCAAGCCCGTGACCAGCATCGACTTCGTGGCCTCCAGTCTCTCCGTGGTGGCCACCGCAAGCCCCACAAGTGGTACCGCGCCCCTCACCGTTGCTTTTTCGTCCACGGTGACCGGTGGAACGGCGCCTTACACGTTCGACTGGAACTTCGGAGATGCTACGGCGCATGGAACCAGCGCCTCCCCATCGCACACCTACACGGCGGGTGGAACCTATGCGGTTACCCTGACCGTGACCGACTTGGCTAAGAACGTCGCTATCGACAGCCACCTGACGATCACAGTGCAGGCTCCTTTGGCGGTTACGGCCCAGGCCAGCACCTTGAAGGGATTTGCTCCCCTGGCCGTCACCTTCACGGCAGTCGCCACCGGCGGGCTGGCCCCCTACACGTACACCTGGGATTTCGGAGACAGCCACACGGGCACGGGCTCCCCGGCGAACCACACCTACGTCAGTGCGGGAACCTTTACGGCCAAACTGACGGTCGCCGACGCGAAAGCCAACACGGCCTCGGCTTCGCTGAGCATCACCGTTCTCAATCCGCCTATCGTTACCGCCGTCACCAAAATCGTGGTCGCGGGTGAGCCTTTCCGCCTGAAGATCATGGGCAGCAACTTCCACGGCAACTGCACAGTCCTCATCGGCGGCGTGGCGGTTCCCGAGACCAAGTTCAAGAGCTCCAGCCTCCTCATCGCCAAGAAGGGCGGCGTCCTGAAGGCCATGGTGCCCAAGGGCGTGCCCGTTCAGATCACCGTCAAGAACAACGATGACGGCGGCGTTTCCGCGGCGTTCACCTACACCCGGTAACACCACATCATCGGAAGTGCGACTCGGGGCGGCCTTCGGGCCGCCCCTTCTTTTCGTAGAAGCGAATCGGTCGAAGCCCGTCCGCCAATTTCCGCGGCTTTCCGTCCCATTGGCACTTGGTCGGCGTGGCTCCTAGCTTGACCTGAATGTCATGAAGGCGGTATTCTAAACAAATAATCTGGCAAGTGTGCTGGCGAGTCGGGCACTGCAGAATGACCTGACAGTTGGGAGGGTGGCCATGAAGAAAACGTTGGTACTGGCGGCGCTGGCGACAGCGCTCCTCGTGATGACGGTCGGCATTTTGGCCAGCGGTGATAAGCAGCCCGCAGCTGAAGTGTCGGCGTCACCCGTTCAGCCCCCGAAACCGCTCTACAGCAGCGCCGTTCAGCCGGGGCCTCTTGTGCAGGCGGAAGACTTCTCGTCTGAG
The DNA here is from genome assembly GCA_021833665.1 of Acidobacteriota bacterium. Lineage (GTDB taxonomy): Bacteria > Acidobacteriota > UBA4820 > UBA4820 > DSQY01 > JAKAJA01. The sequence continues at coordinate 12,148 of JAKBES010000066.1, forward strand.
GGGATTTCAGTGCCTTCGGCTCCCGCAGGGACGGCCTACATTGCCGCCACCTGGGGCGACGATGCGGTGCATTTTCTCGACGTGAATCTTCAGGATTTGGGCGGGTTTTCCACCGGATCCAATCCTAACGGCATCGCCACCGACGGCACCTTGATCTATGTGGGAAGCTTCACTCTGCCCGGGGTCCTCGTTTACGACACCAACGGTGTCTATCAGTACCAGTGGACTTCGTCCTACTGCAGTAGCCTCCAGGGAATGGAGTATGTGAGCGGGGCGCTGGCCGTGAGTTCGGACCCTAACGTGAACTTCCTCGCTCCAGCCACCGGCGCCTTGATCCGGAGTATCCCCAGTCAGGGCAGTACCGTAGAGGGGCTCACTTTCGACGGCACCGCCCTGTGGCAGCTCGCTGACTCGATCATTGCCACCGACCCGGCTACGGGCGCCGTCATTCGGTCCATTCCCAACGCCGCCCTGGGTTGCGACTACGGCGGTTCTGGCCTCGCGGCCAGCGGACCCAACGAGCTGACGCTGGGCTGCGCCAGCGGCCAGTGGTACAAGGTCTCCTCGGTGGACGGAACGGTCATCGCGTCGGGCAACAACGGACTGCAAATGTATGGCCTGAAGCACGTGGGGACCGTTCAGCCCGCCTTCGACCTCACCTTCCTGGATGACTACGGCAGATCGCAGGTTTGCGTGAACAGCAAGACTGGAGCGTGGCAGTACAACGTTCTCTCGGGGCTTTGGAAGGGTGTGTACACGGGGAAGTGCACCGTGAGCAAAACGTCAGACCGGTGGACCTTCAGGTCCGTGGCGGGTTCGCCCCGGCTCATGCTTCTCACGTACTACCTCCAGATGTTCAGAGCGACCGCTTCGTTGGGGGGCAGCGACTTCGTGTCCCAACTTTCCGATCGGAACACGAAAGACGATCCCGCGGGGTGCTCGGCGAAGTAGGACTTTGATTACGAGATCATCAAGGGGCGGCCTTCGGGCCGCCCTTTTTCGCTCTGGCGACCACGGTTCCCTTCGTGGACCCTTCAGAATCCGTGGCTGGCTAAGGAGTGCCATGGGCCGCCTGGGACGCGACAGTCAGCACAATTAGGCCGCTCCCGGCTCAAATTCCTTGCGCCAATCCCTTGACATAGGCGCAGACCCGATACTATATTAACTCAAGACTCAGTTGGCCGTGGATAAGTGGTCCCGTTATGCCCTTCATTTTCGAGGGAGATGAAAAAACAAGGCCCAACGGCAGCCTTGATGGCTGCCAGAACAGTGGATAGACCGGTGGCAACGGAACTGGGTCTGAACGAGTATCCGGGACGAACCAAGGGAGGGTGAAATGAGGAAACAGAGAAGCCGGGGAAGTGGAGTTCTTATGGCATGCATCGCGATGGGGCTCTTATGGGCTGGATTTGCGGCCCAGGCGCAAGAGCTCGCCCTTCAGCCCCTAGGTGCCATTTTCCAGAAGGGGCATGAGATTCAGGTTGTGCCTTCCTCAACAGCGGGTTCGACGGGTGCAGTGAAGAGCGAAAAGGCGCAAGAGATCGCTGCGGGGGCCAAGGTGCTCCTACTTGCATGTGATGACGGCCCTGGCCCCCTCCAGGCCATTCTCGCTGGGTACGCGGACGTGATCGCAGTTGATTGGATGAATGAGTGCTCCGCCCTTCCAACTATGGCCCAACTTAAGGCATACGATGTCGTGATTGCTTGGAGCAATGGCACAATCTACGATCCCGTGGGGATTGGCAACCTTCTGGCCGATTACATCGATGCGGGAGGGAAGCTTGTTCTGTGCACGTTCATGTGGCAAGCTCCTGGAGAAAACGGAATACAGGGCCGGCTCATTGACCAACTCTACAGCCCTCTGGTATCGAACAGCGGAGGTGACCATTACGCGGTTGCTTGCCTGGGAACCTATGCATCCGGCAGTCTGCTGATGGAGGGAGTGGCGTCCTACTGCGATGATTACAGGGACTATACGAACCTAGTGCCAGGCGCGACTCTCGTAGCGAGCTGGGACGATGGCGAAAACTTCGTCGCTCAAAAGGGTTGCGTGGTCGCCATTAATTCCTATATGGGCCCCTATTACGATGCCAGCGGTGATTTCGGAGCCCTCTTTCACAACGCGGTAAGCTTCCTATCCGGGGGCTGCAGTTCCTTTACGAATAGCTTCGCAGACGATCTTGGCCGGTCCCGAGTCTGCGTAAACACCAAAACGGGAGCTTGGCAATACAACGTGCTGTCCGGCCTCTGGAAGGGCGTGTATACGGGCAAAAGTTCCGTGAGCAAGACGTCCGACCGGTGGACGTTCAGGTCTGTGGCGGGCTCTCCCAGGCTCATGCTCCTTACCTTTTACCCCCAGATGTTCAGAGCGACCGCTTCGTTGGGAGGTAGCGACTTCGTGTCCCAGCTCTCCGACCGGAACACAAAGGACGATCCCGCCGGGTGCTCGGCGAATTAGGACCTTGATCACAAGGTCATCAAGGGGGGTCCTTAGGGACGCCCCCTTTCCTTGTCCGAGCCGCCCACGCCCGATTCGGAAAACCAGTGCGTCGCAACCTGGGCGGAGCTCCGAGGGGCATCCTGATTGGTGATTGACATCACACATTCGCAGTCCCCTCCGAAAT
>JAKBES010000347.1 GCA_021833665.1 Acidobacteriota bacterium
ACGTTCCTGGGGCGGCCGACGCCCGGTGCATCGTCGTGTCGGTGGGCTATCGCCTGGCGCCCGAATGGCCCTTCCCGGCCGCCCTGGATGACGCGTGGGCGGCCACTCGGTGGGTGGCGGACCATGCGGCCTCCTGGAGGGGACGCGACGCGCCTGGCGGTGGCGGGCGACAGCGCGGGAGGGAATCTGGCGGCGTGTATCTCCTTGCTGGCCCGGGATCTGGGATCTCCCAAGCTCCTCCACCAGACCCTGGTCTGCCCGTGGGTGGACCTCTCACCCGCCGCTGAAGCCGCGGAATCCTTCCACATGTTCGGCCAGGGGCTTTGGCTTTCGGCAACGGGCCTGGGCTGGTTCCGGCGCCATTACCTGCAGAACTTGGATCAAGCCTCGAGCCCTTTGGTATCGCCGCTTCGATCCCCGGATTTTCTCGGCCTCCCACCGGCCCTCGTCCTCACGGCCGAGTTTGACATCCTCGCCGATCAGGGCCGGTCCTACGGGGAGTGCCTCCGGGGAGCCGGCGTGCCCGTGACCCGCGCCCACTATTCGGGCATGCTTCACGATTTCGTAACCCTTCCCGGGCTCTTCTTGCCAGCATGGGAGGCCATCGGCCAGATCACGGCGGCCCTGCGAGGGGCCTTCAATCAAGCGTGAAGGGCGCCGGAGGCAGGCCCAAAGCCGATTGCCCGTCAAAATGTGATCCAAGTCACTGCGGGGAGCCCGTGAGTCGGATATCCTTTTTTGCGGAGACTGAAGAGCCTGTTGCGCGGCAGGGCCGCAAGGAGGGGTCATGAATACCAAGTGGAAAGGCACCCTGGCCATGGGCCTGGGCTTGGCGATGATGGCGGGTGTGGCCATGGCCGCCAAAGAGCCCTCCCGGCCTCGCCAGGAGAGGACGGAGGTCTTTGGCCCAGGGTCCCCCTACATCGAGTGCTCCATTGACGACTCCACGGGACAGTACACCATGGGCGTACCGGGAGGACCCATCTTGCTTTTCGGGCATCCCTATCCCTGGTCTTCCTTCGCCACCATCCGGGTGGACGCAGTCAACTACGACAATAGGGAACAGATGTTTGGAAACGAAGTCCAAGTACCGCTGACCATCGGAGACACGTGCGAGGGCATCTGGCAACTGGGGAGCAGCAACCTCCGCGTCCACCAGATTCTCACACTCGTGACAGGGTCCAGCACAGGCCGGCCGGACACTTACCTCATCCGCTACCAGGTGGAGAACCTGGACACTTCGGCGCACACCGTCGGGTGCCGGGTCATGCTCGACACGGACTTGGACGACAATGACGGCGCACCCTTCCGTGTCCCCGGAACGGGGTCCGTGACCACCGAAACCGAGTGGCAGGGAGCCAACGTGCCGCCCTACTTCTTCGTGTTCAACGATCTGGCCAACCCCAGCGTGACGGCCCAGGCTACGCTGCGCGGCGGCTTGGCCTCGCCCATTCCAGGCAGACTCCAGATGGCTTATTGGGGCGATGTGTTCCACGGCTCGGACACGTTCTATTACACCGTGACACCGGGTAACGATTTCACCTCTGACAGCTGCTACAACGTTTACTGGGAGGGGTACACCATCGGGCCCGGGCAGAGTATCTCCTTCTCAACCTACTACGGCCTCGGGGGCATCGCCGTGGACACGAACCCGCCCCTGACAAGCTCCATCTCGGCCCCGGTGGAGCTGAACTGCGAGTCCGGCATCATGACTCCCAACCCCTTCGACATCGCGCTCTACCTCGCCAACTCCGCGCCCGGCGTCACCGTGGCGGTCACGGGCATCTCCGCCCAGATCAGCCTCCCATCCGGAATGACGCTCCTGGCGGGCTCACCCACGCAAACGATCGCCAGCCTGGACCCGGGCAAGGACGCCTTGCTCTCCTGGACCGCCGCCGCGGACGGCTCCCAAACAGGTCCGCTGACCTACACCATCCAGATCAACAGCTCCAACGCGGGAAACAAGACGCTCCAGGGAGCCGTTGCCATCCCTTCTACATGCAGCGCGTGCTTCCTCAATCTGACCGCGACGGCCAGCAAAACCTCAGGTTCCAAACCGCTGGCCGTATCCTTTTCCGCCACGGGCTCCCCCACGAACTGCTCGGGGACCGTGGCCTACGATTGGGACTTCGGTGATGGCAGTGCTCGCGCTACGGGTGCCGCCCCGACCCACACCTACACCGAGGCGGGCACCTACATTTGGACCGTGACGGCCTCCATCGGGGCGGCCGTCACCAGCAAGTCGGGCACCCTCGTGGTGAGCAACGCGCCGCCGCCCGTCATCACCCTCATCAAGAAGGCCGCTCCACCCTTTAAGCTGGTCGTCACCGGGAGCAACCTGCAAAATGGCGTCAAGGTCTTTATCGAGAACGTTGAGTGGACGAACACGACCTGGAAAAACCCCGGGAAAATCCAGATCAAGGGAGGCGCCAGCCTGAAGGCAGCCGTTCCCAGGGGCGTCACCAGAACCTTCCGATTCCTCAACCCGGACGGAGGAGAAGTGACCCAGACCTGGTCCTGGTAGGGAGGCGAATCCAATCGTTTGACAGGGCAGGGGTTCCGGCCCCTGCCTTCCCTTTTTATGAGATCACACTACTCCCCTGTCATGTGCCTGGCGTCGAGCAATGCCACGAGCTGGGCTTCGGGCAACACCCGCTTCTCTAGGCAGAGGTCCCTGATGGTGCGGCCCGTGGCGTGGGCTTCATGGGCGAGAGCCGCGGCCGCGTCGTACCCGATGACGGGGGCGAGGGCGGTGACCATGGCGAGACTTCGCTCCACCATCTCGGCGCAGCGGGCCTCGTCGGCCCGGAGGCCGGCCACGCACTTTTCGGCAAACGCACGGCAGGCGTTGGCGAGGAGGCTGATGGAGCCGAGGAGGTTGGCGGCCATGACGGGCATCATGGTATTGAGCTCGAAGTGGCCTTGCTGCCCCGAAATGGCGACGGTCATATCGTTCCCAAGGACCTGGGCGCAGACCATGACCATCATCTCAGACATGACCGGGTTCACCTTGCCGGGCATGATGGAGGAACCGGGCTGGAGATCGGGGATGAGGAGTTCGCCCAGGCCGCAACGCGGCCCCGAGCCTAGCCAGCGCACGTCTTCAGCCACTTTGGTGAGGCTCACGGCGGCCGTGCGCAACGCTCCGCTGGCCTCCACCAGGGCATCACGGCCGGCCAGGGCCTCGAAGAGGTTGGGGGCCTGCTTCAAGGGAAGCTTCATCTCTTCGCCCATGAGGGCCACCACCGCCTCGGAGAAGCCGGGCTCCGCGTTGAGCCCCGTTCCCACGGCCGTCCCTCCGAGAGCCAGTTCGCACAAGGCCGGCTCCACCCCTTGCACGCGCCGCGCGGCGTTGCGCACTTGACGCGCATAGCCCGAGAACTCCTGCCCCAGCCGTACGGGCACGGCATCTTGCAGGTGGGTGCGCCCGATCTTTACGACCGAGTCGAATTCGCGGGCCTTCACCTCCAGAGATTCGGCCAAGAGGCGCAGGGCCGGGAGAAGATCTTCTTCCAGGGCTTCTAGGGCCGCCAGGTGG
>JAKBES010000348.1 GCA_021833665.1 Acidobacteriota bacterium
GACCGAGTTCCGCAAGGCGCAGCGCCGGGCGTACCGGCCTACGCTCTCCCAGCTCCTTCCGCCAGGGATACGAGACCACCGGGCCGACCTGGTGGAGCAGGTGACCAAGGCGTATCTGGAATCGCGGTACAGCCAGCGGGAGATCGCCCAGCACCTCGGGGTCCACTACATGACCATCAGCCGCCTCGTCCGCCAAGGGGAAAAGAATAGCCATGAGACATTGATGTTAGATGTGATGATCATTTAGCCGGCCCCTTCGATGGGCGTAAAGTGACTTTGACGAGTTGCTTCACGCTCAGGAAGGAGGCCGGCAATGGGAGTATACATTGGGATCGATCTTCATTCCAACAACAGCTTGGTGGTGGTGATCGATGGAAGGGGATGTGTGGTCTACGAGAAGCGGCTGCGGAATGAACTGCCGCTGGTCCTGGCGGAGCTGGAGCCGTACCGGAAGCGCTGCGAAGAGGTGGTGGTGGAGTCTACCTACAACTGGTACTGGCTGGTGGATGGGCTGATGGGCGCGGGGTACCGGTTGCATCTGGCGAATACGGCGGGAATCCAGCAGTACAAGGGGCTCAAGCATAGCGACGACCGGAGCGACGCGCGATGGCTGGCGGAGATGTTGCGGCTGAAGGTGCTGCCGGAGGGGTACATCTACCCGAAGGGAGAGCGCGCGGTACGGGACCTTCTAAGAAAGCGAAGCCAGCTCGTGCGCCAGAAGGTTACCCAGATGCTGAGTATCCAGGACCTCGTGAGCCGCAACGCGGGCGTCTCCTTGAACGGCAACACGGTGAAGGCCCTGACGGCATGGGATCTGGACCGTCTCCTTCCCGATCCTCTCGTCGCACGGGCAGCCAAGAGCAACCTGCGGGTCTACCGGTGCCTGGTGAAGGAGATCAAGGATCTCGAGGGAACCATGCTCAGCCGTGTGGAAGACAGCACAGATTGGAAGAACCTGCTCGGTGTGTACGGAGTGGGCAAGATCTTGGGCTTGACGATCCTGCTTGAAGCGGGTGACATGAGCCGCTTTGCCAGCGCGGGCCACTTTGCCTCCTACTGCCGGTGCGTGGGGAGCGAGAAGCTGAGCAACGGGAAGAGGAAGGGCAAGGGGAACACGAAGAATGGGAACAAGTGGCTGGCGTGGGCGTTCATCGAGGCGGCAAACTACGCCGTGATGCACTACGAGAAAGCCAAGCGATTTTACCAGCGCAAGAAGGCCAGGGTGAACGGCGTGGTGGCGATCAAGGCGGTGGCGCACAAGCTTGCACGGGCCTGCTACCACGTGTTGAAGGACGGGGTTCCGTTCCAGGCGGAGCGGGCCTTCTCGTAAGAAGACGCACGGGCCGGGGCGGCAAGCCTGGAATGGGGTTGGCTGACAACCACCAGATGTGATTGGCCACCGCCCTGCCCTCCAAAGGACCTGAGCGAAAGGAGTCTCCACGGATGCGCCCCCACCGCGAGCCAAACAGGGTTGGACCGGCCCTTGGGGACCGGAGCCACAAGACGTGTCATGGACGGCATGGCTGTCCGATCACATGGACACGGCGGGGAACCGATCGTTGTCTGGGGCGGCTTGTGCCGCCAGGGGCCGGCGGGGCGTGCCTGAGAAGGCAAGCTCTGACCGTGCCTTGATCCTGATGGGTGACTGGTGCGCGTCCCTCGGGGCGCGACACCCCAAGCCCGACGACGCAGGCGCGCGACCATCCGAGCTCCAACGGCCAGGCCCTGCGCAAAAAGCAAGGAGCGCGGCTAAAAGAAAAAACGCCGCTTGGGTAGGAGACTATCTATTGACAGGGGCCGACTAATGGGTGACCCCACTCTTCCCTCCTGGCCCGGGCGCTCGCGCGCGAACCGAGAATCCTCTTGCTCAATGAAGCCACGAGCGAACTCGACCCGCCTACGGAAGCCATCATTTACGAGAATCTTTCCATGCTGGGGTGCACCCGGCTCGTCATCGCCCACCGGATGAGTACCATCCGAAACGCCAACTGGATTTTCGTGCTGGAGGAAGGCCGGGTGGCCGAGCAGGGGACCCTCGAGGAACTCATGGGCCTCGGCGGAGGTTACGCCCGCTTGGCCCAGGGCAAGGTCAGGGCGGATAATGGCCCCAGGACGGGGCAGCGGAGCACGCACTAGACGAGGCAGGGGGTTGTCCGTCTTTAGAAGAGGGATGACCCGCACCAGGCAAGAGACCGGGCGGAAGAGAGAGGGCCTTGGGCATGGAATCAGCAGGACGGCTTCGAATGGCTCGAACATCGGTTCTCATGGCGTTGGCCATGCTCTTCCTCGGAGGGGCCTTGGCTTGTAAAAAGCCGCAGGCGCAGGTGGCGGGCACGATGGTTCGGGTGGAACGGCGGACCCTTCAGAGCACGGTGACGGCGACGGGGACGGTTCGGCCGCAGGTGGGGGCCGACGTGAAGGTGGGCCCGCGCGTCTCGGGCCTGCTCAAGCGGCTTTACGTCAAGGTGGGCGACACGGTGAAGGCCGGGCAGGTGCTGGCGGAACTGGAACACGAAGACCTTGATGCGGCGGTACGCGACGCGCGGGCCACCGTGAAGGAGGCGGAAGCTCGCCTCACCCTGGACCGGTCGGTCCTCGCGCGCCGCGAGCGGCTGGCCAAGGACGGCATCGTCTCCGCCGAGGATTTGGACATCGCGCGTAAAACCGTGGCCATGGATGAGGCCGCCCTGGAAAGCGCCGAGAGCAGGCTGGCTTCTGCAAGCATCGTGCAAGGCTACGCCACCGTGGCGGCGCCCATCTCGGGTACGGTCACCGTCATCTCGACCCAGGAGGGGGAAACGGTGGCCGCGAGCTTCGCGGTACCCACCTTCGTGACGATCGTGGACCTATCCCGTCTCCAGGTGGATGCCTACGTGGACGAAGTGGACATTGGGCGCGTGAAAGTCGGGCAGAAGGCCACCTTCACCGTGGACGCGGCGCCTGCGGAGAGCTTTGAGGGCCAGGTCCAGGCCGTGGTGCCTCAGGCCATGGTGCGGAACAACGTCGTGAACTACGTGGTGTTGCTGTCCATCCAGAAAGGCCCCAAGGAGACCCTGCGCCCCGAGATGACGGCCACCATCTCCATCGAGACGGGCGAGCGCCGCGAGGCTCTCGTGGTGCCGGCGGGGGCGGTGCAGTACGACGCCCAGGGGAGCGCTTACGTGACGGTGAAGGACAAGGGCAAGCCGCAAAAACGGACGGTGGTGTGCGGTTCGGCCAGCGGCGGGGAGATCCCCATCAAGGACGGGTTGGCCGAGGGGGACGAAGTTCTCCTGCCGCAGGCTTCAGGAGGCGCGTCGTGACGAGGAGGATGCCAGATGATTCAGCTTCAGCGGATTGAGAAAACCTACCAGACGGGAGGCGTGGAAACACCCGTTCTCAGGGGGATTGACCTCACCATCGAAGAGGGCGAGTACGTGGCCCTCATGGGCCCCTCCGGGACGGGCAAGAGCACGCTCATGAACGTACTGGGCTTGTTGGACTCGGCCTCCAGCGGCCAGTACCTCTTTGGCGGCGAGGACGTCACGCACCTGGGCG
>JAKBES010000067.1 GCA_021833665.1 Acidobacteriota bacterium
TGCGGTTGTCGCCCAGGGCCGGGTCGCGGGTGAATCCCACCCCCGTTCCCGAGGTCTCGCCGCGGTTGCCGAAGACCATGGTCTGCACGTTCACCGCCGTACCCCAGTCAGAGGGAATGTCGTAGAGCCTCCGGTAGGCGATAGCCCGGTCGTTCATCCACGAGCCGAACACGGCGCCGATGGCGCCCCAGAGCTGTTTCTCGGGGTCTTCCGGAAAGTCCAAACCGAGCTGTTTCTTGATCTCCGCCTTGAAGAGCTTCACCAATTTTTTGAGGTCGCCCGTGGTGAGGTCCGTGTCGTACTTGGCTCCGGCCTCGTGTTTCACCTTGTCCAGGAGGACGTCAAAGGGATCGTCGTCGGTCTTCTTGACGGGCTTGAGCCCCAACACCACGTCCCCGTACATGGCCACGAAGCGCCTGTACGAGTCCCACGCGAATCGCTCGTTGCCTGTGACTTTGGCAAGGCCCACAACGGTCGTATCGTTGAGGCCCAGGTTGAGGACCGTGTCCATCATGCCGGGCATGGAGGCCCTGGCCCCAGAACGAACGGAGAAAAGGAGAGGGTTTCCGGGATCACCGAAGCGGCGGCCCATGATCTTCTCCACTCCCGCCAGCGCCGTGCGCACCTGCCCTTCCAAGTCCTCGGGATAGACGCTCTTATTCGTGTAATAGGTGCAGACTTCCGTGGTGATCGTGAAGCCGGGGGGAACCGGGATTCCCAGGTTGGTCATTTCCGCCAACCCCGCGCCCTTGCCGCCCAGAAGTTCTTTCTGCTTCCCGTTCCCTTCCGCTTTGCCTTCGCCGAAGAAATAAACCCATTTAGCCATGCAGTACCCCCTTAGGATGTCAAGCAAAAAATTCTAACACATTGACACTGAACCCGTTAGGACGCGCAAGCGGCGCCTCTTCCATAGGGTGAGATGGCGCGGCGTGAGCCGCGGCTCCACGGCCGGCGCCGCCGGTTTGTGGCGGCCGACACACCCGTGCCGGCAGGGCGGACTCCTTGCCGGGGCCTAAAACTTGGAACACGGGCGGGAATCAGAGAATTGCGGCGATGCTGAAGTAGAAGGAAACGGGGCCAGGCCGGTGCTGGGGCGCGGGACGTCCGATGACGGTGCGCGAGGGGGCGAGCGAGGAAGGGTCCATGCCTCCGGCGATGCCGTTCCAGGCGATGAACTGGACCGGTGCGCACCCGGGAACGCCCACGTCCCAGGAGAGGTGCCCTCCCGTCAGCACTTTCTGCCCCTTCGGGCAAAGGCCCTTCAGGCCCAAGTAGGGCTCGGGATTGCCGGGTCCGAAGGGGTCCAGGTGGCCCCACGCGTCCCACGCGTCTCCCAGGTGCACGGGTTCGATGGGATAGAAGATCTCGGGACACGCTTCGTCGGCACCGGGCACCTTCAGGCCGCATAGCCTCCTGGCGAGGTCCGGAATATGCTCGGCCCTCACCGTGAAGCCCGCGGCACCACTGTGTCCGCCGTACCGTACCAGAAGATCGGAGGCGTGCCCCAGGAGAGCGGCCACGTTGTCGCCCTTCCAGGCGCGGCCCGAGCCCAGCCCCATGTCGCCCTCCACTCCTACCACGAAGGCGCTCTTCTTAAAGGCCTCCGCCAGGCGCGCGGCCACGGGACCGATGATCCCCTTGTGCCACGAAGACGAGGCGGCGAACACCACGCGGGACGTCTCGGGCAGGAGGCGCGCCTGCTCCTCCGCCTCCTCATAGGCGACGACTTGCAGGGCCTTTCGCTGCTGATTCAAGGCCTCAAGCTTGACTTTGAGCCGGGCGGCCAGGCCGGGGTTTCGCTCCAGCAACAAGTCCAGGACGAGACGCGCGTCTTCCATCCGTCCGGCGGCGTTGAAGCGCGGAGCCAAATGGTAGGAGATGTGATGGCCTCGCACGGGCCCGGTCTTCAAGACCCCTTCGAGGAGCTGCGCCAGTCCCGGGTTGGGAGTCGTCTCCAGGGCCAAAAAGCCCAGCTTGCATATCTTTCTGTTCACGGGGGTCATGGGAACCACGTCGGCCACGGTGGCGATGGCCACGAGCCTGAGAAAAGGCTCCAGGGACAGCGGCTTTCCCAAGACCATCGCTACTCCCCTGAGGACCTGCAGGGCCACCGCCGCGCCGCACAGATCACGGTCCGGATGGCCCTCAACCATCTTGGGGTTCACCAAGATGCACGGGGGCTGCCCCTCATCCGAGGGAAGGTGATGATCGCTCACGATGAGATCCACCCCGGCCGCCTGCAGCCGGAGGCCTATTTCCCGGGCGTTGGTGCCGCAATCGGTCGTGAGGACCAGGGAGGCTCCCGCCTGCCGCACCGCCTCGTAGCTGGCCTCCGAAAGCCCGTAGCCCCCGTCGAATCGGGACGGAATGAAGGCCTCCACTTTGGCCCCGAAGGAGCGGAGGCCGCCCACGAACACGGCCGTTCCCATGAGGCCGTCCACGTCGTAGTCGCCGTGAACGACGATCTGTTCGCGGTTGGCGAGGCCCTCGGCCAGACGCCGCGCCGCGGCCTCCAATCCCGTAATGCGGAAGGGGTCGGGCCATGCCACCGCGTCTGGGAGCAAGAAGGCGGACAGCTCGTCGTCCGAGCGCGCCGAGGCGCTCAGGAGCATGGCCAGGACAGGCGAAATGCCGTGGCGCGCCGCGATGGCCGCGGCCTTGTCCTCCCACCCGGACGCCTCCACCCAGGCCGCACCGTTCACGGGCACCTCGTTTTCAGGCCGTATAAACGCAAAGGCCGGGACCTATCATCCCGGCTCCGCACCCCGCCACAAGACCAACATGTAAGGACGGACGAAAGGTTGTTTTGGTGGAGCTAGGGGGGATCGAACCCCCGACCTCTTGAATGCCATTCAAGCGCGCTCCCAGCTGCGCCATAGCCCCACCAGACCGTTGATTATAGCGAAGTCTTACCCGGCGGTCAAGGGCGAGACGCGGCTCTGGGCCATTGTCTATCGGCTGTCGGCCTGCAAATAAGGCCGCGAGGGCCCGCGAAGGGCCGCCAGCGCACGGGTCCCTCCCGCCTCCTTCCTTCCCACTGGCCTCCGCTTGCCGCTCTTCCTGTCCCCCCGTCCCGTTCCTGCCCATTCGGCCATCGTTTTTCGTTCTTCCTGTCCCCTATCCCCGCGTCCCCCGGGCTTTCCGCTCCCCGCTTCCTGCTTCCTTGTTCTAGTACAAACTCGTAATGCCCTTTTCGTCCGGCTCGAAGAGGACGCGGTAGAATTCCGTGGCGAACCGGTCCGTCATGCCTGCAAGAAAATCCACGATGACTTGGAGCTTGCCTACAGGACCCGCGGCCGCGTCCAGCCTCTCCCGCGTCATCCTTGGTAGGAGGCGCGCGGACTTGGACTGGGCGTCGAGAATGTCCCGCGTGAGGGTTGCGAAGAGCCGCTCCAAGATGCCAGCCGCTTTCACGGACATCCGTTCCACGACGGGATGAGTGTAGACCCGGTCGAAGAGAAACTCCCTGAGCAGGTTCACGGAGGCCGCCATCTCGTCCGAAAAGCGGACCGCGGGCTCCCGCAGGGCCACGATCTGCTCGGAGCTCGCAAAGCCCGATAGCCTGGCGGTGGATCCGTGGATCACGTCGGTCATGAGGATGTCGATCATGTTTCTGACCAGGAGCCGGGCCCAGAGAATGCGCTCCCGGTCCCACCCGGGGCCCGCCGCCTGGGCCCGTTCCCACGCCTGCCTCAGGAGAGGGATGTTCAGGGCGGACAGCTCCTCGACGGTGAGGAATCTCACGCGCAAGGCATCTTCGAGGTCGTGGGTGACCCAAGCGATCTGGTCCGCCAGGTTGACGATTTGCGCCTCGGCCGTACAGCCCGCCGTGTCCAGGTAGAGGGCGGAGAGGCGCGCCGCTTCCTCGGGCTTCGCGGCCACCAGGGAATAGGGCAGGACGGGGTTGTCGAAGGCCGTGTGGTGTTTGAGGATGCCGTGAAGGGTTTGAAAGCTGAGGTTGAGTCCAGGAAAAGCAGGGTAGCGCCGCTCCAGCTCGTTGACGATGCGGAAGGATTGAAAATTCTGTTCGAAAGCCTTCCCACCCTCGGGCCGCTTGAGGCCGATGGGGGGAGATTCGAGGGCTCGCCCCAAGAGATCGTCCAGGCACTCCTCACCGCGGTGGCCGAAGGGCGGATGCCCGAGATCGTGGGCGTAGGCTACGGCTTCGCAAAGGTCCTCGTTGGCGCCCAGCGCCCACGCCAAACCCCTGGCCACCTGCGACACCTCGAGGGTGTGGGTGAGCCGCGTCCTGTAGAAATCGCCCTCATGGACCACGAAGACCTGCGTCTTGTATCCCAGGCGGCGGAAGGCCTCCGAGTGGAGGAGGCGGTCGCGGTCTTGCTGGAAATAAGTCCGCTCCACCGGGTGGGGCGCGGGGTGCTCATGGCGAACCTCCCCCTGGCAACGAACGGCCCAGGGCCCCAGAGTTCCGTTTCTTGATGTGCACGCCCTTCCGTGTTCCATGCCCTGCCCCCCTCCCGAGGCCGAGACGGCCGCGCTTTCAGAACCTAAACCGTGCCGGACCCCTCGTGGCCGGCGTCGGGTGCTTCGTGCAGGCCCAAGCCGCTGCTGCAGACTCGGTCTCGTCCGTCGTTCTTGGCCCTATAGAGGGCCCGGTCCGCCGCCTCCAGCACCGCTTCCGGCGAGGGGGGAGTGGCTCCCCCGAGCACGGAAACACCAAGGCTGATGGTGACTCGAAGTTCCCTATTCCCCTCGGAGACAGGCCATGAAGCCACGGCAGCCCTGATGCGCTCCGCCACGGCGAGGGCGTGGGGCCCGTCGGTGACGGGCATGAGGACGAGGAACTCCTCACCTCCGTACCGTCCCACCACGTCGTAAGGCCGGCAAGCGGCCCTGATGGCTCGGGCCACGCGCTTGAGGACCAAGTCACCGGCGGCGTGTCCAAGCGAGTCGTTCACCGACTTGAAGTGATCCACGTCTGCCATGAGGACGCCCAGGGGAAGGCCCGTCCTGGATGTCCTGCCGTGTTCTTCTCGGAGGCGGGCCAGAATGGCGCCGTGGTTGAGCAGGCCCGTCAACTCATCCGTGAGGGCGAGGGTTCGCAGCATGGCGTTGGCCGAGAGGAGGCCCTGTGAGAAGCCCAGCATCCGTTCACCCACCCGCAGGCGAGCCCGCAGTTCCACGTGGTCGAAGGGCTTGGCGACGTAGTCGTCGGCCCCGGCCGCAAGGCCCGCCGCCAAGTCCTCCTTGCGGTTCTTGGAGGTGAGGAGGATGACGTAGACATAGTCCTCCCGCCCTTCCGCCCTGAGCCGCTGGCACACCTCGGCCCCGTCCAGCTTGGGCATCATCCAGTCCAGGACCGCGAGGCGGGGGCCGTCGGGCCGCGCCAGGATTTCCAAGGCCTCCTCGCCGTCCACGGCTTCCATAACCTTGTAGCCCCAGCGGCGGAGCTGGCTTTCCATGAGGCGCCTGGTGACCCGGTCGTCGTCGGCCAGGAGGATCTTCACAGCGCCTCCCTCCATCGCCCCGACGTGAGGTACGCCTCCAGGCGGACCATCTCCGCCTCCAGCCCCGCGAGGGCGTCCCGCGCTCCGTCCAGCGCCCCGTCTCTGCCCATGCCTTCCAGGCTGTAGGCCAAGTCGTAGGTACGCCGGGCGCCGAAGTTGCCCACCGCCCCTTTGAGCTTGTGGGCCGCCTCGAGGAGATCCTGGGCGCTCTTTTCCTCCAAAGCCCGCCTGATGGCCGCCATCTCCGCGGGAGCGTCCTCCACGAATAGGCTCACCAGCTCCTCCACGAGGGCCACATCCCCTCCCACTGTGTCGAGGAGGGCCGAGAGGTCGGCAGGCACAACATGGGTCGTGTCCTGAACCACCGCTTGCGTGGCACTGGGCCGTGGTATTGGCGCGCCCCCGGGCACCAAGCGCAGAATCTCCTCATAAAGGGCAGAAGCCTTGATGGGTTTGGTGACGTAGCCGTCCATGCCCGACGCCAGACAGCGGTCCCGGTCGCCTTTCATGGCGTGGGCGGTCATAGCGATGATGGGCACGTGGGCCGCCGTCCCGGCCTCAGTATCGCGGATGCGAGCCGTGGCCTCGTATCCATCCATCTCGGGCATCTGAACGTCCATGAGCACGGCGTCGAACGTCCCCCGCGCCATGGCTTCCACCGCCTCCCTGCCGTTGGCGACCGCCTCCACGCTCCATCCTTGTTTTCGCAGCAGGGCTACCGCAAGCTTCTGATTGACGAGGTTGTCCTCCGCGAGAAGCAGGCGGAGGGCCCTGGGCGTCGAGCGAGTCCGCGCCACGGCTACTTCAGGACGTCCGCCCGGTGGCTCGACAGTGGCGCCCATCGGGGCCGTGGCCCCCTCGGCGACGCCAAGAACCGCCGTGAAAATGAACGTGCTTCCCCCGGCTTCGCCGCATTCGACCCAGATCTCGCCCCCCATCATGGCCACGAGCTGCTTGGAGATGGCCAGCCCCAGCCCCGTGCCGCCGTATTTTCGGGTCGTGGAGCCATCCACCTGGCTGAAGCTTTTGAAAAGCCTGTCCAGCTTGTCCTCGGGTATGCCGATGCCCGTGTCCGTGACGGAAAAGCGCAGGAAGGTTCTCCCCGCGATTCGGGCCGTTTCCTCCACACGAATCTCCACACCGCCGCTCTCAGTGAATTTCAGCGCGTTGCCCACGAGGTTGATGAGGATCTGGCTGAGACGAACGGGGTCGCCGATGACCCTCGAAGGAACCCCCGGCCCCATGTTGCTGGTCAGGGAGAGGCCCTTGGCCTCCGCCCTGGCCTTGAGCAGATCCAAGGGCCTGCGCAGGATGGGTTCAAGATCCATCTCGATGGACTCCAGGTCGAGCTTGCCCGCCTCGATCTTGGAGAAGTCCAGGATGTCGTTGATGATGGTCAGGAGCGATTCGCCCGATGAGAGCACCATCTCCAGATAGTCCCGCTGCTGCGGCGTCAGGTCCGTTTCAAGGGCGAGCTCCGTCATGCCCAGGATGCCGTTCATGGGCGTGCGGATTTCGTGGCTCATGTTGGCGAGGAACTCGCTTTTCGTCTCGTTGGCCAGATCCGCGGCCTCCTTGGCTTTCTGTAGCTCCTCCTCGGCCAGCTTGCGGTCCGTGATGTCCATCATCGTCCCTTCGATGACTTCGACGCCGTCGGGCCCCGCCGTCATACTTACGTTCTCGCGCACCCAGACCGGTGACCCGTCCATGCGCTTGAGGCGCAGGTCAATGTTGTTCAGCGTCCTGGCCTCGCTCAGGAGCGTCATAAGCTCTTCCCGGTCGGAATTCTGGTCGTAGAAGGTATTCGCGTCGAGCCCTTTGATCGCCTGGGGCGACGGGAAGCCGAAGATACGGGCGAAGGCATCGTTGCATTCAAGTATGCGCCCGTCCCCGGCCGTCCTGAAGACCCCAGACAAGTTTCGCTCGAAAAGGAGCCGGTACCGCTCCTCGCTCGTCTTTAAGGCCTCCTCGGTGTATTTCCGCTCCGTGATGTCTATGACGGTCCCGTAAAGGATGGACGGTTCGTCGTCTCCGCCTTCCAAAAGGCTCACGTTTTCGAGAACCCAAACGGGCGCACCGTCCTTCTTCTTCAGACAGTTTTCGTGGTTTGTCAGGACCTTTTCGCCGCGGATTCTCTCAATGTAAGCTCTGCGATCTACCGATTCATGGAAGAAGTCCGTCACTCTGTGGGCGCGGACATTGTCCCGCCGGGTGAACCCCGACAAGTAGGGCGAGAGGACTTCCTCGGGAGAGCCGTACCCCAGAATTCGCGCGAAGGCCGGGTTGCATTCCAGCAGGGCCCCGTCGAGGGTGCTTCGGTAGACACCCGCCAGGTTCCGCTCGAAGAGCATCCTGAAGCGCTTCTCCGATTCTTTGATAGCCTCCTCCGCCTGCTTCCGCTCCGTGATGTTCCGGCTGACGCATGCGAGGGCCAGGGGCGCGCCCGTCTTCAGGTCCTTGATGACGAAGCCGCTGAAGTGGACGGGGATGGGAACGCCGGTCCGGTGGTTCTTGAACTCCACTTCGCCTTCCCAGTGTCCGCGGTCCATGACCAACGGGAGGATGACACCTCGGACCGCCCGGCGGCACTCGTCGGTGAGAAAGTCCCACATGAGCATGGAGAGAGCTTCCTGCGCCGATGCGAGGCCAACCAGCTCGCAGCCCGCGCAGTTCAGATAGAGCATCCGTCCGTCCATGGCCGCCATACCGATGAAGTCCGAGCTGAATTCCACCAAGGACACGAACTTCTGGCGCTCCTCCTCCGCGCGCTTTCGATCGGTGACGTCGCGCATGAGGCCAACCGCATGCCAGCCGCCCTGGAGCTGAATGGCAGAAAGCGACAACTGGACGGAAATCTCCTGCCCGTCTTTCCGCCGGGCTTCAAGATCGAGCGTCTTGCCCACGGCGGCGCCTTGTCCTGTTTGCTTGAACGCGGGGAAGGCCGCGGCGTGGGCGTTGTGATAGCGCGGAGGCACGATGAACTCATGTAGGTTGCGGCCCAGTGCCTCCGCGCCGGTGTAGCCGAGAATGCGCTCGGCGGCGGGGTTCCAGTACGACACGCGGCCCTCGGGATCCATCATCAGGATGGCATCCTGGGCCGAGTCCGTCAGGGTCCGGTATCGCTGTTCGCTCTCCCGCAGGGATTCGTTCTGACGCCTGATCTGCTCTTCGGCACGGCGCTTCTCGCTCACGTCGGTTTTGACGGCGACGAAATTGGTGGTGCGGCCCGAAGCGTCTTTCACGGGCGAGATGCTCGCCTCTTCATAGAGGAGGCTGCCGTCCTTGCGCTTATTGGTGAATGAGCCTTTCCAGATCTCTCCCCGGGTGAGCCTGTCCCACATGTCTTTGTAGAATTCTTGAGAGTGCAGCCCGCTTTTTAGGAAGCGAGGGTTCTGGCCCAGGGCCTCGTCGAGTGTGTAGCCGGTTGTCGCCGTAAAAGCCGGATTGACATACTGGATGGCGCCCAGGCTATCCGTAACCACGATGGTGGCCGAGGACTGCTCCACGGCCGTGGCCAGGAGCATCTTGTCGCGGTTCGCCTCCCTCCGCGCCATGACGCTGCGCGCCAGATCAAGGAAGTTCTGCTTGAGGGCAATTTGGGCCACCACTTGGCGGGCGAGGCGCTGGAAACCATCGATCTGCTCGGGGAGGACCTCGCGGACTCGATGGTCCATGACCGCCATGACGCCCACGGGGAAGCCGTCGGATGTGATGAGCGGCGTGCCCAGAAACATGCGAACGGGAGCGGGACCCGTCACCAGTTCGTGGCGGGAATAGCGCGGGTCGCTGGCGGCGTCCGTGATGAGGAGGACCGCTTCCGCCTGAAGGGCCGCGTCGAAGAGGCTCCCTTCCCTCGGCGTTTCCGGGCTCTCCAGCCCCTTGGCCGCCTTGTACCACACGCGCCGCTCGTCCACGAAGGCGATGCACGCCATGGGCGCGCCGCAGATCATGGCGGCCAGCTCGACCAGGTCGTCGAAGGCCCGCTCCGGCGGCGTGTCCATGATCATGTAGCGATTCAGGACGTCAAGCCGGTCCTTTTCGCTCGAAGGCATCCTCATGGGCCACAATCCCTTCCGACCCCGCCGCCGGCTTCCGGCGGTTGCGGCGCCTTTACGGGGCAAGAGAAGAGCCGCCGCCCCGCCCGCACCTTGCCCTCTCGCGCCAAGTATATTATGTTCGCATGGGGACGGCAATTTGCACGCACCCCGCCTCGGCGGCATCATGCCATTGTTCGAGAGGGCCCCATGACGCAGGATTTTTCTCTCGTGCCCGATGAGGAAAACGCGGTTCTGTGCCCCGCTTGCGGGCATCGTTACGACGGCGCCTCGGTGGAGTTCTGCACCTGCCTCGCCTCGACGCCGAGCCCCGTGTGCCCCGAATGCGGCAAGTGCCTGTGCCAACTGCCCAAGAAGGTTCAGCAGGCCTTTTGGGAGAAAGCCCCACCCGTCCTGTTCCGCCGGAAGATGGCCCAACGGTCCGAGAGGACGAAAGCTTCTCCGGCCCGCGCCGGCCAAGTTCTCAAGCGTCCCCTGGTTCTCGTAGCCGAGGACGAAGCCGTGACGCTGAGGGTGGCTCAACGCGTCCTTGAAAAGATGGGCTACGGCGTGCTCGTGGCCGAACGCGGGGACGAGGCGTACAGCCTCGCGTGCGAGCACCTTCCGGACATCGTCCTCACGGATGCCCTCATGCCCAAGCTGGACGGCCGCGAGCTTTGCCTGCGGCTGAAGCAGTCGCCCGCCACGGCCTTCATCAAGGTCGTAGTCATGACGGGCCTCTTTACCAAATTTCAGAACAAATCCGAGGCCATCCTCGAGTTCAAGGCCGACGGGTTCCTCAAGAAACCCGTGGATTTTAACGAGCTTCGCGACGTGCTCGCCTCTTTGGTCCCCCCGCCTCCCGGCGCCTCGCCGGCCTGACCCACCACGCCCGCACTAAGGCGAAGCCTCGTCGCTCAATGGAGGTGATCCTTCCCTTCCCCGTGAGCGTGGTCGTGCGTTCGCGTGTGCTGGTGCGGATGGGAATGGACCATCGCCCCGTGGCGGTGCCGGTGAGCGTGGATGAGGTTCACTGAGAGAAGGAGGCCCGTATCTCCCAAGGCCCGCTCCGTGGGCAGGTCGGCCGCGATCCGGTGGTCTTCCCCCAGAACCAGAACTCGATCCGAAATGTGCGGCAGGAGTTCCAAGTCGTGCGTCGCGGTGACAAGAGTCAAGCCTCCCATGCCGTGCAGATCGTCGAGCAGTTCGAGGAGAATTCCCTGGCTTCTGGGATCCAATCCGGCGGTGGGTTCGTCCAGGAGAAGGACCACGGGGGAGAGGATCAGAAGAGAGGCGAGGGCCACCTTCTTTTTCTCTCCCGAGCTGAGGCCGTGCGGAGGCCGGTCCCTGAGGTGGGCGATCCCCAGAAGGCCGAGGGTGTCGCCTACGCGGCGCAGGATTTCCTCCTCCTTCCAGCCCATCTGAAGGGGCCCGAAGGCCAGTTCCTCCTCCACGGAAGGGCAAAAGAGTTGGGCATCAGAGTTCTGGAACAGGAATCCGGCCCGTCTCCTGAAAAGCGGTCCGAAGGGCGGCCTCTCCACGGATTCGGGGGTCAGGCGCTGGCCGAAGGCCCGTACCTCTCCCGATTGCGCAAAGTAGAGGCCGTCCATCAGATGAAGAAGGGTGGACTTGCCGCTGCCGTTGGCCCCCAGGATGGCCAGGCGTTCCCCTCCCGCGACCTCGAACGTGGCCTCCCGCAGACTGGGTTCTCGCCCCGGATACGCGAAGCTCACGCCGCGGAAATCGAAAACCTTGTCCAACGTGCCCTCCTCCTCATCCCAGCGCCAGAAGCGCCGCCCCGAAGGCGAGGCACCCCGCGACGAAGGTTCCGTCTTGCCACGACCAGCGCCCCTGCCTGAGGGTGTGAACCTCGCCCGTGTAGCCTCGCGACACCATGGCCTCGGCCACCGATTCGGCCACGGTCCGGCTTCGGCGGTAGAGCTCACCCATGCCGGCGGCGGCCCACGCCTGTTCCCGTGCGACACCCACCCCGCCCAGGGACCGGCTCAATTTGGCCAGATGGATCTCCTCCGCGCTTCTCAGCAGGAGATCAAGGTAGCGGGTCATCATGGCCGCCACCATGACGAAGGCGGCGGGAACGCCAAGGCCCCTGAGCCCTTTGAACAGGTCTTGAGGCCTGGTGGCCGCGGCGAGAACGGAAGCCAGGGACACGCAGGCGGCGCTGCGGAGGGCGAACCGGGCCGCCACGAAGAGGCCGCGATCGGTCACGGTGAGAAACTCGGGCACGCGCCACGGGCCCCAATGGCCTCCTCCGAGGTGGCAAAGGACCACCAGTGGCGTGCCCGCCGTCACCACGTTGAAGGCGGCGGGGGCCGCCAAGGCCAGCGTGAAAGCGGGCACGGCCAGGAGCGCGAGGGCCACGCGGCGCATGTCTAGGCCCCCGAACCAGGCTAATGCCCACGCTGCGCCTAAGCAAAGAGCAAGTGGCCCAAGGTTTCTGAGAAAGGTGGTGGCCACGAGGACCGAGAGCAGGCCGAGCAGCTTGGCGCGGGCGTCCACGCGCCCGAGCCAGCCCTGCCTCCCCGCGGCCAGCCCATCGTCTAGCAGGACAGTGGCGATGCCCACAAGGCCGCCCAGGCCACGGCGCACCACCCGAGCAGCACTCCGTGCCTCAGGAGCGTGAAAGACCATCCCTGCATCTGACGGTGCCATCCACTCAGGAAGCGATCCCATCGGTCTCCTTGCGTGAGAGCCACCGGCGGGCCATCCAGACCAGCCCCGCTACGGCGAGGACGCCCAGGGCTCCTGAAAGGATATACCACCCGCTGAGCACGGGCAGGGCAGCTTCTTCGGCCCCGCGGGGAGCGTAATCGGGCATGGGCGCGTGCCATAGAGCCGCCACCTTGCCGAACCCCGCCGGAAGGTAACCAGCTAGCTCCGTAAGACGGTCCCCGCCCCACTCGCCCCAGGCGTCCCCCGCGCCGAGTTTGGCGGGTATCATGAGGCCGAGGGGAGTGAGCAGGACGAGCGCCGCCACGCCGAGGGCCAGCTTCTTCCATAGGGGCCTGCCTCCCAGCGCCGGCGACAGCGCCACGCCGCATTCTAGGAGCGCCGGCTCGCTCTTGGACAGGTACGCCACCACCAAACCCGTCACCACCGCTTCCACCACGCCGAAGAGCAGGAGATGTTCGATCGCCATGGCCGGCAGGGCGATGTGCAAGCCGAAGGGACAGTACAGGGCGCGCCCGGCCGCGTCGTGCGCGAGGGCCGGCTGGATGCCGAACATGAACGCGGCGCTCAGGGCGGCCGCGTTGAGCCCCACGTACCCGCCGAGAGCGGCGGCCACCCATCGCCGCTTCGAGGCTGCTGGCGATCTTCCTGCCATCAGGCGATAGGTCCACCATCCCGTGAAGGGCATGATGACAGCCATGTTGAGGCAGTTGGCGCCGAAAGCCGTTACCCCACCATCCCCGAACAGGAGGGTCTGCACAGCCAAAGCCACGGACACCGCTACCACGGCCGCCCAGGGCCCCAGAAGGATGGCCACCAGGACCGCACCCACGGCATGGCCCGTAGTACCTCCGGGAACGGGGACGTTGAACATCATGATGACGAAGGTGAACGCCGCCCCCAAGGCCATCAAGGGCACTTGCCGCAAGCGCAGCGTGGTCCTCACCTTGTGCGACGCCCACGCCCACACGGGCGCCATCACGCCAAAGGCCGTTATGTAGGTCTGCGGACCAAGGTAACCATCTGGGATGTGCATCGCCGCTCCCCCTATCAGCCCCTGCCTCGCCGAAACGCCCCCGTGAAAATCACGTGCACCACCGCCACGGGCGGACCACCGGCATTGGGCCACTGGGCTCCTAGTAAGACCTGCCAGCCGCCCCCCATCCAGCTCACGCCGGCAGAGGCGGCGTTTTGATCGCCCGCCGTATAGTCCGCCATGATCTGCCAGCGCTCGCCGAGGCTGCGATCTACCCCCATGAACAGCTCATTGCGGCCGCCGTCCTCGTCGTGCTGAACTCCCGCGTGGGTCCGAAGCACGCCCCAATCCTTCGTGGCCACGAGGTAGAAAACGGGCGTGAAGCGCTGACCTACGTTTTGGACGCCTGCCGCCATGGCGAAACGATGTGCATCGCTGCTCACGAAAACGTATTTGGCGTTGAAAAGGGCCCTGTTCTCCACGGAACCGCTGGTGGCATCCACGTCTACGCCCAACTCCAATCTTTCGCCGAATCCGAATTCCGTGTTGATGATGAGCTGGTCCGTTCTCAGAGCTCTGGAATACCCCTGCCACTGAAGATCGAGGGCCCAGATATACGGTCCCGTCACGTCGGCGGTGGGAATGAGGACGAGGCCGCTGTAGCACGCCCAGGAGGCAGGGGCCGGTCCCAACGCCGCGACGATCACGGCCACGGAGAGTAGTACACATTTTCGATTTGTGCTACTCATGGATGAGGAACCCCGCCTCTTCATGGCATCCCCTGCCCTTAAAGGGATTGGCCCGTCGTGGTCGCGATGGTTCCGCCGTGCTTGACGCCTTTGGTGCTCACGAGGGTGTCCGCGATTCGCTTCACGACCGCGCTCTTTCCTCTCATGATGATGACTTCGAGACAGTTGTGCGCGTCGAGGTGAACGTGCGTCGTGCTGATGATGGTGGTGTGATGCTGATGTTGAAGGTCGGCCAAAGTGTCCGAAAGATGGTGCTCGTGGTGCTCGTAGACGATGCTTACGGTGGCCACTACCTCGACCTGGGGGTCGGCCCATTCATCACGAACGAGCTCCTTTCGCACCAGATCGCGAATAGCCTCCGACCGAGAGGCGTAGCTCCGCTCTTCCACGAGCCCGTCGACCCCCGGAGCAACTCATCCTCCATGGACACTCCAAACCTCTCCAAACCCGCCATCGCCCCCTCCGTGCCACTATGCTCACTTTTGTAGCACGCTCATTTCAGCCAGTCAAGGCCGCCTACGGGCTCCGGGGCGGGGCCCTCGCCTTGCGCTGCATTCCCTTTCTCGCTCGCGTGGGCTCCGTTGCGAGCAGTCCTTCGGGGGAACAGCGCCAGATCTTGATTCTAAGGAGCCCCCGAGGCAGACCTCCGAAGGAGTCCGGGAGGCGCCGCCCTTCGACTCCCGCCCAACCACGCCCTTAACAGGCTGCTGAGAAACTCCCGTGGGTCGCGTTGCCAGCGCCACGGGCCCGGATGCAAGGCGCCGCGACGCCGTCGATGCCTTGCACATCGTCTAGGAGCGGCAACACAGCAGGC
>JAKBES010000068.1 GCA_021833665.1 Acidobacteriota bacterium
CCGTGCGCATCCTCACCGCCAACGGCCCTCAGGGGGGCGACCTCAAGGACGTGAAGAAACTGGACACGATCATCGCGGGAGTGGACCAGGTGGCCGTGGACTCTTATGGCGCCACCCTCTTCGGCCTCAAGGGTAGCGACCTGGGAGTCGTGGCTGCCGCCCACAGGCGCGGCATCGGTCCCATGGACCTGGAGAAGCTCCTCATCAAGAAGATCGAGGCGTAAGGAAAGGGAGATCGCGGATTTGGGATTTGGGAACCTTGCGCAAGGCAGAAAATGGTTGTTCTTGCGTCTCGCGTCTCGCTTAATCGCGTCTCGCGTCTCGCTTAATCGCGTCTCCCCTCAACCACGGAAGGCTCCATGACTGAACCGGCAGCACGGACGAAACGAAGGAAGCCTCCCACCTCCAAAACCGTCTGGGCGCGCCGCCTCTCCCAGGGCGCCTTCCTGTTGCTGTTTCTAGTCCTGTTCCTGCAAACGGAGCAGAAGGGCGCCGATGAGCTGGGCTACCCCGCCAAGCTGTTTCTGGATTTCGATCCCTTGGTCTTCCTTTCCACCCTCCTCTCGGCCCACAAGGCGGCCGCGGCCCTCTGGCTCTCGCTTGTCCTGCTGGCCATCACCGCCGTGCTGGGCCGCGTGTTCTGCGGCTGGGCCTGCCCCCTTGGAACCCTCAACAACATGGTGGGAGCCTTGCGGCGCTGGCACCTTACGGACAGGCCGAGGGGATGGTTCCGCCTCAAGTACTACCTCCTGATCGCCCTTTTGGCGGGCTCGTTGTTTTCGCTGCAACTCACGGGGATATTCGATCCCCTCTCCCTCACGGTCCGATCCCTGTCCCTGGGCATTTATCCCGCCTTCAACTACGCCGTGAACTCAGCCTTGGACGCGGCCTATCAGCCCGGCGTCAAAGGACTCACCTCCGCCGCGGATGTAGCCAACAAAGCCCTCCAGGACACGGTCCTGGCCTTCCGGCAACCCTACTTCCGGCAGGGCGCCCTCATGAGCCTTCTTTTTCTGGGCATCCTGGGGCTCAATCTGGTGGAGAAGCGGTTCTGGTGCCGGTACCTGTGCCCGCTGGGAGCACTCCTGGGCCTCACCTCCCGCTTCGCCTTCTTGAAGCGATCCGTGAGCGAAGGCTGCAACACCTGCGGTCTGTGCGACAAGGACTGCCAGGGTGCGGCCAGCCCCGGAACAAAGGACGCGTGGCTCGCGAGCGAGTGCTTCTACTGCTTCAACTGCGATGACCCGTGCCCGAAGGGGGCCGTCTCCTTCGGCCTCTCGGCCAAGAAGGTCCCGGAAGCCCTGGATCTGGGCCGCAGGAACGTCCTCGCCAGCGCCCTCACGGGGGTCGCCGCCGTGGCGGTTGTTCGGGCCAACCCCATTTTCAAACCCCTCACGCCCCAGCCGGACCTCATCCGGCCCCCAGGTGCCCTTCCCGAGCGCGAATTCCTGGAACGGTGCGTGAAGTGCGGCGAATGCATGAAGGTGTGCACCACGGGCGGACTCCAGCCCACCCTGTGGGAGGCGGGCCTTGAGGGCATCTGGTCCCCCGTGCTCGTGCCGCGCATAGGTTACTGCGAGTACAACTGCACCCTCTGCGGCCAGGTCTGCCCCACGGGAGCCATCCGGAGGCTCTCCCTGCCGGAGAAACAGAAGACGCGGATCGGCACGGCCATGATCGACAAGGGTCGGTGCCTCCCCTATGCTCACACCACCCCGTGCATCGTTTGCGAGGAGGTGTGCCCGACTCCCAAGAAGGCCGTGTGGTTCGAGAGAGTCACGGTGCAGAACCGCCCGGGCGATCCGGTCGAAGTCAAGCAGCCCCACGTGGACCTGGACCTGTGCATCGGGTGCGGCATCTGCGAGGCCAAGTGCCCCGTTATGGGACGCCCCGCCATCTACGTCTTCAGCGTCGGCGAATCCCGCTCCAAGGACAACCAACTCCTCCTAAATGCCGCCGGGCCGTATTGATTACGCCGCCGTGCCTCCACTCTTCTTCTTGACCCTGCGCGCTGAAGAGAATCCGTCCCTTCGGCTACTTCACTTCGAAGGAATCAGGACCTCCACCTCCAGCGAGGGGCCCCCCGGGGTTCCCATGGGCGTCTTGTAGAAAACCCGGTAGGAAGCCTTGCCGGACTTGGGCGGGCGCAGGTCGGACGCCTCGCCCACCCCTGGCGGAACTGGCCCAGCGACCTGGAGCCACGTTGTTTCCCCCGGCGCGCGCCGCTGAACCGTCGCGAGGTTGCCCTCAGGTGCGGGCTGGAACGTTACCACGACCTTGGGAAGAGCTCCGGCAACGAACCGCGCACGCGGTGCGGGCGGGGCAGAAAGTGCGGCTTCACCCACGCGCACGGTGACGGGAGCCGACGCCTCAGAGCGGTTCAGGGCCGTATCCACGGCAACCAGGCGGTAGACGAACTGTTCGCCAGCCAGGACGCGTTCGTCCGTATACTCGCGCGCCGAGGCCGCAATGGGCTGAACTTGGAGCACCTCCGGCGTGGCGGCCAGAGAAGGGCCTCGCAGGATATAGAACCCGGCCGTGTCGGCCGGGTCGCCCGATGGCACGAAGGCGAGGGTCACACGGCCGCCCGTCCCATCGAACCCGGTGATGCGCGGAGCCGACGGGGGCCGGTTGCGCGGCAGGGGCACGTCAAGGACAGCGCTCGGTATCCCCATCGTGTTGTCTCCGGCTACCGCGATGACGCGATAACGCAGGGCCCCGGTCTGCCCCGTAACGAGGGCATCTTCACACCTCGGCTCGGGGGTCGTGTGGGAAGCGGCCGGCGTCCAGCGATCGGAACCCGGGTCCGTGCGCTCCACCTGATAGGCCACGGCGTTGGGAACCGCGTCCCAGGCAAGCTGAACGCGCTGAATACCAAGGGTCGCGCGGAGGTTTGAGGGTGCAGCAGGCGCGGCACCCGCCCGCGCAACCACCATGACCGGCACCGACGGCGAGCCCGAGCGATCCGTATTGTCCTTGGCGGTAATCCTGTAGTAAAGCCGCTGCCCCGCCTTAAGCGCGGCGTCTTCAAACCGCGCCGTACTCCGGGGCAGGAGCTTGGGGGTTAACACCTCCCATGGCCCCTCCCCGTAAGCCGCGCGTTCGATGATGTACCCGGCCGTCTTGGACCGGTCAGAAGGCTTCCACGTCACGATAATCTTCCCTCCCGATGGCTCCGCCTTCAGTCCAACCGGCGGGTAGGACGCGGCGAAGTCGGGAATGGATACAGCCAGCGGCGGGGCCGCCTGGGTCTCACGGCCGAAGATGTCAATGCCGACCACCGCGTAGGTCACCGTCTGTCCCTGCGGTCCTTTGGCGTCTAAGAAGCGGGGCGCTGAGGCATCCGTTCCCTGCTGGTCAGGCACCCACATGACGGGGCCCTTCCCCAGCGCAACGAATCCCTTGCCGTCGTCCCGTTTGACCCGGAAAGCTAGGACCGGGATCTGAGCTTCAGGCGTGAGCGGCGGGTCGTCCCAGTTGAGCTTCACGCCCTCCGGGGTTGCCGTGGCTTGGAGGTGTTCGGGGGGAGGAGCGGGCGGTGTAGCCTGGGCGGGGCTCAAGGGCATGGAGACGGCGTGGACCCTACCCGTGCTGTCCACCAGACGGTATACGTAGGGTCCCCCTGGGGAAGGCCTGTCTTCCCAGGCCAGGCCCATGGCCTGGGCGAGGGGGAAGCCTCCGTAGGCCGAAATGAAGAGGAATCCCTTCAGGCCGTCGAAGTCCTTGGGCGCTTTGCCCTGGACCGCCTGGGCGTCCATCTCCCCAAGCCTCTTGAGCGGCTCTTGTTGCGGACCGGCGAGGGCGGAGGTCAGTGCCGGGTCGAAGTTCGGCCGCAAACCCTGGGCCACTGTTTGGGGCGCGCCCCCTGGAGCGAGCCTTTCAAGGATGTAGCCGCCCTTGGGCCACGAGCCTTCGGGAGGAGGCCAGAGGAGCTTGACGATGCCCGAACCATCGCACAAAGCTGGAAGGTATGGAGTCTCTCCCCCGGCTTGCTGACAGACGGCAGGCAGGGCCCAGGACAGGAGAAGGGAGACAAGCAGGATTCGTATCGCGATCTTCATCGGATCCTCCGGCTCATAGGCTCAGGCAGATGCCGCCGATTGTGGCTCCGTAGCACTTCTTGCACCCCAACACACACCACTTGATGCAGCCGAAGTTGATGTTGGCCTCGCCGCAGACCGAGACGGGAAGGGCGCTTGCCCAGACGTGCAGTCCGACGCTCGGGCTGATGCAGAGACACCCGACTGGCGTGTCAATACCCGCGTCCACGGCCACGTTTACCCAGTAGTCGCCTCTCACTTGCAAGGGATCCGTGAGGACCGAGATCTCCGCCGCCTGACTGATATCAAGATTCACGTGGGCGCCGAAGCCCCAGAGGGAGCCTCCGAAGTGCAGGCTGGCCTCCATGCTGCCGCCTACCCGGAAGCCGTTGCTGTCGAGCATGAGGTAGCCGTAGCAGTCGGTGACGAGGAGGTGGGCCTGGAGCTTGAGCCCGTCTACGTTCTGGCCGGCGTAGATGTGCCACCCGTCCGGGCCGAAGTGGACCGAGCAGGCGTTTTCGGGAGCCTTGACCCATACCGCGTCACCCAGGATGTGGTATTCGCCCCAAAGCCCCGCGTCGAAGCTGGAGCCGGCGTACTGAATAAAGCCCTGAAATTGTCCAGCACCCGTATGGTCAGCGGTTAGGAGCCAAGCCTGGATGTTGATGCGGAAGCCCGCATCGGGCCCCGTCGTCTTGACGGTGAGGTTCCCGTCGAAGGTGTAAACGAACCCACCCGCGCTGTCTCCGAGCCGGGCCCCCGCCATAAAGAGGTAGGAATCATCGATCTGGGCGGTCAGGTTGGAGATATTCGTGGCGTAGCTGAAGGCGTCGATGGAGATGTTGTGCCCGAGGCCGCCTTCCAGCCGGTACAGGCTGACGAAGGGGGCATAGAGCGTGATGCCGCTGGGGCCGAGCGGGACGGCAACCCGGGTGAGCCAGTAGTCCTTCCCGCCCTGATAGCCCAACATGAAGTCCGCGTCGATCTGCCCCGTGTCGAGCAGGACCACGGTGCTCTTTCCTGCAAAGTGAGTGTTGCCCTGGCCGTCGACGCTCCAGGTGATCTTGGCCTTGACCGTGATCAAGGGGGAGGAGGGCGGATAGGACGCGTCAATGTTGAAGGTGTCCAGGGACGGCTCGGCGCAATTCATGGGGCTATTGGCCTGGAGCCTGTATGCCAGCGTGTTGTAGGACGGCGCGAGGACATCGCTGATACGGAACTTGGCGTCCAGCCCGAAGTCCACGGCCGGTTTTCCGTTGTGCGAGGAGAGCTTGATCCCGAGCTGCACGAGGTCCACCTTCACGGGGCCGAGGGAGGCGGTGCCGCCGATGGGGAGGGTTGCGCTGGTGGTGCCGTCCTTCCAGAAAGCCTCACCGTTCGGCTTGACCCGGATTCCGTCCACGTGGACCTTCGTGATGACTTGGCCCTTGGCGCTGAAGGTGAAGGACGAGTCGAGGGCGACGCGCCACCCCTGGCCAGCTTCGTTGTTGAAATCGGCGCCAAGAAGTTCCATCTTCAGCGTGCCGTACTCCTTGGTGATGTTCGGCGCCGTAAAGTTCGAGACGAGGTTGCCCTTCATGTCCACTTGGAGCGCGCCGGGCACGTCGGCCTCGATGAGCGGCACCTGCTTCAGGTCCACGCCGTAGCGGGCCTGAAGGGAGGAGCCGCAGAGCTGCACCCCCAGGTCCTTCACGAGGAGCGTCATGCCGCCCAGCGGAACCGAGGCCGAGAGGATCTTGGGCGGCAGGCTGCCTGAAATCCCTCCCCAGCCCACGGCCCATCCCTCCACGGACAGGGGAGCCCCCAGGCTCTGCGAACCAAAGGCGTAGGGCTTGAGGGTTCCCTTCTTGATGTAAAGCCCCACCCACTGAGCGCCGCTTCCCCCAGTCGCCGCGGTGCAGGCCGAGGCGGGCGGTGCGTCGCCTCGCGTGGAACTCCAGTCCACGACCAGCTCCTGGCCTTCGAGGATGAACTGGGACTGGCCGATGGCCGCGGGAGGCAGGACGAGGGGCTTGCCACCGTCGGAATCGGCGTAGAAGTCCCCGTCCTTCGTGATGGGGCCCGTGGCGCTCAGGGTCATGGCCGGTCCCACCGGCTCCAGCATGTCGTTGCCCGAAAGGCCGAGGGCGAAGGTCACGAGGAAGGGGTTGTCCGGGCCGGCGGTGGCCTTCACGTGGGCGACGCGGCCCGTGAGGCCCGTGACGCTCCCGCTGAAGGAGGCCGTCCCGGTGGGGTCCGCGTCCAGCGTGCCGGCGGTGACCTGCCGCCCGTCGCCGGCTCCGGTGAGGGTGAGGTGGCTGAAGGCGAGGGGGACGTAGAGAGGCGCGACGCCGTCCGGGCCGGAGGGGAGAGCCAGGTGCAGCTTGCCCTTTCCGGAGTAGGTGCCGTCCGGTTCTTGCATGAGCTCCACGATGTCGCTGATGGTGAAGGGGCCGCCCTTGGCCTCAAACTCCAGCGTACAGGGCACCGAGGGGTCGTGGGGCACGACTTCGTAGGCGGCGGGCTCGGACCAGACGTCGCGGTCGCTCTGCTGGAGCTGGATCTGGGCGAGGAGCGGCAGGGCGGACTGTTTCTGGAAGACGTCCGCGGCTCCCGGCTGGCCCGAGGGGGCGTTGGCCTTCGCCGCCGGCGCGCCGGCAGTGATCAGGGTTCCCATGTCAGAGAAGCTCCTGTCCAGGGGGCGCATCACCAACTGGACGGCGGGAGCCGGAGAAGGTGGTGAGGAGCCGCAGGCCATCCCCGCGGCTAGGACCTTGGAGATCTCCCCGAGCTCCGAGAGGGCCTTCACCCGCACGCAGACGCCGTGGGGCTTTCCCGTGAGCGGAACGGGCAGGGAGGGGGAGTCGAAGGTAAAGGTCGCGGGGGATTCCTGCGATGCGGGCGGGAGCTTCTGCAGCTCTCCCAGGATCTGTTCCCCGTCCACGGTCCACACCCAGACGGCGTAGCCGGTGCCGTAATAGGTGAGGGTGGCGCGGGCGGTGAAGGCCTGAGCGCAGTCGCTCACCTTGGCGGGCTTGCCCGCGTAGCCGGGAAAGTCGGTGACCTGGACCTTCAACAGGTGGAGGGGGCCGGTGGCCGTGAGGTCGGGCGGTTCCTCCACGCGAAATCTCGGGAGGCAGGCGATGAGGTAGGCGTCGCTTCCGAGGTTCGTCAGGTCGGGCTGGAGCAGCGGCCCTTGGGCGCCCGTGATGCCCGCACTGGAACTGGCTTGCACCGAGAGGCCACCGGCGGCTCCGGCCGCGGACACGGCGGGAAAGGTAGCCCCCGTTACCGTGCCGGAGGGGGCTAGGATCGAACGCCCGCTAGCCGCGTTCTGGAGCGCGGAGGCGTAGAGGCTCCCTTCCGCAGAGGTCAACAGCGCCGGCGTGGCGGGGTTCTCCTTATCCGGAGCGGGGAGGGAGTAAATCTTGATGTCGTAGTTGTTGGGGTACGCGTAGGTGTGGAGAATGCCGGGGTTGGTGGGGCTCCCGTTGAGGACCAGCTCGATCTTGCCGTCGGAACCAGCGGCGTCTCCGTCCACCCGGAGCGGCTCGACGGTGCCGTCACCCCAGGAGAGCCACACGTTGGCGTACTCCTTCTGCATGGTCTGCAGAGAGGCCAGGGAGACGGAAACGGGGTAGGGGTCCCGGGTGAGATCGATCGTTCCCTTGAGCGCCACGACGGCTGGGGCCGCGCAGGCCACGCTCTTGGTCGCGCTCATGCACTCCACGTGGAGCACCGAGGGCTGGGCGGCGGCGGAGCAGTTGATCATTCCCTTGGGCACGTCGGGCAGACGGAGCGGATAGGATGGGCTAACCTCCACCTCAACCATCTCGCCCGATATGGGGTGCCTCCAATACCCGCGCACCTGCCATAGGGCTTGGACCTTGTTGGTGGACAACATCTGCGCTCCCGCGACGCCGTT
The DNA here is from genome assembly GCA_021833665.1 of Acidobacteriota bacterium. Lineage (GTDB taxonomy): Bacteria > Acidobacteriota > UBA4820 > UBA4820 > DSQY01 > JAKAJA01. Next base: position 7,945 of record JAKBES010000068.1, read on the forward strand.
CACGGCCGTCAGCGAAGGGCCGGAGGCCATGGAGGCCAGGAGGGCGTTCACCTGCTCTTGGGTGGGCTCCTTCAGCGCCAGGCCGGTGCGCAAAGAGGGGCTCCCCGCCTTGGGCGGGGCGCTCAATGGGCCTCTGGCCGCCGCGGGGGGGATGCCTTGGCCGGGGTCCCACGTGAAGAAGGGGGCCTTGTAGGCCTCGGGAAGGCTCTTGAGGAGGGCCGTAGTGACGCGGTAGTAGGGCTTGCTCCCCGGCGTCTCTGCCTGGGCGAGGACCTTCCCGTCCCGGTCGGTGATGGTCCAGAGGAAGTGGTCAGCGATGCCGGGGTTGTCTTCGTACCAGGTGAAGAGCAGGTCCTTCTGGACCAGGGGCGGGTCGTCCCACATCTTGACCTGTTGGAATTCACCGCTCCCCTGGCGGTTTGGGCGGTCCAGGATGATCTTTCCGTGGGGCGCTTCGATCTTCAAGGGTTTGATGACCGCGGGAGGATGCACGGTTTGCCTCGCCCCGGCCTTGGCAGGCAAGACGCGGACACCGCCGGGACCACTGGATGTTGGGCCGCGGGGGTTTCCGGCTTCGGCAAGGCGGACACCATCCACGGCCGTGGGGGATACCAGGACCTGCATTTGGGCGCGCTGCCCACGCGGCTCTAGCATGAGAGGAGGTGAGAGGACCTGAATGTCACGGCCGAAGCCCACCGTCATGCCCTGGGTGAAACCCTCGCCATACAAGGTCAAGGTGTAGGTCTCACCTGGGGAGACTTCCTGGGGCGAGACGCGGTCCACCCTCGCTGCACCACCATGCATTCGCCCAGGAGGAGGGGCCGATGGCAAAACGGTGAACGCACCTGGAACCTGGATGGCCATCATGTCCATCCCGGTGACGACCAGCGTATAGACTCCGGCCTTCGCCTGCGGCGAAATCGTGAGTTGAAGAGCGGCCGGCACCAACACGTCCTTCAATGGGGCACATGGGAGTGCCTTGACAGAAATTCCTGGTGGTTGAAGGACGTAACGATAATCTGCCCTGCACCTCATTCCTTGGACCGAGACGTTGAGCGTCTGCCCAGCGGTGCCCATGTTGGGCGTCAGGAAGATCTGCGGCGTGGAGGGCGCACCGGCCGTCTGGGCGAACATCGCCAGCACGGTGCCCAGAAACGCCGCCGAGAGAAACACAATCCGGAACTTGGTGGTGCGACGCATGGCCGACCTCCTAGAGACCCGGTGCCATGAAAGGCGAATAGGGCATAGAGGACGAATAGGGCGCGGCGGAGCCCATGGGCCGCGTCACGGGATACAAGAAGCCCATTCCCGCGGGCGCCCCAGGGGGGCTGAACCGGTCGTTGAGGGACCCTCTGCCACCCTTCCAGCGGAAAGAGACACTCAGGAAATACCGGTGGTCCGTGCCTGTCTGTTGAGGGACCAAGAGGCCGCTATGATCTGTCCATAGGGCGGAGGCTTGGAGCGCCAGGAAGGAGCGCCAGAAGGCGGGAGTCCACTGGACCGTGAGGCCATATTGATCGGTGCGTGAGTCCGCGGTCCCGGCGTCACTCTTGGTCCTGGTATACATATATTGCGGCATGAAGGTGACGTGCGCGTCGGGGAGTGTCCAGGAAGGTGACACGGAGACGACGGCGACGTCCGTTCGGCCAACCCCAAAAGGCATGTCGGTGCGGGACAGGGACGCCGTGGCCGCCAAGCCCACATTCGTCGTAAAACTGCCGCCCGCGGAGAGAACAAGGGAGTCCAAATCCACCGCTGACGCGGGGTTGGCCGAGTCGCGGACCCGCTGGGCCGTGTAGACCTCCGCGAAGGAGAGCCGGCTGACGCGCTGCGTGAACGCCAGAGCCAATCCGTCTTGATTGCGCCGTACTCCCGGCAATCCCTTGGATAGGTCCTCGCCCCCTCTGTCCCGTGTGCTGTTGAGATTTAGGGCGACGGCCGCGCTCTTGCCCATGGGATGGGTAAGGCCAAGCTGGGCCTGCCAGTGGCGCGCCGCAGGGATTGCGCCCGTGCCGCCAACACCGTCCTCGGCATACTGGAGGTTGAAGGTGGCGGCCAGCTTCCCGAACGTTCGCGAGAGGCCGAGGTCGCCGCCCTGGCGGTCCGGGACGCCCCCCGCGTTGTAGCCAGGGTTGGCGGGATTTCCGAACGTCCCATCCACGCGCCGCAGGTTCAGGACATAGGTCAGGCCCGCGGCCGTACCCGAGAAGCCGAGGCGAAACGCGTTGCCCCGAGTCGAAGTGCTGCCGGCGGGGGTCTGGCTGGAACGCGCGGCCTCCACGTAAAGGGAGAAAGCTGGCGAGAAACGGAAGGTGCCCAATGCGCCCAACACCCGTCCGGAACTCGCGGGTGTGTAGGATGAAGCGTCGCTGTCGCTCCAGAGGCCCATGATTCGGACCGTGAAGTTCTTGGACGGAAGCGGCAGCGCGTAGGAAGCCGCCTGCACGCGCACATCACTCGCACCCGTGGCACTGCCCAGGCCAGGGATGCGGTCATCGAAAGACGCGTAGGCGCCGAATTCGCCGATGGGCGTCTGGGCACGGAGCTGGCCGGCGCCTCGGGTGAGTCCGGTGGAAAGGAACTGGCTGCCCGCGAGAATCTCGGCGGCGCCGTAACCCGCCTGCGCATCCAAGGAAAGCTGTTCACCTCGAATCCCGCCGGAGAGAAGCCAGGAACGGCTTTCGTTGACCGTCAGGTAGGGGCTCTGGAAGTCGTGGCGCCACGAAGCGTCTGCCGTGCTCTTGAAAAAAGCACGGCGGGTCCCAAGGTCCGACTGGCCCGTGAGGGTTGCACGGAGGGTATCCTCCTGCCCAGGTCCGCTTCCCGATACGTCGGTGAAGGTTCCAGCGGTCTGCAGGGTCCAGGAGCCGGTGGGACTCACCTGCGTCGAGGCGCCCTTTCCGCCTTTGGCTTCAGAGGGGCTGGGAGCGGTCTCCCCTCCCCCCTTCGCTTCCGCCGCCTCGCTGGCTACGGTGAAGGTCCATGAGCGCTCCGCGGTGCCAAGGGAGAGGCGAACCGTGTGGCTGCCCTGGGCGAGCGCCATCACGGGGCTGTAGGTGAGACTGCCGGGCTGAATCGTGGCCATGGCGGTGACATCGGTGGCATCCAGGAAGAGGACCACCTCGTCGGGGTCCACCACCCCCTGCCAGCGGGCGGAAACAGCCGGTTGGGACACATTCACCGTGGAGCCTTCGGCGGGCGCCACGCCTGTCACTGCGATGGGGCCCGCGGCGAAGTGAATCGCAGGTTCCACGTACCTCTCGCTCCGAGGTCCAGCGGTCGTCCCATGGACGGGCGGTCCCATCGGCCGCCCATTGGGATCAAGAGCTGTAATGGAGACGTCCAGGGTTTCGGCGGAACCCGGGAGATGCAGGAGGTACTTGGGTTGGCGCGTGAGCGCATCGAAGAGCGGTTGGCCCGCACGGGCGAATTTCAGCCGGTAAAGGGCCCCCTCAGGACCGCCCTCCCAGGAGAGCCAGAGCGTGCCGGGCTTGGGCCCAGGGGCTGGAGGTGACAGGCGAAGTTCCACCGCCGTGCCACCCACGAACAGAGAGCGGGCGGGAGCTGGCGCGCCCAGGACGTCGCCGGGAAAAAGCGCGCGAACGGTCCAGTGATAGGATCCCGCTTCCACGGCGGCCCAGTCGGCGGGCGCTGGCGTAAACTCGGAGGTATAGCTGCGCCACTGATGCCGGGAGCCTTGGGCGCCCTGCGGGGCGAGAGCTACCTCGTACCCAGCTGCGCCCGGAACCAAGGTCCAGCGGAAGAGCGGAGGCTCGGAGGCGGACGCCCCCGCCTCGGGACCAAGCAGGGCCAAGGCACTGCGCGATTCGTCAGCACCAACGATGCGGACAGCGCCGGAAAGGACGTGTTGGGGGCTCAGGACCTCCACCTGGAGGTCGTGGGTCCCCGCGCCGGTGTAGGGCACGGGAATTCTGGCCGAGACGCCAACGGGCGCACCGCCTCCCGCAACGGCGGTGAACTGGTCGTAAGGCGCGCCGTCCAAGAGGAACCGGCCGATGATGACCCCGCTCCCGCTCGTGGAGAGCATGCCGCGGACCATCAGGGGTGCGTCGGGAGCCAGCAGTGTTCCCGGTGCGGGGAAGACAATCGCGGCGTCCTGCACCGAGATCGGAGCCGATAGGGCGCCCGATGGGACCAGTGTGAGCTCTGGAATCACATCCTGCCACCCGGTCCCGCGCCCGAACGGATCCCTGATATCCAACCGCACACGGCCCGCTGGCGCACCGGGTAGAATGCGGAGCACGGCCGAAGCCACTCCGGGCGACGCCACCTGAAAGGCGAGAACGATGACCGACGGATCGGAGGAGACGAGGCCCTGTCCAGGCCGAAAGCCACGTCCCAGAAGCGTCACCGTTACTCCGTCCGAGGGGATGGCGGCCGTGGCGGGAACCAGATTCGTCAATTCCGTGGGATTGCTTCTCGTTTGTCCCCACACTCCCGCCGTCGCCAGCAGGCAGAGGGCGAGCAGGAGACTCCTTACAAAGAGCGCCGACGGCGGAACCCCAGTCACCAGAACACGAATCCTCACCATGAACGCCCCCTCCTGCGCCAGCGGACGCCGGCGCGCTTGAAACCCATCCCCCTTTGATGTCCCTAGCTTTCATCCCCAAATATCCAGACAGAACACATTTATCTTAGGGGCCAGGATATTCAAATTCAAGGGGTACGACACGAGACCACCGTTATATGTGAGGTAGGTCACGTTGCTATGTTGAGGAGGATGGATTGAGGTGCTAAGACATGATAAAGGAGGACGCGGTAGCTCAAAGTACAGGGCAAGGCCTGCGCGAGATGCGATTAAGCAAGACGCGATGACGCGATGACGCGAGAAGCGAATCTTGTCATTGCGACCGTCCGATAGGGCATCGAAGCAATCTCGGCGCGTGTGCCCAAACCATGAGATTGCCGCGTCGGCCTGCGGTCTCCTCGCAACGACGGATTTGGATAGGGTAGCCGCTCTGGCTCCCTGTCCCTGCTCTCCGCTCCCCTTCTCCCCGCTCCCTGCTCCCCGCTTATTCGTTCATGACGTAGGCGTCCTTGAGGGATTCCGCTTCGCCCCAGGCGCGGAGGAATCGGGCCTCGTCGTGGGCAGGCTTTCGGATCATCTTCAGGCAGAACTCCATCTGCGTGTCGGTGGAGGTGGGCTTGGAATAGAGCTGCAGGGCGAATTTGGAGAAATCGCGAACCATGAAGTCGAAGATCTGGTCCACCAGGTCCGTGCTCTCGCCGCGCAGTTTGGCCATTTCGAGAATGAGCTGGCCGTAGACGACGAGGGCGAAGAGTTCCCCCACCGCGAGCTGGAAGTCCGTGTCTTTGGACTGCTCCTGGGAGGGCGTGGCCTTGGCCAGGAAGCCCTTGAAGGCGGCGGCCTGTTCGCGGAAGATCGCCAGGTTCGGCGTCTCGAACAGGCCATAGGCTGCCTTGTAATCGTGAAATTGTATTTTGGCCAGCCCTCGGCACGGACCCTGGTCGAAGAGGAAGGCGTCGTGCGCCGGGTCGGTGCGCTCGGGAACGGGCGGGTACGGCGCGGGGTTGAAGAAATAGTTGGCCAGGAACTTCACGATGAGGGCGATGTTCACGTGGACCGTCCCCTCCAGCTTGGGAAGGGCGCGGATGTCCCGGGCCGCCATCTCGAAGTAGACCTCCTTCTCGAAGCCCTTGGCGGCGATCACGTCCCACATCAGGTTGACGACTTCCTCGCCCTGGGTCGTGACCTTCATCTTAACCATGGGATTGTAGAGGAGGTACCGCCGGTCCTGAGCAGAGGCGCACCGCTGGTAATCCGAGGCCCTCAGGGCGAAGAGCTTCATGGCGCACAGGCGCGCATAGGCGTCCGTGAAGAGCTGCTTCACATGGGGAAAGTTCGTCACCGGCATGCCGTAGAGGCGCCGGCCCGAGGCGTGCGCGATGGCCTCGTAGAAAGCGTGCGTGCTGATGCCGATGGACGCCCAACCGAGGTTGTACTTGCCCACGTTGACGGTGTTGAGCGACGTGTCCCAGGCGAGCTGGCCCCGCGAGAGGATGTCCTCCTCCCGGATGGGGTAATCGTGGAGGACGAACTCGGCCACGTACGATTGGCTCGGCGTAATGTTCTTCACCAGCTCGAACTTGGGGTGCTTGGGGTCGACGGTGAAGAAGACGTACTCGTCTGTACCTGCGATCTTGCCGAACGTGGAGACGAAGGCCGCCTCGTTTCCGTTTCCGATGTAGTACTTATCCCCATCAGCGAGGTATGTACCGTCGGCCTGGGGCTTGAGCATCATGTCGGTGGAGTAGATGTCCGCCCCGTGCTCGCGCTCCGAGAGGCCGAAGGCGAAAATTCCTCCCTCCTGGAGCATGGCCCCGGCCTTTTTCTTGAGGGCCTCGTTCTTGCTCATCCAGATGGGACCCAGGCCGAGGATGGAGACCTGCCACGTGTACCAGTAGCACAGCCCGTAGAAGCCCAGGATCTCGTTGAATTCGCAGTTTCGCCAGGTATCCCATCGGGCCGCCTCGCCGCCGTATTGGGGCGGGGACAGCAGGGTCCCGAAGGCGCGTTCGGCCTTGAGGAAAGCCAGGAAGTCCTCGTACCATACCCGGTTTTGGTCGTCCTCTTTGACCTTTTTGAGCCCTTTGCCCTCGAAAAAAGCCACCGTGTCCCGCATGATGGCGGCCGAACGCTCTTCTGGATATCTGCGGGTAAGATGTTTGGGATTCAATAGGATCACGGTCCCCTCCTTGGTAGCCGGCCCCTCTAGCCGAATGGGGTTGTGCCGCCGAA
>JAKBES010000349.1 GCA_021833665.1 Acidobacteriota bacterium
GGCCCCCAAGCCTCTTGCGCGCGGCCCATGCGAGTTTTTCAGCAGCCTGCTAGCCCGCCGCGCGGTGGCGAGACATCCGAACGAGCCCTCCAAATGTGGTACACTCACCAACCTGAAAACGAAGGGAGACGGCCTTGTCCCGCGTAGACTTGCACGTGCATACCCGCCACTCCGAATGGCGCCACATGCGGTTCGTCCACCCCAGGGACTCCTACGTTGAACCCGTGGATGCCTACAGGGCGGCACGCCGTGCGGGAATGGACTTGGTGGCCATCACGGACCACGACGCGGTGGAGGGCGCCTTGGGCCTCATGCACCACCCCGAGGTCGAGCCTGAGCGCATCATCGTGGGCGAGGAGGTGGAGTGCACCTTTCCGGAGACGGGCCAGTGGGTCCACGTGAACGTGCTCGGGCTCACGGAAGCGGATCACCACGAACTGAGGCGGCGCCGGGATGACGTCAGGGCGGTCGTGGAGTATTGCCAGGGCCGCGGTCTCCTCCACGTACTGAACCATCCCTTCCAATCCTATTTCGGCCAGAAACCTCTCCAGGCCTATATCGAGGACATCCTCGCGCTCTTCACGCACGTGGAGGGGTTTAACGGAGGGGTGACCCTTCTCCAGAACAGGGCCGTGGGGGCGCTGTGCCGGGAGGCCGGCGCCAGGGGCCACCGGCTCACGCAGGTGGGGGGATCGGATGCCCATCTCGCCGGGCGCGTGGGGGCGGCCTGGACGGAGGCCGACGGAGACACGGCGGCGGCGTTCCTGAATGAAGTCAAGGCGGGGCGCTGCCATCCCCGTGGCTCCATTGGCGGCACCTGGGGGCTTTTCATGGATGTCCAGGCCATCATCGCGACGTATTACGGGCGCCTTTACACGGGGCGCGGCGATGACGGAACGGCTTGGGACGCGGCGAGCGACCTGCTGGGAGCCACCCTATGCCTTCCCGCCGCCTTCGGGCCCTTTCCCTTTGCCGTCGTGGCGGCCAACCAGCTCCGTCAAAAGTGGATTTCGCGGGCCGTCTTGGCGAGGCTGCCGAGCTTGAATTGGACTAGGATCCAGGCGCCGGCCCTTTGACCGATCCCTTGTGGGAGGATACCCTATGACCACCGGGCACAAACCCTTGCTGGCGGATCAGGTTCCCGAGGTGCCGCTGGGACTCCCTCGCAAGGAAGACTCCCTTTGCCCCGAATGCCTGGCCGTCATCCCCGCGGATCTTACGGAGGAGCGCGGCAAGGTTGTCATGCGCAAGACGTGTCCGCAGCACGGTCCCTTCGAAGACATCGTCTCGTCCAGCTCGGCGGTTTTTCTGAGAATGGAGCGCTACGCCGTGGACGGGGCCGTGGACTTCGAGAACCCCATGGAGCCGGATTCCGGCATGTGTCCCCACGGATGCGGGCTCTGCGCGGGCCACCAGTCCCACGCCGCCCTCACCAACCTGGACCTGACCAACCGCTGCAACCTGCGCTGTCCCTACTGTTTCGCCAACGCCAACGTGCAGCCCTACGTGTACGAGCCGAGCTTGGCCCAGATCGAAACCATGGTCGACCAGGCCCTCGCCATGCGTCCTCGCCGGATGCAGGCGATCCAGTTCTCGGGCGGGGAGCCGACCCTCTCTCCCCATTTCATCGAGGCGTGCCGCCTGGTGAAGTCCAGAGGCGTCAAGATGATCCAGGTAGCCACCAACGGCATCCGCTTCGCCCAAGAGGAGGGCTTCGCCGAGAAGGCCGCGGAGGCGGGCCTCAACGCCGCCTACCTCCAGTTCGACGGGGTGGACGACGAGGTCCACCGAGTCACCCGCGGCGTCAAGGGCCTCTACGACATCAAACTCAAGGCGCTGGAGGCCTTCCGCCGAGCGGGGATTCGCGTGACCCTCGTCCCCACGCTCATCAAAGGGGTGAACGACCACCAGCTGGGTGACATCCTGAAATTCGCCCTCGCCCACATGGACGTCATCGTGGGCGTGGCTCCCCAGCCCGTCTCCTTCACCGGGCGCATCGACCAGGCGGAACGCCTGGCCCGGCGCTACACCAGCGCCGACGTGGCCCTGGACATTGAGCGCCAGACGGGCCTGCTCAAGGCGGAGCGGGACTGGTATCCCTTCAGCATCACGGTGCCCTTCACGCGGGTAGCGGAGAACGTCCTGGGCGCAGACGCCAACGGATTCCTTCCCATGCACTGCAGTGCCCATCCCGGCTGCGGAGTATCGGCCTATCTCCTGGTGAACCAGCGCACGGGAGCCACGGCCCCTCTCAACGAAGTGTTTGACATCGATCGGGCCCTCCTGCTTATGGACGAGCTGGGCCGCGAGACCCGCCGAAAGCCCTCGCGCCTGTACACCACCGCCAAGATCTTCAGCATCCTAATGAAGACCTACCGCCCGGATAAGGCACCGCCGGGCCTCAACTTCCTGCAAATGGCCAAGACGGTGGATGCCATATCGGGTAAGCGCCTCATGGGAATCGCCAAGAAGCGGCGCTACGAATGGCGCCTTCTCCTCGTGGCCTCCATGCACTTCATGGATGCCTACAACTACCAGGTGAGCCGCGTCAAGAACTGCACCATCCACTACAGCACGCCGCGGGGGCGCATCTACCCCTTCTGCACCTACAATTCGGGCCACGTGTTCCGTGACGAGGTGGAGCGGGAGTTTAGCGTGCCTAAGGACGTATGGCTCAAGCAGCGAGGCGGCCAGTACGTCAGCGAGGGCTTCCTGGAATAGCAGGTTCAGCGGCGAACGATCCCGTGCTGTGGGGCAAATCGCTCACATTCTGGGGGCTGGGATGCCGCCTGCTCCGGAGAAGCGTCCCAACCTGCACCATGCCATGGAATACGGGCCTTGAGCTCGTGTTGACACGTCTATAGGGCTGTGTTAGGCTCCTCGCCTGACTTTCGCCCGGTCAGGGTGTCACAACACAGCTTCATCGAAGGGGGTCTGGATGCAGAGCGCATATCTGCCGATCCTGATCATGGTTGCGGTGGCGATGTGCATCGCCGTCGGGCTGGCGGTGGCTTCGTGGCTCCTGGGCTACGTGCGCCGCTCCAGGACTCTGCTGACGCCCTATGAGTGCGGCTTGGACCCCATGGACGAGCCCTTCAGGCGCGTGTCGGTGCGGTATTACGTGGTGGCTCTTCTTTTTCTCCTGTTTGACGTGGAAACCCTCTTCCTGTTCCCGGTGGCGGCCGTATACCGCGAGCGGGTGGCCGCGGGCTGGGGGCTCTTCGTGTACGGCGAACTGCTCCTTTTCCTGGCGATCCTCCTCGTGGGCTACGTATACGCCCTCAAGAAAGGCGCTTTGCGATGGGAGTAGATACGGAAACTCTCGCGCTTGATACACGGACTCAAGACGACCTGGCGCTCCTTAAGGACGGCGTCGTGTTGGGCACCTTGTCCAAGGTCGTTGATCTGGCCCGCAAATACAGTCTGTGGCCCATGCCGTTCGGGCTCTCCTGCTGCGCCATCGAAATGATGGCCGTGGCGGCGAGCAGGTACGATTTGGCCCGCTTTGGCGCG
>JAKBES010000350.1 GCA_021833665.1 Acidobacteriota bacterium
CCACGCTTCCGCTCGCCTCGAGCCGAGTGGATCCGGGTGGTTTCCAGGGCCTCCTCGAAGGACATGGGCGGAAGGACCGTGGGAAAGCGCTTGGCGAGCATGCTCTTGCCCGATCCGGGGGGGCCCAGGAGGAGGACGTTGTGGCCTCCCGCTGAGGCCACTTCCAGGGCGCGCTTCACGAGAGATTGGCCGCGCACCTCGGCGAAGTCCAGGTGGTCCGGCGGGTCGGCTCGAAGGGTGTCGTAATCGCGGTGAGGCTCGGGCGGAACGGCCTCCTCTGAGCGAAGGAAACGAACGGCCTGAACGAGAGTTCGTACAGGAATGACGGTACATCCCTCCACCAGGGCAGCCTCGGGGGCATCCTCCGCGGGGCACACCAAGGTTTTCCCCTGGCTCCTGGCCAGAAGTGCCATGGCCAAGGCGCCGCGCACCGGACGGAGGTTGCCTCCCAGGGCCAACTCACCCGCGAAAAGGAAACCGCCGTGCGCGTCCTCCCGGCGAATCTGCCCCGTGGCGATGAGGAGCGCCAGGGCCACGGGGAGGTCGAACTGGGATCCCTCTTTGCGAATATCGGCGGGAGCCAGATTGACGGTCACGACTTCCAGGGGAAACTGGTATCCGCAGTTCAGCAATGCGCCGCGGACCCGCTCGCGGCTCTCCTTCACGGCCGCGTCGGGCAACCCCACGGTGACGTAATTGGGCATGCCCGGCTGGACGTCCACCTCCACTTCGACGGGAACGGCGTCAATGCCGTTCAAGTCGGCCGAGTGGAGGCGGACCATCATGGGCCGCTCTCCCGCGCGGGAACGTCCGTCGAGTAAGAACCCCCCGCCACGGTTCGACAGGTCAACCGCAGGTGGACCCCGCTCGGGGCGTCGGCGAGCTGAAGGCGGTAGTAGTGGTCGCCCTCCCCTTCGGAGGGGAAGGCACCGGCCAGGCCGGCGCTTTGCGTCTCCGGTTCGTCCTGCGGGAGGGACCAGAGGCGGTAGTCGCCGATGCCTTCGCTCTCCCGGAGGTGGAGGTCCAGCACGGTTCCTTTGCGCGAGGAATCGAGGACCACAAAGGGAACCTGGTAACTGGACCACAGGGTGAGTGCGGCCCCCGCGTCCGCCTCCGAATTCGACGCGTTCCAGATGAAGACCCAGACCCAGCTTCCCCGCCGGGGAAGGACCAAGGGGCCGGGTTTCAATCCGGTCATGCCGGAGGAGGTGATGCGGCCGAGGTCGTCGGTAAAAAGGTGAAAGAGGCGGACGTCCGGGGCCACGTCGCCCGAAAGCTCCAGGCTTACGCCCTCCGCGGGATCCTTCACGGGAAAGCGCCAGCCCGTGAGTTCACCGGGCTTGAGCTGGGCATCCAAAACCCAGACCGCGGGGAGGCTGCCCTTGGCGGGAGCCACTAGGCCCCACGCCACGGCGCGGGTGAGGAGCCACGCCATGTACCGGTTCCAGAACATGTCCCACGGCACGTCCCTCCTGGCGAGCGCGTTCCGGAGCCGGAGGGCGCCCGGACCAGGGGGCAGAGCCTCCGCGAGAAAGGAGGGGTCGGCCATCTGCTCCGAAAGAAACACGTACAGCGTGGGTTTCTCCGCAAGGGCGGGGCCCCACTGAGCCGCGGAGGCGGCGTGTGCCAGCGTGGCCCTGACCGCGGAGGAATCGCCCAGGACCGCCCATCGCAAGGCGCCGAGGGCCGAGGGCCGGTCCGGCGGTGCCAATGAGGTGGAGGCGGGCCGCCAAAGGGCGGCGAACAGGGCTTCACCTAAATCACCGCCGGCGGGAACCACCACCGGGTCTGGAAGGGAGGCCGCGCCGCCGAAAAAGGCGGTCCACCGGCGCTGAAACCGGCTCACTTCGTCCAGGGCGGCAGCCTGCTGGGCGGAGGTGGTCTGCTCGGGCAGCCACAGGGATGGCGTGCCGTCTCCCCCCACCACGGTGACCCGGCCGGCCGCGTCCAGCGCGGAGCCGGCCCCGAACACCAACACGGCCAGAAGCACCATCCACCTCAACCGTCCCGCCACGTCGCCTCCATATCTCCTTATTTTCCAATATTCCGGCGCCTCTTGTCAAGGTAAACCCATGTCCCTACAATGGCCCAAGGAGGAGCCAGGTGAGCAAGGAGCCGGCCCAGATCGAGGCCTCCGCCCTCAACATCAGCCTCGAGGACATCTGCATCATCGCCAACAAGTTCGCGGAGCAGGGGCGCTACGAGGACGCGGTGGAACTGTACGAGAAAGGCATCAAGTTCTTTCCCGCCAGCCTCGCCCTCAAGATCAATCTCGGCAAGGCCCGGAATCTCCTCAAGGAGAGGGAGGACCAGGAGCGGCGCCGGATGATGGGCAAGTTCGGCGAAGAGCGGGCCCGCCGTGACAGGCTCTCCCTCCAGATCTGCTCCATCGGCAAGCTCTTTGAAAAGAAGGGGCAGGAAGACAAGGCCACGGAGTGCTACCACCTGGCTCTCGTCCACAACCCTTCCAACGAGCGGGCCCACCTGAACCTGGCGCGAGTGTTCTACAAATCCAACGATTTCTCCTCCGCCATCAAGGAACTGCGCGCCGCCATCACCATCAACCCCTTCGACGCCGAAGCCCACGCCCTCATGGGACGAGCCCTCTTCTACCTCAAGAACTACAAGGGGGCCCTGCACAGCATCGTGGATGCCATGATCCTCGAGAACGCCGCGGGGGGGCGCTCGGGCCAGGATCTCCAGGAGAAGTTCAAATACCTCCTCGAAAAACTGGGCCACACCAGCAAGACGGCCCGCGCGGAGCTGGTGAAGGCCCGCCTCGGCCTCTTCAACCAGTGCGTGAACCAGCTCGACATGCAGAAGGAGATCGTCCTCGGAAAGGGTGCCGTGCAGGGGCTCCAGGAAATGGCCCGCGCGGGAGCCGGCGACCAGGTGCGCCAGGATCTCCTGCGCCTGGCGCTGCGCCTGAGGGCCTTCGAGCTCATGGCGGACCTCAGCGACGAGAACCTCTTCGTGGTGGCCAAATTCGTGAGGGAGGAGCGCTACGACCGGGGGCAGCGCATCTTCGACGAGGCCGACGAGGGCGACGCCCTTTTCCTCATCGAAAAGGGCGAGGTGCACCTCTCCAGGCAGACCCCGTTCGGCGAGCAGGTCCTGTCCATCGCCCGCAGGGGAGAGTTCTTCGGCGAGATGAACTTCATCGATCCGGCCCAGCGGAGCGCCGACGCCACGGCCCACACGGACTGCCTCCTCTTCTCCTTGAAAATGGGTGAGCTCCAGGGGTTTTTCGACACCCACAAGGACGTGGCGGTGCACTTCTATTGGCACTTCTGGAAGTCCCTCTCCCACCGCACCCGCGAGGCCAACAACATGCTCAAGACCTTCTTCGGTGATGCGGAGGCGTCGCCCCCGAAGGCCATTAAGCCGGAGGAGGTGACCCTCTCCAAGGCCATCTCCATCGACCTGGACCGCAAGATCAAGGTCCTCCAGGAGCGCGGCCTTTCCCCGCGCGAACTCCGCCTTCTAGCGGCCTTCTCGGGGGAGGAGCT